>NZ_SOGC01000046.1:0-207688 GCF_004402765.1 Cryobacterium sp. TMT2-17-1
CGGGCCGCGGGCCGGCCGACGGGCCGGACCGGGCCGCGGCTAGCCGGCGCGGGCCGGCGCCGGCGGGGTCCGGAGGCCGCGCACTGCAACGTCGCCGACGACCGCGGGGATGATCGGGGTGGAGGTGACCTGGCCGGTGACCGGATCGGGTTCCAGGCCGAGCACGGTGCCGAGCACGGAGACCGCCGCCGCCGCCGACCAGGCCTGCGGGCGGCAGGCGGCCGGGTAGGGAACCGCGGCGGCAACCAGGGAGGACGCGTCGCCCGAGTGCAGTTCCGGCATACGGTAGTCGAATGATTCGGCCGCCGCGAGCAGCCCCTCGATCAGGATGCCGGCCTCGGCACCGAAACCGGCGCGCCCCAGACCGGCGATCGCGATCGCGGTGTCGTGGGTCCACACCGAGCCGCCGTGGTAGCTCAGCGGCCAGTAGCCGACGGAGTCCGTCGACATCGTGCGGAGACCGTAGCCGGAGTTCAACTCCGGAGACACGAGCCGGGCGGCCACGAGGGCGGACTCCTCCGCGGAGAGCAGCCCGGTTCCGAGCAGGTGGCCGATGTTGCTGGTCACGGTGTCGACCGGGCGCTTGAAGGCGTCGAGGGCGACGGCCGGGTAGCGGCCGGCGGGCGCGTCGATCCAGAACGAGTCCCGGAACCGGGTCTGGAGCGCGGCCGCCCGGGCGCGCCAGGCGTCGCCGCCGGCCCTGCCGAAGGCGTCGAGCAGTTCGGCGCCGCCGATATAGGCCTCGTAGGCGTAGGCCTGCACCTCGCAGAGGGCGATCGGTCCATCGGCGAGGCTGCCGTCGCGCCACTGGATCGAGTCGCCGGAGTCCTTCCAGCCCTGGTTCGCGAGGCCGTGGCCGGTGATGTCGACGTATTCGAGGAAGCCGTCGCCGTCGCTGTCGCCGAAGTCGCGCATCCAGCCGAGGGCCGCTTCGAGGGCAGGCAGCAGAGCCTCGACTTCTTCGGTGGCCAAACCCCAACGGTAGGCGTCGCGCAGCAGGCAGATCCAGAGCGGGGTGGCATCGACGGTGCCGTAGTACAGCGGCGGCAGCGACAGGCTCTCGCCGGGCATCGAGTACACATCGGGGCGCAGTTCGTGCATGATCTTGCCGGGCTGTTCCGCGGTCTCGGTGTCGCTCTTGGTGCCCTGCAGCTGTGCGAGCAGGCGCAGCGTGGAGCCCGCGATCTCGGTGCCGAGCGGCAGCAGGAAGCGCGCCGCCCACAGGGAATCCCGGCCGAACAGGGTGAAGAACCAGGGGGCGCCGGCGGCCAGGAACGGCTCGGCCGGACTCGTCGTGGTGGCCATCCGCAGACCGGTCAGGTCGTCGAGCGCACGTGCCACCCAACGTCCGAGGCGCTCATCGCCGGAGCGCACCGACACCCCGGACCACTCAGGCAGCCCCGATGCGGCCTGCACCACGGTGGCCGCGTGCGCGATCTCGACGGTCCACTCCACGGTGATGCTGCTTTTCGCGGGCACGGTGACCGACCAGGTGCCGGTGACCTCGGTGTCAGCCTCGGCGGTCGAGCCGGTCAGCACCCCGTCGTCGCTCACCCCCACCAGCGCCGCCACGGTGTCGGTCGACAGACGGATGCCCCCGCTCGCCTCCGTCACAACGACATCCGGTGCCGCGGGCAGGTCCACGCCCCCGAAAGCGTCGCGCTCGGCGGCCCCCGCGAGGCCGGCCTTCACGGTCTGCATATCGGCGAAATCGGGCGTCAGGCGCACGGACACGGTCGTGTCGAGAGCCTGTTCGAGTCCCGAGATGATCTCGATCCGTTCGGTCAGGCGCCCCGCGGTGACCGTGCGGGTGACTTCGAGCCGCAGCCGGGGGTCGGCGGTGCGGTCGTCGAGGTGGCGGAGCAGCGACGTGAAGGTGACCTGTCCCGCGCCGCGCTGGGCGTGTCCGATCGCTTCGCCGGTCCGGCCGCCGATCAGCAGGGACCAGCCGGAGAGGATCCGGGTGTCCGCGTGGTACAAGCCGTGGATGGGTTTGTCGGTCTGCCCGTCGGACCGCGACCACGCCTGGGTCGGGGCCGCCAGAACGATGGCGGAGTCATGGAGCAGAGGCTGAACGGGGTGAGAGAACATGAGCGAGGTACGACTCCAGAGGGGGTTGTGGTGCGGATCTGCAGAAGAAACAGAAGGAACAGAAGGAACAGAAGGAATGGAAGTAGAGAAGGGATGGAAGTAGAGAAGGGATGGAAGTAGAGAAGAAACAGAAGGAACAGAAGGAACGGAAGGAACAGAAGGAACGGAAGTAGCGAGGGAACGGAAGGAAAAGGGTGGAGAGAAGGACTACTCCTTCACCGCCCCATCGGTGGTGTTCATGATGCGTTTCTGGAAGATGAAGAACATCACCGCGACCGGGATGGTCATGATCGCCGCCGCGGCCAGCTTGAGTGGGTATTGCGTGCCCTGGCTGAGCTGCCCGGAGGCCAGTGACGCCACGCCCTTGGTCAGCGTCGTCAGCTCGGGGGACTGCGTGGCCACGATGAAGTGGGACAGCTCGTTCCAGGACCCTTGGAACGACAGGATGATGATGGTCACCAGGGCCGGCCGGGCCATCGGCAGAACGATCGACCAGAACACCCGGAAGGTGCTGGCCCCGTCGATGCGTGCCTGCTCCTCCACACTCGCCGGAATCGACTCGAAGAAGTTTTTCATGATGAAGACGCCCGCGGCATCCGTGAGCAGCGGCACGATCATTGCAACGTAGGTGTCGTAGATGCCGAGCTGGTTGATCACCAGGAACTTCGGGATCAGGAGCACGACCCCGGGCACGCTCATCACGGCGATGAGCAGCGCGAAGATCACGGTGCGGCCCCGGAAGTGCAGCCGCGCGAGGGCGTAACCGGCCAGGGAATTGAAGAAGACGCGGCCGAGGGTGACGAAGACGGTGACGATGGCGGAGTTCTGGAACCAGACCGGGAAGTCCGAGTTGAGGAACAACCTCTCGTACGCGGCCGTGGACCAGGTCTGCGGCAGCAGCGACATGGGATTGCTGGCGGCATCGCCATCCGTTTTGAAGGAGGTGGCGACCTGAATCAGAAACGGGGCGATGTAGATGATCGCCAGTACGACCAGGATCGCGTACAGCAGTGACCGGCCGGCGATCGCGCGGGTCGGCAACTGTTCCCGGCCCAGGGCGCGCAGGCGTCGGGAGGGAGAGACGGTGCGCTCGCGGGTTCTCACCGTGGTGCTCATTTCGAACCTCCGGATGTCGGGCTCTGCAGATACGGACGCATCCGCCGGTTGGAGACCTTGCGTTCGGCGAGCAGAGCGCGCTGGAACAGCGTGAAGGCCACGATGATGACGAACAGGATGAAAGCGATCGCGGCGCCCTGGCCCCAGGCCTGGTTGGTGAAAGCGGCCTGATAGGAGAGATAGGCCGGAGTGAGCGTGGTCTTGCCTGGTCCACCCTGCGTGCCGGTATAGATCTGGTCGAAGACCTGCCAGGCACCGATCAGGCCGAGGGTGAGCACGGTGAAGAGGGTCGGTCGCAGCTGGGGGAGGGTGACCCGCCAGAACCGCTGCCAGCCGTTGGCGCCGTCCATCATGGCGGCCTCGACGACGTCGCCGCTGAGGTTCTGTAACGCGGCGATGAACAGCAGCATGAACGTGCCGCTGGTGGTGAACACGGCCATCAGGATGAAGGCGCTCATGGCCACGGATGGCCCGGCGAGCCACTCCCAGAAAGAGATTCCGAGGAACGTGTTGCCCGTGAGCGCGGCCGGGCCGGTCTCGACGCCGAACGCTCCGAGGATGTTGTGCAGCACGCCGCTGGGGTCGTTGAACCAGTTCGGTCCGTTGACGCCGATGAACGCCAGCAGTTTGTTGACGGCGCCGCTGGCGCTGAACAGGAACAGCCAGAGCACCGTGATGGCCACCGAGCTGGTCACCGACGGGAAATAGAACGCGGTGCGGAAGAAGCCGCGGCCGCGCAGGATCTGCCGGTTGACCAGCACGGCCAGCAGCAGCGACAGCATGGTCTGGGTCGGCACGACCAGGAGGACGTACCAGGCGTTGTTACGCAGCGCTGTGCCGAAGTCCTGTTCGGCCAGGCCGCCGCCGCCGACCAGGGCGGAGTAGTTGTCGAGGCCCACGAACGACACTGTGCCGCTGAAGGGGCTGCCGCGGCCGTTCCAGTCGGAGAAGCTGACCCAGAGGGCCATCAGCACCGGGATGACCAGGAACAAGCCGAGCAGGATGATCATCGGGGCGGTGAAGAGCCACCCCGAGGCGGTCTCGCCGCCCCGGATATTCGAGCGGCGAGCCGTGCGTGCAGGCGTCGACATCGTGGACTACTTCAGCAGTGCTTCGAGGTTCTTCTGCACGGAATCGAGAATCGCTTGCGCGTCCCCGGTCTTCAGCGACTCGAGCTGGGCGTTCAGGTCGCTCGTGACATCCGCGGCGCCCTGCACGTTGGGCACGCCCTTGGCGTAGTCGGCGCCGTCGAGGAAGGCCACCAGGGTGGGGTTGGCGCTCTTCCAGTCTTCGGCGGCCGACTTGATCGAGGGCATCGGGCCGAATTCTTCCGAGAAGGTGAGCTGGGCATCCTTGCTGGTGAGCTGTTCGACGAGCTCGAGCGCGCCGGCCTGGTTGGGGCTGTCGGCGGCGATTCCCCAGCAGTTGGTGAACTGCAGGGTGCCCTGGCCCTCCGGGCCTGCAGGCAGCTCGGCGACCGTGTAGTTGACGTCGGGGAAGTCGCTCTTCATCGCGCCCGTGATCCAGTTGCCCTCAATGGTCATGGCCGAGAGCTGCTTGCCGAACGCCTCGCCACCCCACCCGGCACCGATTTCGCTGGCGTAGCTCATTACCCCGTCGTTCAGGAGGGTCTGCGCGTATTCGAGGCCCGCGACGTTCTCCGCGCTGTTCGCGGTGACCTCGGTGTTGTCTTCGCTCATCAGGCTGCCGCCGGCCTGGGCCATGAACGCGCCCAGACGGGCGTATTCGCCGCCGAGGGCGAGTCCGACCTGGCTGTCGGTCGTGAGCGTCTTGCTGACGGCCGCGAGCTCGTCCCAGGTGGTGGGGATGTCGGCATCCGTCAGCCCGGCCTGAGCCCAGAGGTCGTCGTTGATGATCAGACCCAGGGTCGAGAAGTCCTTCGGCGCGCAGTAGAAGTCGCCCTCGTACGTGAAGGAACTGACCAGGCTCGGGTAGAAGTCGTCCTTGTTGGCCAGATCGTCGCCGTAGGCCAGGAGCGAGCCGTTCGAGGCATAGCCGGCGAGCGCATCCGTCGACAGGTAGAAGACGTCGGCGGGCTTCTGGGCCGCGAAGCCCTGGGCGAGCTGCTGGTTGAGGTCGCTGGCGACGCTGACCTTGGCGTCGGTGCCAGAGGTCTCGGACCAGGCGGCCACGGCGGCGTTGACGGAGGCGGTCTCGGCGTCGCCGCTGGAACCGATCAGAATGTTGAGCCCCTGGGTGGAATCGCTCGTGAGCTCTCCGCCCGAATCGGCGGTGTCGCCGCCGAAGCCGGATCCGGAACCGCACGCGCTGAGGGTGAGGGCGCCGGCCACGGCGAGCCCGGTTCCGATCAGCCAGCGGGAGTTGCGTCGTTGCATCTTGTTTCTCCTTGAGTCGCGCATCGATGCGCGTTTGCTTGTGTAACGGTCACGATAGCTGAATTCATTTGATCGATCAAACTTTTTTTTGATCGATCTAATCACCGTGTTTCCGCGATCCGTCGAGACACGGTATTCTGTGCAGAACAATATTTGATCGTTCAATTCACGGGGGCAGGCGCGTCCGACAAGGGCGTGGGGCAGGAGCGGCGATGGGTGGGTTCCCCACGGTGACGGATGTCGCGCTCGCGGCCGGCGTCTCCAGGCAGACCGTCTCGAATGTGATGAATTCGCCCGGCATCGTGCGCACCGACACCCGCCAGCGGGTCGAGGCTGCCATCGCCGAACTCGGGTACCGGCCGCACGCCTCCGCCCGCCGGCTGCGCACGCGGCGCAGCTCGACCATCGGCATCCGGCTGGACCCGGTGATCGACGGCATCTCCGGTTCGGTGCTCGACCGGTTTCTGCACGCCGTGACCGAGCAGGCCGACGCCCAGGGGCTGCGGGTGCTGCTGTTCACGGCCACGAGCCCCGAAGACGAGATCATCCAGTTCCGGCGCCTGAACGACGGCGCGGATGTCGATGGTTTCGTGCTCACGTCGACGTTCGCCGGCGACCCACGCACCCGATGGCTGATCGAGAACGGCATCTCCTTCGTCACCTTCGGGCGGCCGTGGGGAGTCGACGATATGAACGACCCGCAGCACCTGTGGGTGGATGTGGATGGCTGGTCCGGCCTGCACGCCGCCACGCGGACACAGCAGGAGACCGGAGCCCGGCGCATCGCCTACATCGGCTGGCCCAGCCCGTCGGGCACCGGCGATGACCGCCGACGAGGCTGGTACGACGCGATGATCGAACGCGGCGACGTCTCGGAGCGGGACTTGGCCGAGCTGGAGATCGTCACCACTGACGGCGTCAGCCAGGGCACCGCGGCCATGCAGCAGTTGCGGCAGAACGCCGGCCAGATCGATGCCGTGCTCTGCGCGAGCGACTCGCTCGCCCTCGGGGCGATGATCGCGAACCCCGAGCGTGTGCCCGTCACCGGCTACGACAACACCCCCATCGCCGCCGCGATCGGGCTTTCCAGCGTCGACCAAGCAGTGGACGAGGTGGCCGCCGGAGTGCTCGAACTGCTCACCGGCGAGTTCGGCGGCAAGGTGCACGGAGCCCCCGAGTCGGCCGAACCCCGGCACCGGATGGTCACGCCCCGGCTGGTCGTGCGCGAGTTCGCCGCCATCCCGATGGACGTGCCGCGGTAGCCGCTAGCATGGCGCCATGACTCTCCCCGAGGTTGTCGGACTCCCTGCTTCTATCGGTGTCCCCGTCCCTCTCGCTTTCGCCCTGCCCGACGCGTGGAACCTCGCCGGTCGTACGGCCCTGGTCACCGGGGCCGGCAGCGCCTCCGGGATCGGATTCGCCGCGGCACGGATGCTGGGTGAGCTCGGTGCACACGTCGTGCTCACCGCCACGACCGAACGCGTGCATGAGCGAGCGGCTGAGCTGACGGAACGGGGCATCGCGGCATCCGGCATCGTCTGCACCCTCCACGCCGAGGCCGGCGCGCTGGTGCTCGCCGACTCCCTCGCGACCGCCGGGCTGGCGCCCACGATTCTGGTGAACAACGCGGGCATGGTCGCGGTCGGCGATGCCGAGATGCTGCACGGCGACGTGAGCACCACGTTGCCGGACGAGTGGGACCGCGGCCTCGCGATCAACCTATCGACCGCCTTCCACGCCACGCGCACCGTGATCGGCTTCATGCACGCGGCGGCCTGGGGGCGCATCGTCACAGTGTCCAGCGTGTCTGGGCCGGTGATGGCGTCGCGCGGGGACCTGACGTATGCGGCCGCGAAGGCTGGTCTGGCCGGGCTCACCCGAGCGCTCGCCGTGGATGAGGCCTGGCTCGGCATCACCGCCAACGCGGTCGCACCGGGCTGGATCGAGACCGGGTCGCAGCTGGAGAGCGAGGCAGTCGAGGGCGCGCTCGTGCCCGTCGGGCGCAGCGGCACGGCTGCCGAGGTGGCCTCCGTGATCGCCTGGCTGGCCTCGCCCGGCGCGTCATACGTCACCGGCCAGACGATCGTCGTCGACGGCGGTAACAGCGTGGCGGAGGAGCGCCGGTAGCGGCGGCCGGTCCGGCAGACGGTGCGGCAGCCGGTGCAGTTGAATAGACGGGTGACTTCTGCACTGATCGACCGGCTTCGCGCCGACCTCGCCGCCGCCAACTTCTCGGTCTCGGCCCTCACTGGCCTGTGGGGGATCGAAGCGGATGCCGCGTTGCGCCGCAACCAGCGGGTCCCGGCGCTTCGGGGGCTGGAAGGTCTCCGGGAGAGGCTCGGGCACGCCGAACCCTGCGCCACACTGGCTCGCCTGTTCGTGCTCGGCCTGCCCGTCGACCGAGCGGATCTCGATGTCGCCCTCCCCGCGCTGGGTGCCGCCGGGGCCGAGGAGCTCGGCCTCGCGGTATCCGTCGACGCCGGTGTCGACGCCGATGTCGACGCCGATGTCCTTCCGGGTGTCGGCCCTGTTGCATCCGGTGCATCCGGTGCGGCCGGAACCCTCCGCCCGCTCCTCGAACTGCGGCCCTACAGCTTCGTCGACGCGCATGGCGCCGGAAGCTGGTGGATCGTGTCCGACCTGGGAGAGTTCGCACTCGGCCACCCGCTCGGCGAAAGCCATGTGCTCGGGGTGGGTGGGGCATCCCTCACATTGACCGGGCTCCTGATCCCGACCCCGGTGGCCAGCGCCCTCGACCTGGGCACCGGATGCGGAATCCAGGCCATGCACGCGTCCCGGCACGCCGACCGGGTGGTAGCCACCGACATCTCGGTGCGAGCCCTGGAGCTTGCCGCGCTCAACGCCGAGCTGAACGAGATCGGGAATATCGAGTTTCGCCTCGGGAGCCTGTTCGAACCGGTCGCGGGGGAGCGCTTCGACCACATCATCTCCAACCCTCCGTTCGTGATCACCCCGCGTGTGCCGGGTGTGCCGGCCTACGAATACCGCGACGGCGGCCTGGTCGGCGACGCGCTCGTCGAGGCGGTCGTGCGCGGCGCTGCCGAACATCTCACCCCCGGCGGCGTCGCCCAGCTGCTCGGGAACTGGGAGTACCACGCCGGCCAGGATGCCTTCGAGCGTCTGGCCGCCTGGCTCGCCGCCCCCGTCACCCCTGTCACCCCTGTCGCATCCCCTGCATCGCCAGCTTCCGTCCCGCTGCGCCCTGACGAATTCGACGGAGATTTTGCCCCAAACAGCCCGAATTCGGCGCGTTTGGCCCCTCTGGGAGCTGAATCTCCGTCGAATTCGCATACGCCCGGGGCGGAAGGTGCCGCCGGGGCCGAGGGTGCCGCGAGGGCCGGTGCCGAGGGTGCGCACGGGGGCCAGCAGGAGACCGTGCAGGCCACGGATGCCGCCGCACTCGACGCCTGGATCATCGAACGCGAGGTGCAGGCCCCCACGCTCTACGCCGAGACGTGGATCCGCGACGGCGGCACCCGCTCCGACACCGCCGACTTCGACCGCCTCTACGGGGCCTGGCTCGACGACTTCGCGGCGCGCGGCGTGAGTCAGGTCGGCTTCGGCTACATGCTGCTGCGCCGCCCGGCCGCCGGCACCCCCACCTTCCGTCGGCTCGAACGCCTCCCCGGCACCCTCGGCCACAATCCAGGAGGCATGGGCAGCCATCTTGCCGCTTGCCTCGCCGCCCACGACTGGCACGCGGCAACGGATGACGCCCGCCTCGCCCGCGCGCGGCTCGCCGTCGCATCCGATGTCACCGAGGTACGGCACTACTGGCCCGGCCAGGAGGACCCCACCCTGATGACGCTGCACCAGGGCACCGGCTTCGGCCGGTTGATCGCGCTGGACACCGGCCTCGCCGCCCTGGTCGGCGCCTCTGACGGTGAGCTCGACGTCGGCTCGATCGTCGCTGCGCTGGCCCAACTGCTCGACGTCGATGAGCGCGAACTCGCCGCGGACCTGCTCCCGCGCGTGCGGGAGCTGCTCGAGGACGGCTTCCTGCAGCATCGGCTCGCCTGACGTGCTGTGTGCTGCCATCGTCTGCTGCCAGCCACGTGCTGTGAGCTGACGCGCTGACGAGGACCCCGCCCGCCACCAACGCACGCTAGACCGCCACCAGCGCACGCTAGACCGCCACCAGCGCACGCTAGACCGCCACCGCGTCACCGGCGAACGCAAACTCGGAGATTTTCGCGAAACGCCGTATTTCAGGGTGGGATGCCGCGTGTCGCGACAATCTCCGAAGACACGTGCGCAGACCCCACCCCACCCCCACCCGACCGGCCACTTCACCCGGCTCTGCGGTAGCTTGGTCGTACTGCCCGGCCCGCTCGGAGAGGAGGACGTCGGCGCCATACCTGGTGCCGACACAGCGATGAAACGACGAACCTTTCTGCTCGGCTCAGTCTCCGGCCTGAGCCTGGTCGCGCTCACCGCGTGCGTGACGCCGACTCCGCGGCCCTCGGCACCCGTCACGCCCAAGCCGACGTCGACACCCTCGCTCGTCCCGAAGCCGGCGGCCATGCGCCGCACGTCCTGGTCGGCCGACCCGTTCGCCCGCGGCTCCTTCAGTTACCCCGCGGTGGGCGCCACGCCCGAGCAGCGCGCCGCGCTCGGCCAGCCCGTCGACGACCGCCTCTTCTTCGCCGGTGAGGCCACCTCCACCGACGCGCCGGGCACGGTGCAGGGCGCCCGCGATTCAGGGAAGCGCGCCGCCCGCGACGTGCTCGCAGCGGCGCGCCCGGGGGAGCGCATCGCCGTGATCGGCGCCGGAATCGCCGGACTCACCGCGGCCCGAGACCTGCAGGACGCCGGCTTCGACGTGTTCCTGGTCGAGGCCCGCGACCGCATCGGCGGCCGCATCGACACCGTCACCGACAAGGACTGGCCATTCCCGATCGAGCTCGGCGCGGCTTTCGTCCGGCGCACCGGCCAGACCACCCTCGACGAGGACCTCACCGACCGCGGCGTCGCCACGGCCCCCTTCACCGATCCGCCGGAGGTCCGCACCGCGGCCGGCACGGTCGTGGAGGTGCCCGACACCGGCGCGCAGGCAGTCGCCACGGCGCTGGCCTGGGCCGCCGAGCAGCCCACCGACGTGTCCATCGCGCAGTCCCTTGCTGATTCGGGAGCCTCCAAGCTCTCGACGACGGATGCCGACACCGGCGTTTCCGACGCCGACTGGCTCGAGTACCAGATCACGGTGGTGCTCGACCCACTGGCAGGGGGCCCTGTTCCGGAGCAGTCCTCCTGGTACTCGGACGCCAACCCTCAGGCCGACCCTGACACCGACCCCGGCGAGGATCGTATCGTGCTGGGCGGCTTCGCCACCCTGCTTACCGACCTCAGCGACGGCATCGACATGCTCGGGTCGAGCGTGGTCACCAAAATCGCCTACAGCGAAGCCGGCACCAGCCTCCGGCTCGGCACCGGCGAGTCGCTCTCCGCCGACCGGGTCGTCGTCACCGTGCCGCTGGGGGTGCTGAAGACCAAAGTGATGGAGTTCGACCCGCCGCTGCCCTTCACGCACCGCGGTGCCATCTCGGCCCTGGGCATGGGCACGCTCGACAAGATCTGGCTGCAATTCGACAAGCCGTTCTGGGACACGGATGCCCCGCTCTGGTCCACGGTCGGCGGCGACGACGACTTCCGCGTCTGGATCAACATGGTTCCGCTCACCGGCGAACCGGTGCTGGTGGGCCTGGTTGCGGCGGAGACCGCTCTGCGCCTCGCGGAGGTCGACGACGACGAGTTCCTCGCCGCCGCCTTGAGCAGCCTCGAGCCGTTCTACTCGGCCGTGCCGACCGACAACCCGACCACGGAGTAGGTCCGCACCACGCCGCTCCCCGAATCCCCGGCCGGCGCCTCGCGATTGTCCACCCGTCTTAATTCTGAGATTCGTGGTGTACCCACCTGCCAACGTCCAGTCGATGAATTCTGGCTCCCACTCGGGGCACGTTCTCATGCAGTCGCAGCCCGTCGTGGTGCAGCGCCCAGAGGTCCAGTCGTTACCCGGACTGGCCTTGCCGACGGATTCCTGACGGGTGGATGCCCCCGTTCCAGGCCGGGCTCGTTCCGCCGGCCATCCCAGTGCGGTCGTCACCGGGATGCACCACCCCCGCCCGCGACTGCTCCACTTTTCTGCTTGACCGTGCGATTGCTGTGCTCCCCATGGATATCCTCCTCGACATCGACATCGACCGCGAATCCGTCGTCCTTCTGGACGTCGACCCTGACCTGCCCTGTGAAGGCACTCACCACATTCGTGGCCTGAACGGGCACCAACCCACCGCCCCCGGTGCCTACCTGGCGGTCTCGCCGTGCTGCGGCACCAAGGTCGTGCAATGCACACCCCGGGTCCTCGCGATGCGGGCATCCGGGGTGCTCCACTGCGGCGCCTGCCGGGGCGGGCACCTGACCAGCGAATACACCTTCACGCCGCTGTAGGTTCGCGCCCCTGCGCCCGCGGGGGCAGCCGCGACGTGGCCGTGAGTACGGCGGCGATCGCGGTGAAGAGCAGCAGCGCGACCAGGCAGTAGATCACGGTCTCGAGCGGGCCGCGCACCTGCACCGGGTCGAGGAAGAAATACGGGTACCACCCCACGATCGACCCGCGGATGAGCGTGAACACTCCCCAGATCGAGGGCACCACGAGAACCCAGACCAGGATTTTCCAGGGCAGGCGGGCCTTGCCGGCATCCGTCAGCCAGTCAAGGAGTGCGATCGTGGGAATCCAGAAGTGCAGCAACTGGCTCGACCAGGGCACCTCGATCGTGTAGTCCAGCGAGGAGGACTGGATGACGATGGTCAGGAATACGATCCCGGAGACGGTGATGTAGGTCGTCACAAGCAACCGGAACCAGTTCAGCCAGGGTGGGTCGGTCGTGTGCCGAAATGCGACGAATGCGGCAGCGGCGAAGGCGACGATCGCGGCCATACCGCTCTGCACGGTGAAATAGCTGAAGTAGTTGTAGATCTGAAACGTGGCGAAACCGAGCACGTAATCGAAGTAGCCGGCGAGGGCCACCACGCCCAGGCCGGCGAGGAGCAGGCGGCCGATGCCGAACCCGCGGCGCACGGTGTGCACGGGCTGCGTCCGAGAAGTTCGGGCGAGGGCCCGGCGTACGGGTGCCGCAGTGAGTGCGCGCACGCCCGATCTCGTCGCCGCCGAGTGAACGCGCTTCGGGGGGTCCGTCCGAGCGGGATCGGCAGCTCGCGCGCACATGCTCCCACGCTACGCCAGCCGGTCGGGTGCCCGCTGACCTCGGTATCAACCGGATGCCGCCGCTCAGCCGGCCGTTCCGCTCAGAAGCCGATCCGGAACCCGGTCTCGCCGAGCGGCGGAATCGTGGTGACCTCGACCGCCTCGACCCGGGCCGACGGCGGGCCGTGCTGCAGCCACGAGAGCATCACCCAGACGGTTGCCGCGTCGCCCTCCAGCTCGACCTCCACCGCACCGTCCCCGCGGTTGCGCACATGACCCGCGAGCCCGAGTCGGCGCGCCTCGGCCTGGGTGTAGTAGCGGAACCCGACTCCCTGCACCACCCCGCGCACGACAACCTGCTTGCGAACCATGCTTCCAGTGTGCCCCGCCGCAGGCGAGCCCGCATCCATCGTTCACCCGACCCGTTCACCAACCCGCGCTGTGGCTAACTCAGGAGATCCAGCGCGGGCATCCGTCGTGCACCGAAAATCCCACGGAAACACGCGGATGCCCCTAACCGGCCCGAGCATTCTCCTGAGTTGGCCACGCGGGGTGGGGGTTGGCCACGCGGGGTGGGGGTTGGCCACGCGCGGTGGGGGAGACGCGCAGCCGGAGTGCTCCGGCCAGCCCGAAGCCAGATGCTGCCGCCATGGCCCTGCACCGCCAACCCCCGATTCAGGCGGAGTCACGCCAGACGATCGGAGTCTCGAGCAATATGCCCTCGGCCGGCTGCTCTTCGCCGCGCAACTGGCCCAGCACGCACTCGGCCGCCCGCTCACCGAGGCCGAAGGCGGGCTGGTGCACGGTGGACAGGTGCGGCTGGGTGCGCAGCGCCCAGGAGCTGTCGTCGAAGCCGACGATGCCGACGTCTCCGGGAATGGTGCGCCCGGCATGGCGCAGCGCCTCCATAGCACCGGCCGCGACCGCGTCGGAGGCGGCGAACACGCCGTCGATCAGCGGGTCACGCTGAAGCAGTGCACGCATGCCGAGGGCCCCGTCGGTGAAGGTGTACAGCGGAACGCGGGCCACGAGAGCCGGGTCGAAGCGGTCGCCGAGGGCATCCGTGAAGCCGGCCAGACGGTCGGCGCCGGAGTCGCGGTCGAGCGCGGCGGCAATCATGCCGATGCGCGTGCGGCCGGTCTGCATGAGGCGTTCGGTGATGGCGCGCGCCGACGCCCGGTTGTCGATGCCCACGAAGGGAAGCTGGCGCAGGTCGGGCGGATGTCCCACGAAGGCGGCCGGAAGGCGCAGCTTCTCGATCACCCGGGTGATCGGGTCTTCCTGGCGAGCGGAGACGATGACGACCCCGTCGACGAAACCGCCGCTGAGGTAGCGGGCGACGCGCTCGGTGTCGCGCTGGGAGTCGATGACCAGGCTGACCATCTGGTAGTCGGCGCGGGAGAGCACGGTGTTGGCGCCGAGTAGAATTCCGCCGATGTTGGGGTCGTCCAAAAACAGGGAGTGCGGCTCGTGCACGATGAAACCGACGGCCTCCGAGCGCTGCATGACCAGGCTGCGGGCGGCGTTGTTCGGCACATAGCCGACCTTCTCGATGGCCGCCTCGATGGCGATGCGGGCCGACGCCGAGACGTAGGGCTCGTCGTTCACGACCCGGCTGACCGTGCCGCGGGAAACTCCGGCTTCCACGGCGACGTCGTGGATCGTCGCGCGTTTGCGTCGAGACGGGATTGTCACCATTCGATAACTGTAACGCTCCCGCACACACTCCGCGCTTGACACGACCGCCGGGAGATACATACTCTGTGTACGTTCACAGAAAACCCAACGGAGTGTTTTTCTCCCGACTCTGTGCACGTTCACAGAACAGTTAGCACAGAATCGTCACCACGGTGTCGTCACCACGAAGTGCACGCCACAGTCAGGGAGCACATGAACTCGCGAGCAGCCACTTCGAACGGTGCGGCCCCGGCCCACCCGTTCGTGCACGAGGGCATCGCCTACGGCTGTGACTACAACCCGGAGCAGTGGGGTCCCGAGACCTGGGCCGAGGATGTGCGCCTCATGCGCGAGGCCGGCGTCGACCTGGTGGCCATCAACATCTTCGGCTGGTCGAACCTTGAGCCGCGTGCGGGCGAGTACGACTTCGACACCCTCGACACGATCATCGAGCTGCTCCACACCAACGGGATCCGGGTCAACCTCGGCACCGGCACCTCGTCGCCGCCGCCGTGGCTGACCACACTTCACCCCGAGATCCTTCCGGTCGCCGACGACGGCACGACCCGTTTCCCCGGCGGTCGCCAGGCCTGGTGCCCGAGCTCGGCCGTGTTCCGTGAGCACGCGCTGGCCCTGGTCGAAAAGGTCGCCGAGCGGTACGGCCACCACCCGGCCATCGCCCTCTGGCACGTGTCCAACGAATTGGGCTGCCACAACGCGCTCTGTTACTGCGACGACACCGCCGCCGCGTTCCGTCTCTGGCTTCAGGCGCGTTACGGCACCATCGATGCTCTCAACGCAGCCTGGGGTACCTCCTTCTGGAGCCAGCGGTACGGCCAGTGGGCCGAGATCCTCACCCCGCGGCTCACGCTGTCCAGCCACAACCCCGGCCAGGTGCTCGACTTCCACCGGTTCAGCTCCGCCGAACTGCTCGACTACTATCGCCGCGAGAGCGCGGTGCTGCGCCGCCACTCGAACGTGGCCGTGACCACCAACTTCATGGTCACCGCGCACATCCGCAACCTCGACTACTGGGCCTGGGCCGGCGACATGGACATCGTCGCCAACGACCACTACCTCGACCACCGCCTCGCCGACCCGGCCACCGAGCTCGCCTTCGCCGCGGACCTCACCCGCGGGCTCGCCCAGGGTGAGCCCTGGCTCCTGATGGAACAGGCCGCCGGTGCCGTCAACTGGCAGCCGCACAACCTGGCCAAGGCGCCCGGCGAAATGACCCGCAACTCCCTCGCCCACGTCGCCCGCGGTGCGGACGGCGTCTGCTTCTTCCAGTGGCGCGCCTCCCCGCAGGGGTCGGAGAAATTCCACTCCGCCCTGGTGCCCCACGCCGGCACCGACACCGTGCTCTGGCGCGAGGTCGTGGCCCTGGGCGCAACCCTGGATCGTCTTGCCGAGGTCACCGGCAGCCGGGTCGTCGCGGATGCCGCGATCATCTTCAGCTGGGAATCCTGGTGGGCAGGCGACGGCGAATCCCGTCCGTCCCACGCGGTGCGCTACCTCGACCAGGTGCACGCCGCCTACGCGGCCCTGCACGAACTCGGCGTCACGGTCGACATCGTCTCCCCGGATGCCGACCTCTCGGGCTACCGCCTCGTCGTCGTCCCGTGCCTCTACCTGGTCTCGGACGCGCAGGCCGAGAATCTCAACGCCTACGTCGCCGCCGGCGGCCACGCCCTGATCACCTTCTTCAGCGGCATCGTCGACGTAGACGACCGGGTGCGCACCGGCGGTTACCCCGGCGCGTTCCGCGAGATCCTCGGCATCACGGTGGAGGAGTTCTCTCCGCTGCTGCCCTCCCACGTTCTCGCTCTCGACACCGGCGCCGCCGCGAGCCTGTGGAGCGAACGCCTGCGCATCGACACCGCCGAGGTGGTCGCGAGCTACATCGACGGGCCGCTGCCCGGCATCCCCGCCATCACCCGCAACCGGCACGGAGGCGGCACCGCCTGGTACGTCGCCACCGCGCTGGAGGCCGGCGCCCTGCGGGACGTCCTGCGCAGGATCGCCCAGGAGGCTCGGGTCACCGCGGTCGGCCCGGAGCGCACCGGAGCCATCGAGGTCGTGCGCCGTGTGAGCTCCACCCACAGCTATCTGTTCATCATCAACCACGGTTCGGGCGACGTCGAGCTTCCGGCCGCCGGCCACGAGCTCGTCACCGACGAACCCGTCGGTCGAATCGTGCGCGTGCCGGCCGGAGCCGTCCGCGTGATTAGAGAGGACCCCTCATCATGAGCGCACCTGCCGTTCCCCTGACGGATGCCCCGGGCAGCGCTGCCCGAAAGAGACCCCGCGCCGCCAAGCCAGCCAAGGCCCCCGGAGCGAAGCCCCGCGTGCAGCACACGGGCGCGATCCTTGCGTTCGTGCTGCCGTTCGGTACCCTATTTGCCCTGTTCTACCTCGTCCCGATCGGCTACGCGATCTACCAGTCACTGCTCGTGATCGAGCGCGAGGGCACCTTCGGCCAGGCCACCGAGGTCTTCGGCGGACTGACCCAGTACATCCTGGTGTTCCAGAATGGGCCGTTCTGGGAGTCGATCACCCGGGTGCTCGCCTTCGGCGCCGTGCAGGTTCCGATCATGCTCGGTCTCGCGCTGCTGTTCGCCCTGTTGCTGGACTCGCCGCTCGTGCGCGGCAAGAGATTCTTCCGGCTGGCGTTCTTCGTCCCCTACGCGGTCCCCGGCGTCATCGCCGCGATCATGTGGGGCTACCTCTACTCACCCAATCTGTCGCCGTTTCGCGCCGTCACCGAGAACATCAACTTCCTCTCGGCCGACCTCGTGCTCTGGGCCATCGCCAACGTCGTCACCTGGGTGTTCGTAGGCTATAACATGCTCATCATCTACTCCGCGCTGCTGGCGATCCCGACCGAACTCTACGAGGCCGCCCGCCTCGACGGCGCCGGCCAGCTGCGCATCGCCTGGTCGGTCAAGATTCCGCTGATCATGCCGGCGATCATCCTGACCGCCATTTTCTCGATCATCGGCACCCTGCAGCTGCTCGCCGAACCGCAGGTCTTCCGCAGCTTCAGCTCGGCCGTGACCAGCACGTTCACCCCGAACCTGACGGTGTACTCCACCTCGTCGATCCCGAACTTCAACCTGGCCGCCGCGTTCTCCGTTGTGCTGGCCCTGGCCACGTTCATCCTCTCCTTCACGTTCCTGAAGTTCACGCAGCGTAAGGAAGCCAAGTGAGCACCCTGACCCCCACCACCCCCGCCAAGCCGGCTCGCGGCATCCGTTCAACCGAGGCGAAGGCACCGCGCGCCCAGCGCGAGAGCCCGTTCGCCCGGGTCAGCGCCATGGTCGTCATGGGCGTCTTCACGATCTACTTCCTGGTGCCGATCTGGTGGCTGCTGGTCGCGGCCTCGAAGAACCGATCCCAGTTCAACAGCACGAACCCGCTCTGGTTCGCCGACTTCTCCCTGTTCGAGAACATCGGAAACCTGGTGGCCTACCGCGACGGCGTCTACCTCAAGTGGATGCTCAACAGCGCGCTGTACGCCGGTGGCGGTGCCCTCGTGGGCACGATCATCGCCGGAATGTGCGGGTACGCACTGGCCAAGTACAACTTCCCGGGACGCGAACTGATCTTCAACGTCGTGCTCGGCGGGGTGCTCGTACCCGCCACGGCGCTGGCTCTGCCGCTGTTCCTGATCTTCAGCCAGATCAGCCTGACCAACACGTTCTGGTCGGTGTTCCTGCCCAGCCTGGTCAGCCCGTTCGGGGTCTACCTCTCCCGCATCTACGCGTCGGCCAGCGTTCCCGACGAGCTGATCGAGGCCGCCCGCCTCGACGGCGCCGGCGAACTGCGCACCTTCTTCACGGTCTCGGTGCGGATGATGGTGCCGGCCCTGGTCACCGTCTTCCTCTTCCAGTTCGTCGCCATCTGGAACAACTTTTTCCTGCCGCTGATCATGCTGCGCGACGAGACCCTGTTCCCGGTCACGCTCGGCCTCTACGCCTGGAACTCGCAGGTCAACCAGATCCCCGTGCTGCGCGATTACGTTCTGATCGGCGCCCTGCTGTCGATCATCCCGCTGATCATCATCTTCCTGCTGCTCCAGCGCTTCTGGCGAAACGGCCTCAGCGCCGGTTCGGTGAAGTAGCCGGCCTCACCCCCTCTTAGCTGCACCACCTCCACCCCCAAGAGAAAAGAAGAACAATGCAGATCAAGAAGAGAGCAGCCGCCGTCGCCTTGCTCACCGCAGCCACGGTCGTTCTGACCGGCTGTGCGTCGGGCTCGAGCACGTCCGGCGGTGGCGACGCCGCCGCCTGCGAACCCTCCGACGGCAAGGTCGACCTCACGTTCACCACCTGGATCCCCGGGATGGAAGACGTCGCCGCAGTCTGGAATGAGGAGAACCCCGACGTTCAGGTAAAGGTGCAGACCGGCCCGAACGGCAACGGCGGCACGTACCAGAACTTCTTCAACCAGCTCAAGGCCGGCAACGCGCCCGACCTCGGCCAGATCGAATACGACGCCCTCCCGAACTTCCGCGTGCAGGACGGCCTGATGGACCTCGCCGCCTGTGAGGGTGTTCTCGACGCCAAGGACGACTTCGTGGACTGGACCTGGGGACAGGTCAACTTCGGTGAAGAAGACGCAGCCTACGCGGTGCCGCAGGACGCCGGGCCCATGGCGATGTTCTACCGTGCCGACCTCTTCGCCGCCAACAACATCGCGATCCCGACCACCTGGGAAGAATTCGCGGTTGCCGCCGAAGCCGTGCGCGCCACCGGCGGCTACATCACCAACTTCTCGCAGAGTGACATCAACCAGTTCGCCGGATTCGTCTGGCAGGCCGGGGGAAGCTGGTTCGAGAACGACGGCGAGAACTGGACCATCGACCTGACCAGCCCCGAGTCGGTCAAGGTCGCCGACTACTGGCAGGACCTGATCGACCGCGACCTCGTCTCGACCAACCCGCCGTGGACCGACGAGTGGAACAACGCCTACAACACCGGATCCAACTGGACCTGGAACTCCGCAGCCTGGGGTGCGAACTCCATCGCCAGCGGCGCTCCGGACACCGCCGGCAACTGGTCCGTCGCCCTCTCCCCGCAGTGGGCTGCCGGCGAGAACGCCGCCGGCAACTGGGGTGGCTCGTCCACCGCAGTCTTCAAGGGCTCCGAGCACCCCTACGAGGCGGCCCAGTTCGCGCTGTGGCTGAACACCTCTGACGAGGCGCTCACGATGCTGAACAAGTCGGCCAACCTGTACCCGGCCGCCAAGAGCGGCCTCGAACTGCCGGCCCTCAAGGAAGGCGTCGAGTTCTACGGCGGCCAGGCCATCTACGACGTGTTCGCCGAGGCATCCGATCACGTCTCGCCCGACTTCATCTGGGGCCCGACCATGACACAGGTCTACAACGACACCTCCGACGGCTTCAAGGGTGCCGTCACCGGTAGCGGAACTCTGACGGATGCTCTCACGAGCGCCCAGCAGAGCACGATCGACGCTCTCGAGGCTCAGTCGATCCCGGTCACCAAGTAGCATCAGCTCCACTGTGTCGATTCCCTACCTCCGTGCCGCGGGCACCAGCCTTGTGCTGGATGCCCGCGGCACGGGCGTGCCCGTCATCGTGCACTGGGGTGCCGACCTGGGTGACCTGAACGGTGAACTGCTGGAAACGCTGGCCGACGCATCCGTGCCGGCCATCTCGCCGAGTTCGATCGACGTGCCCCTGCGGCTCTCGCTACTGCCCACCCTCGCGGCAGGCTGGAGCGGGCGTCCGGGCGTGAGCGGGTTCCGGCCCGGTGGGTGCGGCGGCGTGGCCCTCGATCTGCGCCTCACCGAGGTTCAGTCGGGCGGTGTGCGGGCGGGCGTGCCGTCTGCCTCCGGCCGCACGCTGCCCGGCACACAGGCCCTGACGATCTTTCTGACGGATGCCGCGGCCCGGGTGACCGTGCGCACCGACCTCGAACTCTCGGTCGAGGGTGTGCTGCGACTGCGCCACACCCTCACCAACACCGGTGACGACCCTGCCTCCGCACCCTTCGAGCTTGGCTCGCTCGACGTCATCCTGCCGGTGCCCGACCGCGCCGGGGAACTGCTTGACTTCACCGGGCTGTGGACCCACGAGCGTCGGCCGCAGCGCAGTACGCTCGGCCACGGCGTGTGGAGCCGGGAGTCCCGTCACGGCCGCCCCGGCCACGACGACTCCTATCTGATGGCGGCCGGAACGCCCGGGTTCGGCTTCCGCACCGGCGAGGTATGGGCCACCCACTTGGCCTGGAGCGGCGACAAACACGTCTGGGCCGAGAACAGCGCGCTGGGCTACTCGGCGCTCGGCAGCGGCGAGCTGCTGGCACCCGGCGAGCTGAGAGTGGCCCCCGGCGCGAGCCACACCACCCCGTGGACGGTGGCCGTGTACTCGGCTGCCGGGCTGGACGGGCTCTCGGCGCGGCTGCATCCGTGGGTCCGTTCCTGGTCGACCATCACCGGGCACCGCCCGGTCGTGCTGAACACCTGGGAGGCCGTGTACTTTGACCACGACCTGTCGACTCTGGCCCGCCTGGCCGACGCGGCGGCCGTGGTCGGGGTGGAGCGCTTCGTGCTCGACGACGGCTGGTTCACCGGCCGCTCGGACGACCGGCGGGCCCTCGGAGACTGGTTCGTCGACCCGGTCACCTGGCCCGGCGGATTGCACCCGCTGATCGAGCATGTGCACGCGGCCGGCATGGACTTCGGTCTCTGGGTCGAACCCGAAATGGTCAGCGCCGACTCGGACGTCGCCCGCGCGCACCCGGAGTGGGTGCTCGGCGGGGTGGACGCGGCTGGTGTCGGGGGTTCTGGGGCCGGTATTGGTTCGGCATCCGTCGGTGTTTCGTCGCCGGCGCTGACCTGGCGGTTCCAGCGCGTGCTCGACCTCGGCAACCCGGATGCCTTCGGCTGGGTGTTCGCCCGCCTCACCGCCCTGCTCAACGAGTACCCCATCGCCTACCTGAAGTGGGACCACAATCGCGACCTGCTGGCCGGCTCCGCCCACCGGCAGACGGTGGCGCTGTACCGGCTCATCGATGCCGTGCGTGCCGAGCACCCGGGCGTCGAGATCGAGTCCTGCGCGTCGGGGGGAGCCCGGGTCGATCTCGGAATTCTCGAGCGCGTCGATCGGGTCTGGACCAGCGACACCAACGACCCGCTCGAGCGGCAGCAGATCCAGCGGTACTCGAGCGTGCTCCTACCGCCGGAGTACCTCGGCGGGCATCTCGGCGCGGCCACCGCACACACCACCGGGCGCACCTCCGAGCTCAGTTTCCGGCTGGCGACCGCCCTGTTCGGCAGCGCCGGCATCGAGTGGGACCTGACCCGCGCGAACGAGTCCGAGCGGGTGCAGATCGCCACCTGGATCGCCCGCTACAAGCAGCTGCGGCCGCTGCTGCACTCCGGTGTCGTCGTTCGGGCCGACCCCAGCGACCCGGCCCTCGAGCTGCACGGTGTCGTCTCGCCCGACCAGAACTCGGCCCTGTTCGCCCAGGTGGCGCTCGCCGCCCCGCGCGCGGCACTGCCGGAGCGGATGCGGTTCCCCGGTCTCGCGCCCGAGCGGCGCTACCGGGTGGCACCGCTTTCGCTCGGCGTGCCCCCGCGCACGATCCAGGATGCCCCGCCGGCCTGGCTGGCGGAGCCGGGCTCGTCCGGTGCCGCCGGTGCTTTTGGTACCGACGGTTCAGTGACGCTGACCGGAGCTGTGCTCGCTCTCGTCGGGCTGCCCGCGCCGCTGCTCGCCCCGGAGCAGGCCGCGCTCTTCACCGTCGACGCGGTCGACGGCCGCCGCTGAGCAGTCACCGACCAGGCATCCGTCACCCGGGCCGAGCAGGTGGGCGGTGCAGGTCGTGGCAGGTTTCGCCCGGTTGCGGTCGGGTTGCGGCACCGAAAAACCAGCCTCGGGCAGTACTCTCATCGAAGCACTCGCCTCGGGGAGACCGCCTCCGCGGGGCACCCTCGCACCGAAGGAACTGTCATGAAAATCGAGAACATCGAACTGCGGCGCGTGCACATTCCCCTCGTGCGGCCCTTCCGCACCTCGTTCGGCACGTCGACCGAGCGGGCGGTCACGATCGTGCGGGTGACCACCGCGGATGCCGAGGGCTGGGCCGAGTGCGCCGCCGATACGAGTCCGCTTTACAGCTCGGAGTTCCTCGACGGCAGCGACGTCGTGATTCGCGACCACCTGATCCCGAGGCTGCAGGCGCTCGGCGACCGGCTCACCGCCGAACGCGTCGCCGGGGCCGTGGAGCCGGTGAAGGGGCACGCGATGTCCAAGGCCGCGCTGGAAACGGCCATCCTCGACGCGCAGCTGAAGGAGGCCGACATCTCGTTCGGCGGCTACCTCGGCGCCGTGCGCGACACGGTGCCGGCCGGTGTGTCGGTGGGCATCATGGACTCGATCGACGAGCTGCTCGAGGCCGTGGCCGGCTACCTGGAGGAGGGCTACCTTCGGATCAAGCTCAAGATCGAGCCCGGTTGGGACCTCGAGCCGGTGCGTGCCGTGCGCGAGCGCTTCGGCGAGGAGCTGCTGCTGCAGGTCGACGCGAACACCGCATATACCCTCGCGGATGCCCGTCACCTCGCCCGGCTCGACCCATTCGACCTGCTCCTGGTGGAGCAGCCGCTGAAGGAGGACGACCTGCTCGGCCACGCCAACCTGGCGAAACGGATCAGAACCCCCATCTGCCTCGACGAGTCGATCGAATCGGCCCGGGATGCGGCCACTGCCATCACCCTCGGTGCCTGCAGCATCATCAACGTCAAGCCGGCGCGGGTGGGCGGCTACCTGGAGGCCCGTCGCATCCACGATGTGGCGGCCGCGCACGGTGTGCCCGTCTGGTGCGGCGGAATGCTTGAAACCGGAATCGGCCGGGCGGCGAATGTGGCCCTGGCCGGGCTGCCGAACTTCGTGCTGCCGGGGGACACCTCGGCCTCCAGCCGATACTACGAACAGGACCTGACCGCGCCGTTCGTGCTCGAGAACGGGCACCTGCGCGTTCCCACGGGACCGGGCATCGGCGTGGAGGTGCTGACCGATGTGCTGGCCGGCGTCACGGCATCCGTCACTGACATCAGATTTTAGACCTGACGGCTGACGGATGTCCCGCAGCGCAGCGAGCTTGAGCGAGCAGCTAGCCTGAGGGAGAAAGCCTGCACCGCACCGGACCCCTGGAGGACACCAATGCTGTTGACCGCCGACCTGTACGACCAGCGCGGGGAAGACCTGCAATCCGTTTCGCTCCAGTTCCTGAACCTGGGTGGCCTCGCCCGGTTCAGCGGCCCGATCCGCACCGTGACCTGCTTCGAGGACAACGCCCTGCTCAAGTCGGTGCTGTCGACGCCCGCCGCCGGCGAGGTGCTCGTCATCGACGGCGGCGGCTCGCTGAATACGGCGCTGATGGGCGACATGATCGCCGACCTCGCGGTGCAGAACGGCTGGGCCGGCGTGGTGATCAACGGTGCGATCCGCGACCGGGTGGCCATCGGAGGGATGCCGCTGGGCGTGAAGGCCCTCGGCAGCAACCCGCGCAAGAGCTCGAAGGCCGGCGCTGGAGTCACGGATGCCGTCGCCCGGTTCGCCGGCGTGACGTTCACCCCCGGCCGCACGATCTACTGCGACGAAGACGGGATCCTCGTCGAGCGGTGACGCCCAGCGGACGCGACACAGCACGCGCCCGGGCAAGACGCGCGGCGCCACCCGAGGAACCTCACTCAGGTGGAGCCGCTGGTGCGGGGGGCCGACGTCATTGTTGTTCGTTCTGAGTACGCAATTTCAGACCTACTCGGCAACGGTACTTCGTCACCGGTCACCTTGTCACCATCTGCGAGCTAACGATTCGTACCGGCCGGGCGGCGCAGCGCCGCCCGGCCGGCGACCTCGGCGCAGCTCGGCTCAGCGCGGCTCAGCGCGGCGTCGGGCGGTTGGCGCTCACGACCTGGCTGCGCTCGGTGAGCTCGACGACGCGCTGCGTGCCGTCGTCGAGGGTGACCTCCACCTCGAAGGCGTGGTCGAGCGCTCTGCTGCGGCGGAAGTCCGTCACGGTGCCACTGCCGACCTCGGCCAGGGCCGCCTGGCCGGCAGTCGTGCGGTCGACGCTTGCGAGTTCCGCAGCGGTCAGCACGCGGGGTTCGGCCACGGATGCCGCGTCGCCGCTCCAGCTGGGTGCACTCACCCACACGACGGTGAAGGTCTCATCGAGCTGAACCGCGACCTCGACGCCGTTCGGAAGTCGGGTGTCGACCGTGTAGGACTCGGAGGACTCGGAAAGCGCGTGAGACTCGGCGGGGCCGCGCTGGGCATCCGTCACCGTGGCTGGCCCGACCTCGGTCAGGGCCGCGCGACTCGCACGCGCCAGCTCGGTGTCGGTCAGGGTGGTCTCGTCGTCGCCGAGACCCGTGGCGGCCGCGATTCCGGCGGCACCGGCACCCACGGCGACCGTGGCGGCCACCGCAGCCGCGATCCAAGTTGACTGTCGGATTCCGGGCACCCTGATTGCATTCACACCCCCAGTCTGGGGGACTCCGGGCGGCTTGGATGCCACCGTTCCTGCCGCCGCGCCCTCCACCGTGTCAATTTGCCTTAGTGGCTAAACTAAATGCATTCGACGAAAGGTGTGACTCATGTCCGGCTCCTCTCCCACCCCGGCTCGCGATGACTCCACGGGCATCTGATGGGCAGCATCCTCGTCACCGGTGCCTCCGGAACCGTCGGCCGGGCCGTGGCCGCGGCGCTCGCGTCCACCGGCGAGAGCGTCATCTCCGCGGTACGGAACCCGGCCGGCTCCGAATTCGCCCTGGACCCGCCGGCCGGCACACCCCGTGCCTTCGATTTCTCCGACCCGACCGGGTGGGCCGGCGCCTTCGCCGGAGTCGACCGGCTGTTCCTGCTGCGCCCGCCCGCGATCGCGAACGTGGCGGACACCCTCATCCCGGTGATCGACACGGCGCTGGCGCACGGCATCCGCCAGATCGTCTTTCTCTCCCTGCAGGGTGTTCAGTTCAACCCGGCCACTCCCCACCACGCCGTGGAGAAGCACCTGCGGCGTCAGCGGGCCCCGTACACGTTTTTGAGACCGAACTTCTTCATGCAGAATTTGTCGACCGTGTACCGTGACGGCATCCGGGAGCGCGGCGAGATCTATCTTCCGGCGGCCAGGGCGCGCACCGCATTCGTCGACGCCCGTGACATCGGGCGCGTCGCCGCGCGGGTGTTCACCGAGCCGGGGCACCTCGGCAGTGCCTACACGCTGTCGGGCGAGCAGTCGCTGGATTACTACCAGGTGGCGGACATCCTCTCGGAGGTGCTCGGGTGGCGCATCGTTTATGCGCGGCCGAGCGTCGACGACTACCTCTCCCGGTTGGCCGAGCAGGGCGCAGAGGCCGACTTCATCGCCGTGCAGAAGATGATCTACCGGGTGGTGCGCCTGGGGGTTTCCGCGTGCCCGAACCGGGTGATCCGGCGGCTCTCGGGCGATCCGGCAACCACCTTCCGGCAGTTCGCCACAGACCACCGCGACGTCTGGTCGTAGGCCGCACCGGTACCCGCATCGGCACCGGCATCGCGGGCGAACCCGGTGCGCCAGTCGCCACGCCGTCGACACCCCCCTTCGGGGACTGCGTGCTCCCCGTCCCGAGTCGCTAGATTCGAGTCAGCAAAGGGGATTGCGATGACGGTGGACAGTGCCACGATGCAGGAGAGCCTCGCGGCGCTGTCAGTCACCGAGCAGCTGCTGCGGGTTCAGGGGAGCGTGCCCCGACGGTCGCGGTTCGCGGGGTTCTTCGGTCTATCCCCGCACGGCGCTGACAGCATGTCCTGGTATCTCGGGGCCAAAGGAGAGATTGTGGTGGGCTCCATCCTGGCGACGCTCCCACCCGAGTGGACGGCGTTGCGCGCCGTGCCCGTCGGCTCCGCGACCGCCGAGATCGACCACCTCGTGGTCGGACCCGGCGGAATCTTCACGATCACCACGAAGCACCACCCGAGCAATGACATCCGTGTCGCTCGGGACACACTGCGGGTCGACGGCGAGTCCGTGCCGTATTTGCACAACGCCGCATCCGAGGCCGAGCGCGTCACGAGCCTGGTGCGAGAACGGATGCCGCTGGTCGCGCCCGTGCAGCCCGTGATCGTGTTCGTAGACCCTCGGCTGCTCACCATCGAGCAGAAGCCCGAGCAGGTCAAAGTGCTCGACGCGGACGAACTGCGCCGGTGGCTGGTCAGGCTCCACCCCGTGCTGTCGGCCGGTGAGGTGCAGGAGGTGGCGGACCTTCTCGACAGCCCGCACGTGTGGCACGTGCTGCCGGACACCACCCCCGATGATGTGCGCGAGCGGTTCACGGCGCTCGATACGCGGGTGCGATCGGCCGGCATCCGACGGATGCTGTGGGTCCTGTTCGCCGCGGCGGGCGCCATCGCGGCCGGTTACGTCGTGTTCCGGCTCATCGAAGCCGCGCTCGCGACGGCCTGAGCCAGAACGACGCTCCCGAAGCGGGGGCCTACTCGGGCAGGCGGCGGCGGACCTCGTCCGTCAGCGCGTCGAGCGCGGTGCAGATGGCCACCAGAGACTCCTCCACCCCGCGGGGTGTCGCGGCATCCTCTTTGATCGTGTTGATGTGGGTTTCGAGCAGCCCGAGCTGAGTTTGCACGACCTTCATGTTGTTTACCATCCGACCATCGTAGGTGGCCGGTTCGGGCCCGTCCCCAAAGGGAGTGCCACCCGTTGGGGTGAGCCGTTACAATCGACGGTGGGGGATCAGAAAAGATGACGTTGGAAAGTACCAGAATGCGCCAGCGCTTCGCGGCCCAATTCATGATCGAAAAGCTGCTGCGCGAGCAGAGCGGCACTCCTCCACGAACCCTGTGGGCCCGGTTTCTGGGGCGTTCCCCGCTCGGCGTGAACTGTGAGGGCTGGTACCTGGGCGCCCAGGGCGAGATCGTGGTCGGCGAAAAGTTGGCGACGTTGTCGCCGGAGTGGGCGGTCTTCCACGCGCTGCCGATCGGCGGACACGGCTGGGACATCGACCACGTGCTGGTGGGCCCCGGCGGCGTCATCACCATCAACACCAAACAGCACCGCCGCCAGCGCGTGCTCGTGGAGGAACGCAGCGTTCTGGTCGACAGTCGGCCGGTGCCCTACCTGCGTCACGCGAAATTCGAGGCGGAACGGGTCACGACGCTGCTGGAAGACCGCCGTCCGCTCCCGATTCCCGTGATTCCCCTGGTCGTCCTCGTCGGTGCGCGCAGCATCGACGTGCGGTCAGCGCCGGTGCCGGTGACGGTTCTCGATGCCGCCGAGCTCGTTCCGTGGCTGACGTCCCTGCCGATCGTGCTGGGCCCGGCGGATCGTCTGCGCGTCATTGAACTGCTCGACGACCCCGACATGTGGATCGATGTGCCGCTGGGTTCCGGCGAGGGCCTGATCGAAAGTTTCTCTCGGCTCGACTCCGAGGTGCGCGCCGCCGCTCTGCAGCGCACGGTGCTGTTGCCGCTCGAGCTGGCGGTGGCAGCGGTGGCCGCCTTCATCGTGCTGAACTCGGCGATGACGTTGGTCGTGGGGATACTCGCGTCCCCGTGAACCCCCGCGACAACCCCCGCGACAGACCCCGTGAGAGACCCCGTGAGACCATCGGAAAAAACATGATTTCGGGCTTCCTACACCCTGAACCTTAACGCTCGGGGTCATTCTCACAGGCGACAGGCGTACCCTCGTCACACAGCCTCTCACGAAGGCTGGAAGGGGAGTCAGTGGTGTACATCCGCGTGGAGACCAGCGTCGCGGTGCAACAACTCGCCAACGGTCTGCACGATGCGGGCCGAGATCGTCCTTGGGTTGTGGTGTCGTCGCCGTTCGGCACCAGCCTGCCCGAAATCGGAATCGACCAACTCGCCGGCCAGATCGGCGACGTCGCGCGCGTCTTCCTGATCGAGACGGGCGAGCTCACCCGCCAGCTCGGCGATCTGCTCCCGGCCCAGTTCCAGGTCTACGGCAGCGCCGGCCGTTCCTTCCCCGTCGGCGACGCGTTCGCCGACCTGGCCCGTTCCCGGCTTCGGTTCACGCACGGCGACCCGCAACACGCCACCGATCAGCTGGTGACGGATGCCCTCGCCCACGCGCATCAGGCCGGCCTCTTCGCGCTCGCCCCGGCATCCGTCATCACCGTGGACGGCACCGTCAAGGGGTTCATGCTGGGCGGTTCCCGGGCCCTGGTCGAACTCGACGGCGGCGGCATGGCCACCGTCTGGCAGGAGCTGACCTACCCGCCGGTACCCCTCGACTGGACTTTGCAGACCGGTCAGCGCATCCAGGGCGCGCTCGACGCACCCACCCATCGTCTCAATGTCGAGATCAAGCCGCCCTCCGTGGCCACGATCGCGAAGCGCTACCCGCACGGCAGCATCACGCTCGCTCTGGTGCAGAAAGTCAGTGCGCAGCGGGCGGTTCTGGCCCTGCACCCGCACCTGGCGCTCACGATCACCCGGGCCGATATCTCGGCCAACTCGCTTGACAAGGTCGATGCCCTGCTCTCCGAGGGTGACGTCGTGGCGGCCCGGGTCATCCACCTGCCGAGCGGCGCCCTGCACCTGTGCCTGAGCGACGTCGACGACGACGAAACCGTTCTGCCGTCGCTGTGTGCCGTGCGGAATGGACCTCCCTGGCTGCAGGAAAATCGTCCGCTGCTGCCTCAGGTCGAGGAAGACGCAGGCGCCGCCGCAGTGGTCGAACTCGACAGCCAGTCCGCGCTCGTGGGTGCCTCCGCATCGGCCCGCCGCGCCGCGGGGGTCGCCCGTATCGGCATTTCCGGTGGTTCCGGCGTTTCCGGTGCTGCCGGGGTGTTCGATGCGGCCGGCGTCTCCGGGGTCACGGTCCTGATCACAGCAGGCCCGACATCGGACCGCCTTCACCCGCGCCCATCGCCGGGGCCGGGCCGCGTGCACGCCCTGCGTCCGGTTACAACGGGGGCCACCCCGTTCCGGGTCACGCCCACGCCCATTCCCGCGCCACACTCCGCGCTGCAATCGACCCAGCTGTCCCTCGCCGAGGCGAAGTCCCGCATCGTGCGTCTCGAGAACCAGCTTTCCGAGGCCGGCGCCACCGATTCCGACCTCGCCAAACTGCGCGAGCAGGCCCGCTCCGCACAGTTGCAACTGCGCGATGCCCTCGTCGAACTCGCCACCCTGCGCCACACGGTCGCGGAGCTGCGCGACGACCAGCGGGCCCAACGACGGATGCTGCGCGAATCCCGCCGCACCGTCCCCACCCACTCCGCGGTCAGCGAATACGAGTCGCGGCGAGCCGCCTGGGAGGAACCCTCCGGCTGGGTGCGGCATGAGATCCTCCTCGCCTGGGTCGACCGGGTTCCGGAATCGGACCGCGAGGAATGGAAGCTGCCGCACAGTTACGTGCTGGGGGAGCGGTTCACCGAATCTCTCGCCGGGCTCGACGACGGCCAGCTGGCCAAGGCGTTCAAGGCATCCGTCGACGTGCTCACCGGCCGGGTGAAGACCCTCAAGGGGCGGCACCTGCACGCGCTGCGCCAGGGCGCAGGGCCGGCCGACCCGCACCTGCTGCGCTGGGACGGCGCCCGCTGCATGCGCGTCTCGATCGAGCAGAACACCCCCGCCGCGCGCCGAATGCACTTCTGGCAGCTCCCGGATGGCGGCATCGAGCTGGGCCGCATCGTCACCCACGACGACATGGAAGCCTAGGCCTCGACCTGGACGGACTGCATCAAGCCCATCGTCCGGACGGATTCCCACCCGCTGGTGCACTGGGGTCACTGCGTCACCGGCACTCTGGAAACGGTGTTGGATGACGGCACGGAGGCCGACGCGGGTCAACCCGCAGCAGGGGTCAACCCGCAGCGTGAGTCGACCGCAGCGTGGTTCGACCGCAGCAGGGAGCCCCGAGCCGGCCTAACCCAGCGCCGCCAGCGCCGACCCGTATTTCACCGCGAGCCTCTTCTGCGCGCTCGCGTCCAACTGTTCCACCCGCCAGGGCTCCAGGTTGTCGGCGATGTCGGCGCGCTTCACGGCGAGAGCGATCGGGTTGGCGCGAATGCCGGCGTAGTAGTCGGCGTCGCTGACGGCATCCGTTCTGGTGAGCACCGTGACGGCCTCGACCACACCGCCCGGGATGCCCGCTTTGAGCAGGTCGTGGCGGGTGATGTTCGAGTCTTCGAGCACATCGTGCAGCCAGGCGGTGGCCTGCTCGAGGGGATCGTTGAGGCGCTCGGAAACGCGACGGGGATGGTCGATGTAGGCGGTGCCGAGCTTGTCGACCTGGCCCAGATGTGCGGTTGTGGCGATTGTTTTTGCCGCGGCGACGTAGGTACCGCCTGTGGTGACCGTCATGGAGACCCCCCTCTTAGCACTACAACAGAGCAGTGTGAGCGGCTCCGCCCACGACTGCAACGTTAGCCCGGGCCTTCGCCCGTTGCTAGGAGTTCGGCGCCGGGAAAGCGCGCTTCGGCATCCGTCACCCCGAGTCTGTGCCGGACGCACCCCTCGATTTGGGGGGCCCTCGAGCGGCGAAAGTTTTAGCCTCGCCGGTTGCGCGCCGAACCTGGCTGATAGGTTTCTTTCAGGTGACCGACTGGTCGCTGGAGTGACGGTCACCTTCACGTCAATCGCAAGGGCACACCCGTCGTGAGGCGGGGTCGCAAAGGCACGGAACCCTCGGGTCAGCCGGCCTACCGAATGAAAAGGAACCGCCCCAGATGAACCTCACCTCCCTCGAGGCCGACACCAGATGCGGCCGTTCAGCCTCGTCTCTGTCGTCTCGTGGCGCGGTGGACACACCTCCGTTTTGTCGTCCCCTTGGGTAGGCGCACGACTGCAACGGTGGAAGCCGGGCGAGATTAGGGATCTCGTCCTGATCTGGCAGTGCGATCGGGAATCGATTCGGGTTCGGTTCCCGATCGCATGCTTGTTTCACACCCTGGCACGGCCCGCGCTGAGAAGCCCGGCTCGCCGAACCGAGAACGACTGACTCACCCGGGAACACCACTCTCAAGGACTGCACCGACGCAGGCACTGAACCGCACATATGCAGAATCAAGGACCGGTAACAGAACCCGCCGCCGAGCACCTCCGTGCACGCCGGGCCCCTCCCGGTCAACCGGGCCTCTCCCGGTCAACCGGGCCTCTTCGCCGCTCCGATCGCCGAGGCTGGAAGGTTGTGGCGGCCCCGCCGCTGACCAGGCGGGTCACCGCGCCCAGGCTCGTGCTCGGACTGTTCAACCTGCGCTGCTGCTGCGCTGGTGCTGCCGGTGCTGCTGCGCTGCTGCGCGGGTGCTGCGCCGCTGCGCCCGTGGCGCGCCTCCAGCGCAGCGGCGTAAACCCCGCGCGGGGTTCCGACGCCGCCCGTGAGCCGCCCATCGGCATCCGTCGTGAGCGGAGCCGGTGCGTTCGTGGCTAACTCAGGAGATGCGGGCGGATGCTGCCCGGCAGCCCCGGAAACGCGGGAAAGTTTCGGCCGCGGTGGCGGTTTCTCCTGAGTTGGCCACACTCGCGCGGGCGGCTGTGGACTGGTGCCCGAGAATCGGGCGACGACGGATGCCGCCGAACCGGTTCCCGAATACGGCCGACCGGTGGTTACAGGGCCGGCTTCGTCACAGAGTTGCTCTGCAACGTGACGGCGGTCTGGGCCAGCAACCGGCCGGTGATCGACGCGCCGGTCTTCATCGCGATCATGGTCTTGCTCAGGATCGTGCCCTCGAAGTGCGCGGTGGTGCCGACCGAAACTGCACCGGCGGTCTGCCAGTACACGTTCTTGGCCTGCACTCCGCCGACCAGGGTCACGTTCTTGGCCGAGGCCAGGTCGATGTTGCCGGCGATCTGGAACACGAAGACGTCGTCCGGGCCGCCGGTGAGGCGCACATCACTGGAGATGGTTACGTCGGTGTTCCACTTGTGGAGGTCGGGCTTGAGCGTGAGACCGCCGATTTCGCCGGCACCAAGGTCGATGAAGTCAGGGTTCGTGCGCCCCGCCGCGTCTGAATAGGCGATTTCCATGTCACCGACGGATGTCCTCAGGAAGCTCGGGTCCGTCACCGCGCACGGCGGACCGGCGGCGTCGACAGTGAAATGGTGCCGGTCATGACCTCAGGGCAGGTCAGCAGCACCGCGTCGCCGGTGATCGGGCTGGCCCCGACGTTGCCGTTGACTGCGGATGCGTAGACGTTCGTCACGCCGGTCTTCGACAGGATCGCGAAGGAGTCCGCTGTGCCGAGCTCGACCGGACTCTGGGGGAGTGAGCCGGCGACGGCCGCTCCGCCCAGTCCGGCGCTGCCGACGCCGACCACGGCGACGACGACAAGCAGTGCCAGAACCCGCTCCCGGGCCGTGGATGCGCGGGCTGGGGAAGTGCCGACGGATGATTCGTAGAAGTGGAACATGGTGGTACTACCTGTCGCCAGTCCCGCACGATGCGGGTCTGGGACAGGGCCACTGTGGGAGCGGTCCCCGACGCTACACGTCGGGTTTCTTCGCGCCGGCAGGGCCTATCAGGGCCGACTTCACCCCGAATAGAGCCCCCGGTCCCACGGCAAGCGGGCGTCCTCCACGCACACCATCGCACGCCCCACGGGACCGCTTCCAACGAATCGAATCTGTCTGAATCCGAGACTAGGGGCAGTTTTCACGCACTCCGCCAACAGGGGTTCCGGCCTCCTGAACTTCACCCAATCGTTGCCTACACGCCATCACCTCCGGCTTCGATGCGCTCCTCGAAGGTGAAGCCGCGCTTCTCCTTCTTGCGCACATCCGTCACGTAGCGACCGAGGTTCGCGCTCATCGCGGCGACCTCACCCGACGCGGCAGCGAAGGTCATGGAGCTGGCGGAGTCGAAGCCGAGTGCGGCCCCGGTGAGCACGGCGTCCTGGTTGGCGCCGAGGAACACGAAGTCCCAGCTGTACGATTCGGTCTGCCGGTTGATCAGCGCGCGCACGGCATCCGCGGAGTATTCGCTGCTCGAGTTCTCGCCGCCGTCGGTCACGACCACGACCTGCACGGTGCCGGGACGCGCGTGCTCGGGCAGCACCCGCAGCGTCTCGCCGAACTCCGTGACGGCGATGCCGATCGCATCGTGCAGCGCCGTCATGCCGCGCGGGTCGAGCTCGACGGCGATATCGCTCGGGTCGGCGAGGGTGTGGGTGTGCTCGATTTCGTCGTCGAAGGTCACGATATCCACGGTGAGCAGGCCCGGCTCGGCGGCCTGTGCGGCAAGCATCGCGGTCAGGCCGCCGACCATGTCGTCACGGATGCCGGACATCGAGCCGCTCCGGTCGATCACGAGAAGCAGAGCGGTGTAGTTGGGATCAGTCATCTGTACCTCCTGGTTGAGGCTCCCTCGTGGGGAGTACTTCAGAGTCTCAGGAGCCACTGACAGTGCCGGCGGTGGTGCGGTGGTGCGGTGGTGCGGCGGTGGTGCCGGCGGCGGTGCGGTGCGGCGGTGGTGTGGTGCGGTGCGGCAGTGGTGTGGTGCGGCGGTGGTGCGGTGCGGCTCTGGCCATCCGCTGCCGAGCTCGACACCTTCGGTCGAGTGCGACAGGTCTGCGGGCCGAACTCGACCGGAACTGTCGTTCCCGCGAGCCCGCAGGCCTGCCCAGCCTGGCAAGCACGGATGCTCGACGTCGAACCAATTCGACGGAGATTCTGGCGAAAATGCGGCTTTCCGGTGTGCTTGGGATGGATTTTGGCAAAATCTCCGTCGAATTCGTTCGGGGCGCGGTTCAACGAGCCGGAGACACTTTCGGGGGGAGTAGGTTGCCATCACGTGGCGCAATCCGCGTGACACGCGGCCACGCGGCCACGCGGCCGCAGGGCCGTAGAGCCGCAGGGCCGTAGATCACCGGGTCGCAGAACTCACAGAGGGGTGGAAGAACAATGCTCGAGAGCAGTGTGGTGTGGTTCAACGAGATCGGACTGGGTGACATTCCGCAGGTCGGCGGCAAGAACGCGTCGCTGGGCGAGATGGTCCGTGCCCTCAGCGACGATGGCGTGAAGGTGCCCGACGGATTCGCGACGACCGCGAACGCCTATCGCGCGTTCATCGCGGCGAACGGGATCGAGCCGGCACTGCGGCGCCAGCTCGACCTGTTCCACGACGGCCGCGCCTCGCTGCGCGTCACGGGCGAGGCCCTGCGCGAACTGTTCCTGGGGGGTGAGTTTCCCGCGGACATTGCCGACGGCATCCGTGCCTCGTATCGGGAACTGTCGGAGAAGGCCGGGCATCCGAACCTGCCCGTGGCCGTGCGCAGCAGCGCCACCGCCGAAGACCTGCCCGACGCCAGCTTCGCCGGTCAGCAGGAGACGTTCCTCAACGTGACGGGCGAGCGCGATCTGCTCGACGCCTGCCGCCGCTGCTACGCCTCGCTCTTCACCGACCGGGCGATCAGTTACCGCGAGGTCAAGAAATTCGACCACCTCGAGGTGGCGCTCTCGATCGGCGTGCAACAGATGATCCGAGCCGACGTCGGCGGCTCCGGGGTGATGTTCTCCATCGACACCGACACCGGCTTTCCGGGCGTGGCCGTGATCAGCGCCGCCTGGGGGCTCGGCGAAACGGTGGTGCAGGGCACGGTCAATCCCGACAAATATCTGGTGTTCAAGGCGCTGCTCGACCAGCCCGACTGCACGCCCATCATTGAGAAAACTCTCGGCGAGAAGGCCCGCAAGATGGTCTACGCCAAGGGCGGCAGCGCCCGCACCCGCACCATCGACACCCCCGATCGGGAGCGACAGGCGTTCGTGCTGACCGACGCGGAGATCGTGAAACTGGGCCGTTGGGCCGTGATCGTGGAGAACCACTACGGCCGGCCGATGGACATGGAATGGGCCAAAGACGGCCTGACCCGCGAACTGTTCTTGGTGCAGGCGCGCCCGGAGACCGTGCACTCGCAGGCGAGCGGCACCCGGTTCACGGTGAGTACCCGGACCGAGACGGGGCCGCTGCTGGTGACCGGGGTCGCGATCGGCGACAGCATCGCGAGCGGCGTGGCCTGCGTGATCAAGGACCCCGCCGACATCGAGAAGTTCGTCGACGGCGCCATCCTGGTCACCGAGATGACCGATCCGGACTGGGTGCCGATCATGACCCGCGCGGCCGGCATCGTCACCGACCACGGCGGTCCCACCAGCCACGCCGCGATCGTCAGCCGCGAGCTGGGCGTGCCGGCCGTCGTCGGCACCGGGATGGCAACCGACACGCTCACGGATGGCCAGATGATCACGATCTCCTGCGCCGAGGGCGACGAGGGCTACGTTTTCGAGGGCAAGCTGGCTTTCGAAACCGAGGAGATCGACCTTGGCACCGTGCCGAAAACCCGCACCAAGGTCATGGTCAATATCGCCAGCCCGGCCGCCGCCTTCGAGTGGTGGCGGTTGCCTGCCGACGGCGTGGGGCTGGCCCGGATGGAATTCATCATCAACAACCTGATCAAGATCCACCCGATGGCGCTCGTTCACCCGGAGCGGGTCACCGACCGGGCCGCCATCCGTCAGATCGAGGAGCTCACCCGGGGATATATGGACCCGAAGGAATACTTCGTGCAAACGCTCGCACTCGGTATCGCGAAGCTGACCGCGCCGTATCATCCTGACCCCGTGATCGTGCGGATGAGCGATTTCAAGACCAACGAATATGCGCACCTGATCGGCGGGTCGGTCTTCGAGCACTCGGAGGAGAACCCGATGCTCGGCTTCCGTGGCGCCTCCCGCTACTATGACGAGCGCTACCGGGAGGGCTTCGCCCTCGAGTGCCGGGCGATAAAGCAGGTGCGGGAGAAGATCGGCTTCGACAACGTGATCGTGATGGTGCCGTTCTGCCGCACCGTGACCGAGGCCGACCGTGTGCTCGCGGTGATGGCGGAGAACGGGCTGGTGCGCGGCGAGTCCGGGCTACAGATCTACATGATGTGTGAGATTCCGGCCAATGTGATCCTGGCGGAGCGTTTCGCCACCCGGTTCGACGGCTTCTCGATCGGCTCCAACGACCTTACCCAGCTGGTGCTGGGCGTCGACCGCGACGCCGAGGACCTCGCCGCCCTCTTCGACGAACGCGATGACGCCGTGAAGCAGATGATCCGCGAGGCCATTCAGAAGGCCCACGCCGCCGGGATCAAGATCGGCATTTGCGGGCAGGCGCCGAGCAACTACCCCGACTTCGCGGCCTTTCTGGTGGAGGAGGGCATCGACTCCATCTCGCTCAACCCGGACAGCTTCCTCAAAACGGTGGGCCGAATCGCGCAGGCGGAGCGGGACCACGACACGGCGTAGGAGGGATGCGCCGGACTAGGGACACGCCGTCGGAGGGGCGCGGCGGCAGAGGGCGCTTTGTCGCGGGCGAGAGGCGGCAGCAGAAGACGGATGCCAATGCGCGGCATCCGTCTTCGTGTGACGTGTTCGGTGTGGTTAGCGCTCGGCCTCGTCGAAGTCGTCGAGCACGGCCTGCTCGTATGCGGCCTCGGCCGCTTCCGCCTTCTCACGGGCGTCGGCGACGCGCACGCTGATCTCGTGCTCGGATGTGCGCAATCGTGCGGCCGCCCGCGGGCTGGCCGTGTCGAGCAGGTCCTCGAGGGTGTCGGGGTCGAGGTGCACGGCAGCCAGCGCGTCGACTTCGGACCGGGCGACGGCGGCCGTGCTCCGAAGGATGCGCAGCCTCGATTCCTGCACGAACTTCCGCGAGAGGCGGTCGGTGGCCTCCGCGGGGGTCCGTTCGACGGGAACCATGCTCTGCTCGGACCCGTTCTGGTTGGTGTTGTACCGCTCGGCCCCGCCGCCGCTTTCCGTGTTGCTCATCGTGTCTCCCTTTTTTCCGCTGGCAGCCTAGCGCGGCAGGTGTCTGCGGCAAATGGGAGCGGCGGGCGGGGCCTGCGGGGTGCGTGTTGGCGTCGGCGGGGCCACTCCCTCGTGACACTCGACCGCACGTGTCGGTTTCGGCGCCAGAGACCCGCTGCTGCGCTGAGAGTCGCCGTTGCTGCCCAGCGTCGCCGGTAGAGCGGCGTCATTGGGCAGAAACGGCGACGCTGGGCGGTTCGCGGACGAGACGGACCGCTGAGTGATCGGAACGCGGCCCGAGGAGACGGCCTGAGCAGACCGCCCGAGGAGACCGCCCACACCGCCCGGCCGCGCCGCCCGCCCAGCGGCTAGCGCCCGCCCGGGGCGGCGCCGGACCAGGCATTCCGCAGCAGCAGAGTCAGGTCGTCGGGGGTGACCGCGCGCGGGTTCGACGCGGGAACGGCCGGCAGGACCAGTGCCACGGCCCGGGCGATGTCCGACTCCTGAAACCCGAAGTCCCGCAGCGCAGTCGGTGCGTGCAGGCTGTCCCGCAGGGCGAGTAACCCTTCGACGGCGGTGCGCGAGCCCAGGGCGGCGGCTATCCGCGCCTCGGCCTCGGTGGCGGCGGGCGCGTTGAGGGCGACCACATGCGGCAGCACGATGGCGTGCGTCTGCGCGTGCGGCAGCCCAAAAGTCCCGCCCAGCACGTGACAGATCGTGTGATGCAGGCCCGAACCGGCGCTGGAGAACGCGCTCGCCGACAGATACGCGCCATAGAGGGCATCCTTCCGGGCGGCCAGGGCTCCGTGGATGCCGCCGCCCCCCAGAACCGGATCGCTCCCCGATGTGTCCGAGCCGGCCGCCTCCGCGGTGTGCGGGCCGACCCCGGGAGCCACGGCGATTCGCGGTAGGGCGTGGGCCAGCATCCGGATTCCCTCAGCGGCGAGCAGCGCGCTGACCGGGTTCGCGCCCGGGGCCCAGAAGGCGTCGACGCCGTGGGCGAGGGCGTTCAGCGCGCTGGACACGCTCAGCTCGCGAGGGAGGGACAGCGTGAGGTCGGCGTCGTAGATCACGGTGCCGGGCAGGACCCTCAGATCGAACCCGGTGGTCTTCACCCCGTTTTCGACCAGCCCCCAGACCGCGGTGGCCTCCGAACCGGAATAGGTGGTGGGCACCGCCACGATCGGCAGTCCGCCGGTCCGCTCGCTGCGCAACGCGAGAATCTTGGCCAACCCGATCGCCGACCCGCCGCCGAGGGCAACGATCACGTCGACGCGAGCCGCCTGGGCCGCCCGATGGGCGCGCTCGGCCGACTCCGCCGGAACGTGCTGCACGACCTCATCGAACACCAGCACCGAACGGATGCCGGCGAGCACCGCCGCGGACCGCTCCAGTTCCCGCCGGGTCGCGATCACCATCACGCGCGGGGCGCCGGGGGTGCCGCTGGCGCTCAAGGTGCCCGCCGTAGCGATCACGCTCGCCGTGCCGGTGCCGGTGCCGCCGGCCTGCACGGTGCCGCCGGCCTGCACCGTGGCCGGCTGCTCGCCGAGCACCTTGCCGAGCACCTCGCCGAGCAGCTCGCCGGCCCGCCCGGTGCCGAAGAGCACGCGCTGTCGCTGCGTTCGATACTCGAAATCGAGGCCCGGCCCGACGGGCTGCTCCCTCACGGCACGCCTACGCGCGGGTCTGCATGGGGCGGGCCAGCCAGGCTCGGGCGGCGGCGACATCCGTGGCGGCGATGCCGTGACCTCCGTCGCGCAGCTCGCGGTCGACCTGGGCGCCGCGCCCGATGAGGGTGGCGACGGCCCGGTCGGCGCTCGCGAGCGGGGCCATCAAGTCGGAGCGTCCGTTGAGCATCAGCACCGTCGTGTCGGCGAGGTCCGTGGCGAGCGCGCGATCGTCGAGCGGGAACATGCCGGAAAACGCGACGACCCGGTCGAGAACGTCGGGGTGCAGCAGGGCCGTGGCCAGGGCGATGTTGGCCCCGTTGGAGAAGCCCACGGCGATAATGCGGCGCCCGCCGAGGTCGTAGTGCTGCCGGGCCCGGGCGATGAAACCGGCCAGTTCGCCGGCCCGCAGCACCACGTCCTCGACATCGAACACGCCCTCGGAGAGGCGGCGGAACCAGCGCAGCATGCCGCCCTCGGTGACCCGACCGCGCGGGGCGAGCACGGTCGCGCCGGGGTCGAGCGCGTCGGCAAGGGTGAGGATCTCCTGCTCATCGCCGCCGGTGCCGTGCAGCATCAACAGCACGGGGGCGGAGACATCCGTGGGGTCTGAGCCGGGCGGGCCCGAGTCGCCGGATGCCGTCGGCGAACCCGCCCGGAAAACGTGCACCCAGTCGAGATCGGTCTGTGGGGAGTCGCGTTGCTCGGTCATCGAGGGTCCTACTTCTCCGCGACGAGGGCCGGGTTGTTCTCGCTCGGCAGGGTGATCGGAACGACGGCGCGCTCGATCTGGTCCCGGCTGGGCTCGAGCCACGGCGGCAGCTTGAGCGAGCGGCCCAGTTCCAGCAGTGGCTCGTCGATGTCGAAGCCGGGGGTGTCCGTCGCGATCTCGAACAAGACGCCGCCGGGCTCGCGAAAATAGATCGACGTGAAGTACTGCCGGTCGAGGATCGCCGTCACGCCGTAGCCGCGCGCGACGAGTTCCTGGCGCCACTGCTCCTGCGTGGTCTTGTCCGGCACCCGGAACGCGATGTGGTGCACGCTGCCGCCGGCGGTCAGGCCGACCTGCCCGTTCGGGTCGGCGAGGATGTCCACGATGTTGCCGGGGGCTCCGTCGCCGGCACCCACCCGGATGCGGTCGGTTGTCTCCTCGATCACGTGCATGCCGAGGTCGCGGGTGAGCATCTCGACGGTGCCGGTCGGGTCGGCGACGGTGAGCACCGAGGAATGCTGGCCGCGCACCGCGTACTCGGCGGGCACAGATGCCGAGTCCCACGGATTGCGCGGATCAACCGTCGACGAGGCCACGAGGTCCAGCTGCAGGCCGTCGGGGTCACGCAGGGAGAGGCGTTCCTCGTCGGCGGAGCGGCGCACGAATTCGGATTCGACGCCGAGTTGCCTGAAGTGGCCGGCCCACCAGCCGAGGCTGCCGGCCGGCACCGAGAAAGCGGTGGACGTGGACTGGCCCGAGCCGGGGCGCCCGCTGGAGATGCCCGTCCAGGGGAAGAAGGTGAGCAGCGAACCCGGGCGGCCCGCGTCATCCCCGTAATAGAGGTGGTAGGTGCCGGGGTCGTCGAAGTTAACCGTTTTCTTTACGAGCCGCAGGCCGAGGCCGGTCACGTAGAAGTCGATGTTGCGCTGCGGTGCACCGGCAATCGCGGTGACGTGGTGCAGTCCGGAGGTGTGCGGAGTCACGGGGTCCCTTTCTGGCGGGAAGCTGGTCGGTGTGCTGTTGGCGTCGAGTCTGGCATGCGCTTTCTGAGCTGCGCAGTCCGGCGTGATGCCGACTTCTATGCAAACACATGTTTCTGTGGATTCATTCCCAGGCACGTGCAGCTCCCGCGCGAGGGCGAATGCGCCGCTCGGGCCGCCTCGGGCCGGGCCGACGGGACTACTCTCCCGGGCCGACATCCCAGGAACGCTCCGGCAAGTCCTCGAGCCAGTTCCCGACCGAATCGTCGTTCGCCAGGGAGATGCTGCTCTCAGCGGGACACGCCAGCCCCGGCGGAACCGAGCACGACGCCTCGGAGATCAAATCCCGGCCGTCGACATCCTTCGGCGGTTGTGCACCCGCGTTCCCAAACATCGAACCCCCTCAGTCGGCTTTTCCGGTGCGGTCGCCGGGGTCCGGGGCAACAGTTTGAAGCTACGCTCGCGGAGGATTCGCCGTCAAGCACTTCGAGAAACGGATGCTGCCGCGATTCTGCCGCCGCCCCGTTCCGCCGTCTCCGCGCTGGCGCTGACCCGCGCCCCGGGAACCCGCCCGGAGGCCAACGGAGACCGCAGCCGGGCCAGGGCCTGCAGCTCGATCTGCCGCACCCGGTCGTAGGACACACCGAAGTGCGCTCCGATCTCCCGCCGGGGCTTCGGGATGTCGCCGCCAAGGCCGTACCGCATGCTCAGGACGCTGGCTTCGCGGTCGGGCAGGAGGGAGAGGTGGCAGGCGAGGCGCTCCAGCAGGAGGGTGCGGCCGGCGGCGTCGCACGGGTCGAGCGCCGCGACATCCGCAATGGTGTCGCCGAAGGGCACGTTCTCGAGGCCGCTGCCGAGGTCGGCCCAGACCGGGGCGTCGATCGACCGCGGCTGGCCGGTGCGGTTCCGCAGCGTCAGGATCTGTTGCGTGGTGAGCCCGCTGGCCTGGCCGAGTTCCGCGATGGTGCCGTCGCGGCCGAACTGCTGCCGCAGCCGGTGCTGCACCTGGTTGAGGGCGGTGAGCGCCTCGACCTGGTAGGCCGGGAGACGGATGGTTCGGGCCTGGTCGGCCATCGCGCGTTGAATGCTCTGGCGGATCCACCAGGTGGCATAGGTCGAGAACTTGAAACCGCGGGTGTGGTCGAAACGCGGGGCCGCCCGGATCAGGCCGAGATTGCCTTCCTGGATCAGGTCGAGGAGGTCGAGCCCGCGGCCGGTAAAGTGCCGGGCCACGGACACCACCAGCCGGAGATTCGCGCAGATCAGGTGATTCATGGCCCGCCCGCCGTCGGCCGCGAGCCAGCGGAGCTCCTCCCCGAGGTCGGCGGCCCCCTCGCCGGAAGCACCCGGCCAAAGCCGTGAGAGTCTCTCCGCTGCGAGCAGCCCGACCTCGATGCGCTGGGCGAGCTCGATCTCATCCGTCTTGGTCAGGAGCGGCACACGGCCGATCTCGTGCAGGTAGGCGCCCACGGAATCGGCGGAGAAGCGGTGACGGGAACGGGAACGGCTCGCGGCGATGGTCATGCCGGTACCGTAGGCGCGGGCCGGGGTCGGGACCTCGGGGCCGACGCAGCGTGTGCAGAATCACCGCACGGGTCCGGCTGTGCAGGAACCCCGTGCGCCGACCGACCTCGAACGGGGAGTTTCGCTCGGGGCCCGGATCGACGATGATGAGCGGGCAGAGCCGCATCGAGTGGAGGGACGCGACTATGAGTGATGCAGAGTCAAACGATTCCGGCGAGAATTTTCTGCCCGGCCGTGACGGCGAAAGCGGCGGCGGCAGCGGTGACGACAGCGGCGACAGCGGTGATAGCGGTGGCGACAGCGGCGGCGTCAGCGAGAGCGAGGTCGACGGCTACGAGGTCTACCACCCGCCGGCGGACCGCTTCCTCACCGCCCAGATGTGGTGGATCGCGAGCGAACTGGTGCGGCGGCATCCGCATCTCCGCATCTCCGGGGTGGAGGTCGACGAGGCCGACCGCCTCCTGATCGTGCATGACGAGCAGGACGGCATGAGCGTGCAGTGGGACCTCGAGGGCGGCTGCAAATTCCTGGTCAACGGGGTGGTGCAGAAAATCAGCTGGATCCAGATGCTGGCCACGCTCAACCCGCACACGATCGTCAAGCGTATCGAGGTGGCGACCGGACTCGGCATCCCGAAGACCACACCGGCCACGTCCGCCCGGGCGCTGACCTACCGGGTGATCGCCAGCGCGCTGGCCACCGCGACCAACGACCGGTACGAGTGGTACGCGGTTCCGGCGCCCATGCTGCACGACGAAGATCCAGAAAACCCCGGATGCGAGTTCTTCCGCGACTTTCCCTCCACCGTTCGGGCGCGGGCCGAGTATGTCGCGATGACCCTCGATGAGTTCGAGGCGGGCGGTCGCAGCGTGTACTTCTACCAGCCGTTCTGGGCGCTGCTGCGCGACCTCGAGCCGATCGCGATCTTCGACTCTGCCGGGGTGGTGCACACGACCTCGGGCGCCACGGCACTGATGCCCCTGTATGAGAGGCTCGACCGCAAGCTCGCGCTCGTGACCGCGCGCGTGCTCGCCGACTACTTCCCCTGAATCGGGCGCGGGCACTCGGGCAGGCGAGCCGGCCCCCGCTGCGGAGAGGGCGAGCGAGCCGGTTAGCGGATGCTGCCGAGCTGGGTCAACTTCGCGTGCAGAGTCGAATCGCTGGGCTCCACCACGTGGGTGCCGTCCGGGAACAGGATCACCGGGATCTGGGTGCGGCCGCTGATCGCGTGGGCACGGTCGGCGCCGTCCCCCACGAGCAGGAGGTCGACGTAATCGTAGTCGACGTTCAGCGTATCGAGCAGTTTCTTCGAGCGGCGGCAGTCGCCGCACCACTCCGCCCCGAACACGGTCAGGCGCTGGGCGTCGGAAACAGGGGGAGCGGCGAGGTCGGTCATGAACTCATCCTAGGTCGGCACCCTGAGTGCCCCGCGGGTCGGCGTGCGTGCGCCTCGTTTTGGGGCAGAGGGCCATCGTCGATGCCCTCGAGAACCGGGTTTTTGAGGCAGGCCGACTGCTAGGTTCAGTCTGAGCACGAACAGTTGGGGGACTGAACATGCATTCAGACCAGGATGCCGCACAAGACTCAGGGGGACAACCGGCCATCGACCTGCCACGACCAGCAGCGCCTCACGCAGCGCCGGCGCCAGAACCAGCGCCAGAACCAGCGCCAGAACCAGCGCCAGAACCAGCGCCAGAACCAGCGCCAGAATCCTCGATCGACGACCTCCTCGCCGACTGCGAGCGATTGAGCGCGAGCGGGAGCCATCTCGACGGTGTCGGGCAGGCCGAGGCGGTGCTGGCCCGGGCCGGCGCGACGCTGCTGCAGCAGGCGCAGGCCCGTGAACTGCTGGCGCTGCATCGGCTGCGACTGGGCGACTATGAGGCGTCCGTTCAGCAGGGACTGTTGGCGCTGGAGTTCCTGGACGGCACCGGCGATCTGCTGCGGCAGTCCAAGGTGCACTGCACCCTGGTGCTGGCCTACAGCGACACGGGGCTCTACGAACCGGCGCTGCGCCACGTGCTCGCGGCAGTGGAGACGGCCCGCGGCAGTGGCAGCGCCCTGGCCGAATTCTGGGCGCTCAGCCGTTCGTCGATGGTGCACGAGGGCATGGGCGAGTCCGAACGGGCGCTCGAACTGGGGCGGCAGGCGCTGGGCCTCACGCGCACGATCGATGACCCCGAGGCGCGGTTCGTGGGTCTCAACAACCTCGGTGACACCTGCCTGATCCAGGCTCAGAGGCAGAGCGCCCAGGGCATGAACGTGGAGATGGGCCTGAAGCAGGCCCTCCTGCTCGTGCGGGAGGCCGTGGCCGTGGCCCACGCCCAACGGCACAACTTCTACGAGAGCATCGCCCGCACCAACCTGGTCAGCATCCTGATCGAACTCGGCGAGCACGAAGAGGCCCGCGAGCAGGCCGGCCGGGCCCGCCGTCTGGCGAAGGCGCACGGGTTCCGCAGTCTCGAGGAGAACAACGACGCGCAGTTGGCCGAGGTGGCCAGGGCCGAGGGTGACCTCGATGGGGCAACCGCGATGATGAACGCCCAGCTGCTGGTCGCCGCCCTCGACGACGATCCGGCTCTGCACATCAAGCTGCAGCAGGCCTTGTTCGAGATGCACAAGGAGTCCGGCCGGTTCGAGCAGGCGCTCGGGCACTTCGAGAAGCTGCACGCCCTGATCCTGAAACGCACGACCGAGACGGCCGGCATCCAGTCCCAGATGCTGATCAACACCCTGGGGATCGAGCAGGCCCGCCACGAGGCGGAGCGGTCGCAGCTCGATGCGGCACGGCTGCGCATCCGTGCCGACGATCTGGACCACCAGGCGAACACCGACCCGCTGACCCGACTGCCCAATCGCCGGGCGCTCGACCGCCAGCTGCCGCCCCTGATGGGCCGCTCCCGTGACACCCGGCAACCGATCTGCGTGGCCATGATCGACATGGACCACTTCAAGCGGGTCAACGACGAGCACGGGCACGCCACCGGCGACGAGGTGCTGAACGCCATGGCCACCCTGTTGCGCGCCGTCACCCGGGACAGTGATATGGCCGTGCGCGTGGGCGGCGAGGAGTTCTTGCTCGTTTTCGCCGACACCACCCTGGAGTGTGCCGAGCAGGCGTGCGAGCGCCTGCTGGCCTCCGTTCGCGGCTACCACTGGGGTGCCCTGGCGCCCGATCTGGCCTGCACTGTGAGCGTCGGCCTGGCCGAACTCTCCCCGGGCGAGACCGTGGCGGACTGGCTCGCGCGCGCCGACGCGGCCCTCTACCAGGCCAAGGATTCCGGCCGGGACCAGATGGTTACCGCCGTGGTGCTGTCGGCGGCGTAGAACCCGAGGAGCCCCCCCCCCATTCAGAGCGCCGTGCCCGGCCTTGAACCAATTCGACGGAGATTTTGCCGAAAGGGTCGGTTTGAGGCCGAAAACAGGGTTTATGGGCAAAGTCTCCGTCGAATTCGTTAGGGGCGGAGGTGCTGCAGGGCCGTGGGCGGGGAAACGAACGACCCCCCCGATTCACGGCCGGCACTGACCCTCGAATGCGGCGGCGACGGATGCGGCGTTTCGCCCGTAGGCTCGACGTGGGGGTTTGTGCCTCGGGGGGCCCGGAAAACGGGCCAGCCGGAGCCCGACTTCATTGACTGCACGATCGCACGATTGCACGGGGGAAACGCTTGAAACTGACGTCCGCACAACTGGACCGCGCCGCCGGCGTTCTGCTGGGCATGGCCTGTGGCGACGCCCTCGGCGCCGGCTACGAGTTCGGCCCGCCGCTCGCGAGCGACGCCGTGGTTACGATGAGGGGCGGCGGCGGGTTCGATTGGGCTCCCGGAGAGTGGACCGACGACACCTCCATGGCCGTGCCGATCGTCAACGCGATCGCGGCCGGTCAGGACCTCCGCGACGAGGCCGTGCTCGACGAGATCGTGGCTGCCTGGGTCGAGTGGGCCCGCACGGCACCGGACGTGGGCAACCAGCTGCGCGCGGTGCTCTCCCGAACCGAGCCCACGGCATCCGCGGTGCGCGTCGTCGCCCGTGCCCATCACGACCGGCACGGCCGCAGCGGCGGCAACGGTTCGCTCATGCGCACGGCGCCCGTGGCGCTCGCCTACCTCGACGACCCGGTGGCGCTCGCCGGCGTCGCCCGCACGATCAGCACGCTCACCCATTATGAAACGGATGCCGGCGACGCCTGCGTGCTCTGGTGCCTGGCCATTCGGCACGCGGTGCTCGAGGGCACCCTCGACGTTCGGGTCGGCCTTGACGCCCTGCCCGCCGACCGCCGCGCGCTCTGGGAGGCGCGCTTCGTCGTGGCCGAGGCCGGCGTTCCCTCCGACTTCAGCCGGAACGGCTGGGTCGTGGAGGCGCTGCAGGCGGCCTGGTCGGCGATCATTCAGCCACGGAGCGCGCCGGGTGGCGCTTCCGGCGCGGGAACCGTCTCCGCCACCCCCGCCGGGCACCTGCAGGACGCCCTCGAGATCGCCGTGCGCGGCGGCCGCGACACCGACACGGTCGCCGCGATCGCCGGCGGGCTGCTCGGGGCGCGCTATGGCGCATCCGCGGTGCCGGCCGCCTGGCGCCGCATCGTGCACGGCTGGCCGGGCGGATTGCGCGCCGACGAACTGGTGCGCCGCGGTGTGCTGGCCGCCCGCGCGAACGGTGGGCGATCCCGATGGTCGAGCGTGTCGGGGTCCCCGGTGCTGGCCGAGCGCCGAGACCGGGCCAGCACCGACCGGAACGAGCCTGGTGCAGTCAAGCGCCGCGACGTGGCCGTACTCGACCGTCGGTCCCGCAAAGACCGTGCCGCCACCACCTGGCCTACCGCCGATCACCTGCCCTACTCCACCTCCGGCGACATTTCCACCTTCGTGCGGCACCCGCACGACGATGGTGTCTGGCTCGGTGCGATCGGCATCCTGGGTGACCTGCCGGTGGAAATCGACGCCGTCGTGTCGCTCTGCCGGGTCGGCCGCACACAGGTTCCCGGCCGCATCCGTGCGGAGAACAAGGTTGCGGTCTGGCTGATCGACGAGCCAGCAGAGAAGGCCAACCCCAACCTCGACTTCGTGCTCACGGACACCGTCGATGTCATCGCGGCCCTGCGCGCCGAGGGACGCACCGTGCTCGTGCACTGCGTGCAAGCGGTCAGTCGCACGCCCGCGGTTGGTGCGCTCTACGCTGCGAGACACCGGGGGATCCCGATCGAGCAGGCGCTGCGCGAGGTGACGGATGTCCTGCCGCACGCGCATCCGAACACCGCGTTCCTGCAGGCGCTCAAATCCGAGGCGTGAGCGATCGGCCTGCAAAAACAAGCCGGTCTCAGGGCCGATGGCCATCCGGGTCGAGGGGAGACGCGGCATCCGGTTGCACGCCCAGGTCGATGCTCTCCGCGGTCGCATTCGTGAACGGGACCGCGCCCAGCGCCTCCGAGGAGGTGCGCACCGGCCCGACGGTGCGCTGGCGCAACGGGTCACGACGCAGATCCACATAGAGCGACACGCACAGCCCGATGATGATCAGAACGAACGGGGTCGCCGCCAGGATGGTGAACGTCTGCAGGGCACCCAGCCCGCCCACGAACAGCAGAACCGCAGCGACGGCGCCGGTGAGGATCGCCCAGAGGATCACCAGCGGCTTCCAGGGCTCCTTACGACCGCGACTTGACAGCGTCCCGAGCACGAGAGCGCCCGCATCCGCCCCGCTGACGAAGAACACGGCGGTGAGCACCATCACTACGAGAGCCGAGCCGATGAAGAACGGATACTGCTGCAACGCCGCGAAGAAGCCGGCCGCCGCACTGCCGGTGCCGGCGATGTCGACACCGTTCAGCTGCAGGTTCAACCCCATGCCGCCGAAGACGACGAACCACAGGATGCTGACCCCCGTCGGCACCAGAAGCACGCCGAGAATGAACTCACGTATGGTGCGGCCGCGGGAGATCCGGGCGATGAAGGTGCCCACGAACGGGGTCCAGGAGATCCACCACGCCCAGTAGAAGATCGTCCAGCTCGCCAGCCACTCCTCGCCGCCGAACACCGCCGAGTGGAAGCTCATCGGTACGAGATCGGCCAGATAGACGCCGATCGACGACGGCAACAGGTTCAGGATGAAGACAGTCGGGCCGACCACAAAGACGAACACGACGAGTAGGGCCGACAGCACCATGTTGGTGTTACTCAACCACTTGATGCCTTTCGCCACCCCGCTCGCCGCGGAGAACACGACCCCCACGGTCAGCACGCAGATAATGATGATCGGCACGACCGTTCCGGGATCCTCCTCGAATTGCCCGGAACGAAGCAGTGAGACACCGGCCGCGATCTGCAGTGCGCCCAGCCCGAGCGACGTCGCCGAACCGAACTGGGTGCAGATGATCGCCAGGATGTCGATCGGCTTGCCCCAGCCCTTGCCCTCGATCCGTTCCTTGCCGAACAGGGCCTGGAACGGAGCGCTCATCAGGTTGCCGCGGCCCATCCGGTAGGTGGAGTAGGCCAGGGCCAAGCCGACCACCGAATAGATCGCCCACGGATGCAGACCCCAGTGGAAGAAGGTGTACGCCATGGCCGCGTTGGCAGCCTCCGGGCTGTTCGCCGGTGCGTCGACGAACGGCGGCGGCGTCGCCAGGTGGGTGACCGGCTCGTACACGCCGAAGAACATCAGCCCGATCCCCATGCCTGCACTGAACATCATGGAAACCCAGGAGACTGTCGAGAACTCGGTGCTCTGCCCGTCGCGGGAGAGCGGAATGCTGCCGTACCTCCCGAAGGCCAGCACCAACGAGAAGATGACGAAGCCCGACGCCCCGAGAATGAACAACCAGCCGAGGTTGCCGGTTACCCAGCCGAGAACGGATGCTGATACGTCGCCCACGGTCTCGGTGAACAGCACCCCGACCAGACAGATCACCACGATGATGCCGGCGGAAACGCCGAAAACCGTTTTGTCGATGGTGCCCAGGCCCTCTCGGTGCGGTTCACTGACCGCGTCCCCGAGTTCCGACTCGATGCCATCTGCTGAATCCTTGGACATATCGCTCCTCGGTGATCGAACACCCGTCGATCGGACAGTTCCCGTCACGTCACTGCCGCGGGAGGTGCGAGAAGAAAACTGCTTGCGGCTCGCCTAAACGCTACGCGGATGGCGCGGCGATTACTATAGTGTCCGCTATGGCTGACCTCGGAGAATTCGCACCGGCCCAACCGGCCCTCTACACCGGCAAGGGCGATTCCGGCCGCACCACCTTCGGCCGGCACGGCGACGTGGCCAAGACCGACGTGCGTGTCGCCGCCTACGAAGCCTGCGACGAGGCCAACGCGGCCGTCAGCTTGGCCATGGCTGCCGGTGGCCTGCCCATCGAGGTGACCAGTACGCTCGCTAGCGTGCAGAACGACCTGTTCGATTTGGTGGCCGACCTGTCCGTGCCCCTCGACGACCCCGAGTCGGCGCCGGCACGCATCCGCGAGTCGCACCTTGTCCGGCTCGAGCGTGCCGTCGATCACTTTGCGCAGCAGGCCGCCGACCTGAGCGGCTTCGTGCTCCCCGGCGGAACGGTCGCAGCCGCACTGCTCTACCAGGCGCGTGGCGTCGTGCGCCGTGCCGAGCGAGCGGTGTGGGTTGCCATCGACCTGCACCCGACCTCCGTCGACCCGCTCACCGCGCGGTACCTGAACCGGCTGTCGTCCCTGATGTTCGTGCTGGCCCGGGGAGCCAACGCCGAGCACGGCGACGTGATGTGGGTGCCCGAGGCTTCGGCTCGGGCGATGGCGCAGGAAGAGGTCGGCGACGACCGTCCGGAAACGGGTGCCGGCGGCGCCTGACGGTGCTGCTCTCCGAGATCGGCGACGCGGCCTCCCGCGTAACCTCCGACCTGGCCGCAGGCGAGCCGCAAGCGGCAGCACGATGAGCACGAGTACCAGTACCAGCACCAGCACCAGTACCAGCACCAGCACCAGTACCAGCGCCAGCGCCATGAATCCCCCGGCGGATGCGTCCGCGGTCGACGGTCAGCGGTGGACGCTCAGCGGGTGACGGTCAGGAAAACATCGCCGGACTCGAGTTGGGCGCCGGCCGTGACGGCATCCGCCAGCGTGATGTTCTCCGCCTTCTGTTCGAGGATGATCACGGGCACGATCGGGTTGCGCCCGGTGGCCTCGATGGCCGACACGTCCCAGGTGACGATGATGTCGCCGGCAGAGACGTGGTCGCCCTGCTGTGCGCGCAGGGTGAAGCCCTCGCCGTGCAGTTCGACGGTGTCGATACCCAAATGCACAAGCACACCCAGACCGTCGGGGGAGACGATCACGTAGGCGTGCGGGAATACCTTGAGCAGCGTGCCGCTGATCGGGGCGATGGCGTCGACCACGCCGCGGGGCGGGTCGATTGCGGCGCCCGGGCCCACGATGGCCTGGGCGAAGGTGGGGTCGGGCACCTCGGCGAGCGCCACAGCGCGGCCGGGCACAGGGGAAAGGACGATGACGGGGGCGACCACGGAGGCGCTCACGGGTGCGGCCGGGCTCATAGCAGGTCCTCGATGTCCTCGGCCAGGTTGTCGGCTTCGGGGCCCACGACGACCTGCACAATGGTGCCGGAACGGAAGACACCGTGCGCTCCGGCGGCCTTGAGCGCCGCCTCGTTCACGGCCGCGGGGTCGGTCACCTCGGTGCGCAGGCGAGTGATGCACGCCTCGATTTCGACGATGTTGGTTTTTCCGCCGAGGGCGGCCAGGATCTGCGCGGCTTTGCTAGTCATCTTCTGTTCCTTCTGTGGTGGGCACTGCGACGGGCTCATCGACTTTGATTCGATCGAAGGCCCGGGCCGCACTCGGTGTTGACAAGTGGGGTGCCCTGCCTTCATGATCTAACTATTGGATCGTACCAGTACGGACCACTCAGTGGAAGTGGTACTACACCACTCGGGCTCGACGCCGACCGAACCGATCAACAAGTGAAAGGCAACGCCATGAGCCAGACCCAGGAGGAGAGTTCAATGCTCGCAGCCGGGCCGGTGTCCAAGCAAACGCAGCTGCGCTCGATCCTGCAGGATCTGGTCGAGGAGACCCTGGCTCCACACGCCGCGATTGCGCCCGAGCGCAAGCTGATGGCGAAATACGGCGTCAGCCGGTCGACCGTGCGGGAGGCCATCCGTCAGCTGGTCGAGGAGGGTCTGCTCTACCGCATCCAGGGCAAAGGCACCTTCGTGGCGGGCGAGCGCGTGCAGAGCGATCTGCACCTGGCCTCCTTCACCGAGGACATGCGCCGCCGCGGCCTTGTTCCGGCAACACTCCTGCTGGCCACCGCGCTGATCGAGGCACCGCTCGATGTGCGGGCGGCACTCGGTCTGGGCGCGGGCGCCCGGGTGCAGGTCGTCGAACGGCTCCGGCTGGCCGGCGGCACCCCGATGGCCCTCGAACGCGGCTACTATCCGGCGGAGCTGCTGCCGAATCTTGGCGAGCAAGACCTCACCCGCTCCCTGTACGCGACGTTCGCGACCGAATACGGCCTGCGCATCGACAACGCCGAGCAGGCGGTCTGGGCGGATGCTGCCGGTCCCCAACTCGCGGAGACGCTGGGCGTCACCGCGGGGGCGCCGCTCATCGTCTTCCGGCGCACCTCGTCGGCGGGGTCAGCCGCCATCGAGTACGTCACGTCCTGGTACCGCGGTGATCGCTACCAGATTCACATGACCCTGAATCTCCGGCACCAGCTCTGATCTCCGGCCCGGCATGAAGCCGGGCCCACACACCACACCCATCACAGGAGGAATTCATGTCCAGCATCACCGAAGACGCCGGGACGCGACGAAAAATACCGGGCCTGGGCCAGGCTCAGCGAGTCGGCCGCAGCCTTATGTTGCCCATCGCGGCGTTGCCTGCCGCCGGGCTGCTTCTCCGCATCGGTCAGCCTGACCTGCTCGGCGCCATTCCGGGCTTCGAAACGGGCGGAGCCGTCATCGCCTCGGCGGGCGGGGCGCTGTTCGGGGCCCTCCCGTTGCTCTTCGCGGTCGGCGTCGCGATCGGCTTCGCGAAGAAGTCCGATGGCTCGACCGCCCTCGCGGCCGTGGTCGGCTATCTCGTCTTCTCCAAGGTCGGTGAGGCGATGTCGCCTCTCGTACTGGGGCTGCCGGCCAAGGGTGACCCCCAGGTTCTCGTCGATTACAGCGTGCTCGGCGGCATCCTGATGGGTATCGTCTCTGCGGTGCTCTGGCAGAAATATCACCGCATCTCCTTGCCCAGCTACCTCGCCTTTTTCGGTGGTCGACGCTTCGTCCCGATCATCACCGCCGTGGTGGCGCTCGCACTCGGTGTTCTGCTCAGCTTCGTCTACCCGGCCTTCGCCGGCGGATTGACTGCCTTCGGCGATGTCGTCACCTCCAACGACATCTGGGGCGGCTTCCTGTACGGCACCACCAACCGGCTGCTCATCCCCGTGGGGCTGCACCACATCCTCAACTCCGTGGTGTGGTTCGTGATCGGCGACTACAACGGCGCCAGCGGCGATATCGCGCGGTTCTTCGCCGGCGACCCCACCGCCGGAACCTTCATGACCGGGTTCTTCCCGATCATGATGTTCGCCCTGCCCGCTGGAGCCCTGGCCATCTGGCATGAGGCGAAGCCGACCCAAAAGAAGATCGTCGGTGGCATCATGCTCTCCGGTGCCCTCACCGCCATGCTCACCGGCGTCACCGAGCCCCTGGAGTTCTCGTTCATGTTCGTGGCGTTCCCCCTCTTCGTCATCCACGCCTTCCTCACCGGAACGTCGATGGCCCTGGTGAACGCACTGGGTATCCGCGACGGTTTCAGCTTCAGCGCGGGTCTGTTCGATTACGTGCTCAACTTCGGCCTCGCCGAGAAGCCGCTTCTGCTCATCCCGATCGGACTGGCGTATGGCGCGATCTACTACTTCCTGTTCCGCTTCGTGATCCGCAAGTGGAATCTGAAGACCCCCGGCCGCGGCGACGACGAGGTGCCCGACGCCAGTGCGCCGGACTCCGCCTCCTCGACGTCGGTCTAGTCCACACAATCCAGAATCTGGAGTACGAAAAATGGCTGAAGTAGTTTTTGTTGACAGTAAGGCCGCGGCGGGAACGCTCGCGGCGGCATCCATTCGCGCACTGATCACCCAGAAGCCCGACGCGGTGCTGGGCCTGGCCACCGGCTCGACCCCGCTCTCGGTCTATGCGGCGCTCGCCGCCTCCCTGGCGGAGAACCCGATGGACGTCTCCCGGGTGCGCGGCTTCGCACTGGACGAATACGTCGGCCTGCCCGCCGACCACCCGGAAAGCTACCGCTCCGTGATCACCCGCGACGCCGTCGTGCCGATCGGCCTCACCCCCGAGAACATCCAGGTGCCGAACGGCGATCTGGCCACGATCGAGACCGCGGGCGTCGACTACGAGGCAGCCATTCGCGCCGCCGGCGGCATCGACGTGCAGATTCTCGGCATCGGCCGCACCGGGCACGTCGGGTTCAACGAGCCGGGGTCGTCGTTCGCGTCGATCACGCGAATCAAGACCCTCGCCGAGAAGACCCGCGTCGACAACGCGCGGTTCTTCGCATCCCCCGACGACGTGCCGATCCATTGCATGACGCAGGGTCTGGGCACCATTCTGCGGGCCCGGCACCTCATTCTGCTGGCCTTCGGCGAGGAGAAAGCGGATGCCATCGCCGCCGCCGTCGAGGGACCAATCACGTCGAGCAAGCCGGGATCCGTCATCCAGCTGCACCCGCATGTGACGGTCATCGTCGACGAGGCCGCCGCCTCCCGGCTCGAGAACCTCGCCTACTACAAGTACGCCTGGGCCAACAAGCACGCCTGGCAGGGGATCTGACGCAGCACTCCCTGACTCGACCCCGACCCCCGTTCCCTGCAACTCGCTGACTCCTGGAGACACCCTCATGACCCCGCCCGCACCCATCCAGGTCGACTCGATGCTCCTCGCTGCCCGGGCCGTGATCGCACCCGATGCGGTGCACACGCCGGGGTGGGTAGACATCCGTGCGGGGCTGATTGTGGCCTGCGGCGCGGGGGAGCCGCCCCGCCCTCCCGACCAGGTCTTCGAGCAGAGCACCCTGGCGCCCGGCTACGTCGACATCCACACGCACGGCGGCGGCGGCAGCAGCTTCAACGACGCCGACACCGACGCAGCCGTGGCGCGGATCACCGCGACCCACCGGGCCCACGGCACGACCACGATGATGGCCAGTCTCGTCACCGGTCCCCTCGACGAATTCGAGCGCACTGTGGCAGCCCTGGCCGGGCTGGTCGAACGGGGAGTGCTGGCCGGCATTCACCTGGAGGGCCCGTGGCTGAGTCCGGCTCACCGCGGGGCCCACGACGAGAGCTTGTTGCGCGAGCCTGATACTGAGACCGTCGACCGGTTGATGCGGGCGGGACGAGGCACCGTGCGCATGGTCACCATCGCGCCTGAACTTGAGGGCGGGCTAGCGGCCGTGACGCAGATCGCGGGCCACGGGGCCGTGGCCGCGATCGGGCACACCGACGCGAACTACGACCTGACGCGGCAGGCGATCGCGGCGGGGGCCACGGCCGGCACGCACGTATTCAACGCGATGCGGCAGATCCACCAGCGTGAGCCCGGCCCGGCTCTCGCCCTGCTTGAAGACCCGAACGTCTTCGCCGAGCTCATCGCCGACGGCGTGCACCTGCACCCGGCCGTCGTACGGTTCATCATCGAAAGCCCGTCGCGGCCCGTCTTCGTCACGGATGCCATGGCCGCCGCCGGCGCGGACGACGGCGCCTACAAGCTCGGCGGCCTCGACGTGAGCGTCGCTGACGGCGTGGCGCGCCTGGCCGACGGCACGATCGCCGGCAGCGTGCTCACCCTGAGCGAAGCCGTGCGCTACGCCGTGCACACCGCCGGAGTGCCGCTGGCCGTCGCGGTGCGGGCGGCCACCCAGAACCCGGCCGACATGATCGGCCTCCCCGACCGCGGTCGGCTCGCCGCCGGCCTCCGCGCCGACCTGATCGTGCTCGACGCGGGCCTATGCGTCACGGCGACGATGCAGGCCGGGGTGTGGTGCGCGGAGTAGAACCCGCTCCCCTCCAAAGCCGCACCCGCTCCCGCCCGCCCTCCCCCGTCCGGGTCCCACCCTCTCCCGTCCTCGTCCGGGTCCCGTTCGCTCCCGTCCGCTCCCGTCCGCTCCCGCTGCCGTTCCTTCGCCAAGCCCCGAACGAATTCGACGGAGATTCTCATGAAAAAGTGCCTGGGAGGCCCATTTTCGGTCGTTTCGGCCAAAATCTCCGTCGAATTGGTTCGCGCAGGCTGAACAGAGGGCTCCTGAGCGGAGGGCTCCTGAACAAAGGTTCACTGAGCGCGGATGTCCCGCGCCACCACATCCCACTTCGGCTGACTTCGCCCGCGCGGTGGCGCTCGGCCTCGGTTGGGGGCTGCTGCCCGAGCAACAATGCCTCACCGAGCTCGGCGACGGCCAGCTCGTGGAACTGGCACCCGGGCAGCCGATCGACGTGGTGCTCTACGGGCAGCGCTGGCACATTGCCTTCCGGCTGCTGGGCGAGGTGACGGATGCCGTGGGCAGGGTCGCAGCGGCCAGTCTGCACCCGTCGGGTCCCGCGCGGACCCGGGCAGTATTGAGCATGTGCGGCGGTCAAACCTGGGGGAGGTGGGAAGCTCGCGGTCAGTCTCTCGCCCACACCTCGACTTCGCTGATTGAGGTGTCTGCCGCCCGGTCGCCGCCCACGCCGCCCACCGCGATGGCGATCGTGAGCACGATCTCTGTGGTGCTGCCCTTCGGGATTGCCAGGCTTTGATACGCGGCATAGTCGGCGACCGGCTTCTGACGAAGCATGGAGGGTTGGATGCCCTGGTCGGTCTTCACGGTGAACTGCCTCACCCGGGCATTGCGGAGGAACAAGGCCTCCGACTTCGCATAGCCATTGATCACGCAGACGAGCTGCACATCGGGTGTGCCAGGCAGAGTCAGAGTTAGCGTCTCGTTCTTGCCTAGACCGTCAGCGCCCTCCACCCACGACGTGCCGAGATCCCCATCGATCGCCAAAGCGGCTGGATGCTCGACAACAATGGGGTCGGATTCCGTCAGGGCACTGGAACTCTCGGCGCCGACCCCTGACACCAGGTGCAGCCCGCGGGGATCATCGCAGTCGGCCTCGGCGAGCGCGCTCTTGAAGAGCGGAGTGAGCGCAAGGAGCAGCAGGGACGTGGCGACAGCCGTAAGGATGCCGATTAGCAGCCCACCCACAACGCCCGGCCAGCGGCTTTGCGGCGGTTGCACGACGCCGACCCACATCCTCGGTTCGTTGGCGTTTCCGCGAGAAGCCATCTCCGCTCCAGTTCACTTCGTGTGACACCGGTATTGACGATTCCAGGAAGTCCAGAACACGCGGGATCGCATGTGTCAGGACGAATGCAATGCTTTGGCCGGAGCCTACGCGCAGGAGCATCGCTTCGGTCGGAAGCCTCGAGGGGTGTCGCCAAGCCGCTTCTGGTCGGCAAACGGATTGCCGAATGGCCACCACGGCTGCCCCTCGGCCCTCACCGCACACCCCCGACTACTCCTCCACAAAACCACTTTGACCAGCTCATTCACACTCCTGTGCCACGGCCGTCGAATGTCAGTGGCACCCCGTAACGTGACTGCTATGACCACCTCAGTCAGCACCTCGCAGGCCCAGCTCGGCTCGCGTTTCGACGCGATAGCCGCCGTCGACCGCAGCCTCGCGCGGGGCTTCGCGCAGCGGGCCGACCTGATCGATGACGCCCGCAGGTTCAGCGAAGCCACGGCCGCGAGCGCTCCCCGCAACACGAGCTCCCGGTGGGACCCCGACGAGATCGCCCGGCGCGAATTCTCGAGCGAACTGGCCTGCACCTTGCGCATCCCCGCACCCACCGCCGAGGGTCTGATCGCCGAGTCCCGGGCCCTGGCCGAAGACCTCCCCGGCACCCGGGCGGCGCTGCAAGCCGGCGAGATCAGCTACCGGCATGCCCAGGTGATCATCGGGCAGGCCCTCTCGGTGCCCGCCGCGGCCCTGTCCGATTTCGAGGAGGCGCTGCTGCCGGCCGCGCGCGCTCTGACGGCGGCCAAGCTCAAGCACAAGGCCCGCGTGCTCCGCGAGCGCCTGCACCCGGAGTCCATCACCGCCCGGCGGGAGAAGTCCTTCGCGGAACGCACCTCCTGGGTGCAGGCGGAGCCCGACGGAATGGCGACGCTGAGCCTGACCACGAGCGCCGACGTCGTGCACGCCATCTTCGCCCGGGCAAACGATGCCGCGCGCAGCCTGCAGGGGCCGGGGGAGCCGCGTTCCCCCACCCAGATGCGCACCGACGTGATGACCGACCTGCTGATCGACGGGGTGACTCCGTCGGGAATCGGCACGGGCATCCGTGCCACGGTCCAGATCACGGTCCCGGTGATGACCCTCCTCGGCCACAGCGAAGAACCCGGCTACCTCGAGGGCTACGGGCCGATTGACCCCGACACGGCCCGCGACCTGGCCTCGCGAGCACCGAGCTTCACGCGCATCCTGGTTCATCCCGAAACCGGGGTCGTGCTCTCGGTCGGCCGCACACGCTACAAGGTGACGAAAGAGCTCCGGCGGTTTCTCCGCCTGCGCGACGAAACCTGCCGCTTCGCCGGTTGCAACCAGCCCGCGCGCGGCGCCGATCTCGACCATACCCATGAATGGCAAGACCTCGGCCACACCGCCCACGACAACCTTGCCCATCTCTGTCCGGGCTGCCATGCGTTGAAGACGGAGACCGGGTGGACGGTGAAACAAGAGCAAGGCGGCATCCTCACCTGGCACTCACCGACCGGACGCCCATTCGTGACGGAACCGGCCACCCCGATCGCCACTCCGGGTGCACCCGCGGGTGCGTCTCGGGCCGGCGCCGGGCCGCCGAGACCCGCCCGGCCACCGCTGCCCGATGAGGCCCCGTTCTGACCGGCACCGTTCCGATGCAAACGGATGCCCGACCGCCGCTACCAGGTGTCTGGACTACCGCTACCATCAAGCGCTACTCGCCACAGGGCTTGCCCGGGATTGACGAAGGCGCGTCGTGGCAACTCGATGGTTTGCGCGCGACCGTGGGAGAGCGCGTACGTTTCCGGTAGTGACCGTCTGCGTCGTTTTAGCCGTATCGAACCTGGTCGACCAGCCGCTGCAGCGAAACCTGCAACGGCGCGAACCCCTCCGGCTTGCGAGTCACCGTGGCCTCATCCATGTAGACGTCCCGGCGAATCTCGAGCATCACCGAACTCGCCCGCGCATCGCTGCGGTAGTGCTTGAGCGGCACGTACGAGCCCGCGAACGGCGCATTGGCGTGCGTGTCGAGGTCAGGGAAGCATCCGCCAACCGTGGCCAGAAGGTCGACGGATGCGTGGAACGGCTCCGACCCGACGCAGAGCGGTGCCCGGTAGCCGCCGCCGTGCAGCTCATCCGACAGCAGGGCCTCCGGGTAGGAATGAACGTCGAAGATCACGGCTCGCCCGTGCACGGCCAGTGTCGCGTCCACGCGCTCGGTGAACCGGGCCGAGTAGGTGGTGAAGTAGTCCATCAGGAGCTTCTCGTCGGCGGCGGACACCCGCCGGATCTCCTCGCGCCGTGGGTGTAGAGCACGCCCATGCCGACCGCGTTCATCTCTTCGGTGTCGCCAGGGAACCGCTCGACGTCGACCGCGAACCGCGAGAGCCCGTTGATGACCGCGCTCGCACCCGTGATGGCCCCGACGAGTTCGTCGGTGAAGTGGTCGGTCATGATGTCTTTCTCGGCCTCCAACTCGGCCGGTGAGATGACGTAGGAGTGCAGGTGCTCCGCCGGGATCGCACGCCCGCCGTGCGGTGCGTGCAGGATCACGGGTGACGTCGCCGAGTTGTCGATCAGGCGGAACAGCGCGGTTTCGGTGTGGGTGGTCATCGGGTGCCTCCAGGCCGTGGCGCTCCCGGTCGGAAGGAGTTCAGGGTCTCAGGGGCCACCGACATTCGGTCACTGATGCTCCGTGGCCCCTGCTCTGGGCCTACCTTGGCGCGCAAGCGGGGTCATCTCGGGCTGCGACTGGAGCAACAAACAGAACGAGGGGGCCGCATGACTCGTGCGAAATGGCAACTGGAATCAGCCGATGAGTTCCGGAACGGACCCCAGGCCAAGGTGGTCGACTTCTGGCGTTTCGGGATGGGAGATGCGCGAACGAACAATCTGCGCGGGCACCTGGCCGAGTACGTGGTTGGCCTCGCCGTAGACGCAATTCCCGCGAGTCGAGTCGAGTAGGACGCGTACGACGTGCTGGCGCTCAGCGGCACCCGCATCGAGGTCAAGACCTCAGGCCTTGTTCAGGCCTGGAATAAGTCTGATCCGCGTTCTCAAACAAAACCGCGTTGGAAAGTGCGAAAGGGAAACGCCCACACTGACATTGGTGGGAAGCCGAAGCGACTTCACGCCGATGTGTATGTCTTTGCCTTGGTACGTCGACCTGTTTGGCCGATTGCGACCCGCTCGACCTCGATAAGTGGGAGTTCCGGGTGGCGAGCCGCTGGCAGATCGACGAGTTTGATCGGTCCACATTCACGCCGAGCAATTTGACCGTCGATGGAATTCAACCGGTTCGTTGGGCCGGACTCAAGGATGCCATAGCCGCGGCTGGGCCCCAGTCCGTGACCGACGAGATGTCGCTATTCGTTGCCATCAAGTTGGCCACGGAGCGCCTCGGAGAGCGTAGCCAGGCTGGAATTGGGTCTTGGCACATGGAATCAAAGCATTTCTGGCAATCGCGCGCGCTTCTGAAGGAGTTGGAATCAGCAGGAGATTGGCCGCGTCTTGCGACAGTTTTCCTGACGCTCGAGTAGTCATCGATTCTGTAAGGGCGGCCCGCCCGTTCTGGGGCTGTAGTCAGCGTTCCCCGCCCGCTAGATTCGGCCCAGGGAATCGGGGGATCCATGAGTATTGAGGCGCCATCGATGAGGCAGCCTTCCACGCTCTCCCGATTAAACAGTGACGTAAAGGCGCCGTGGCATTCAGGACGACGGGTTGTTGAGACCGCTCTCGTTTTGTGCCTGATCCTCCCTCTTTCGGCGTGCTCAGGTTCGCGTCCGAATATACGAGAGGAGGCAATGTTTGAGGCCAGGATCAGCATAGAGAAGGTCTCCGCCCTAGCCATCGAAAGCGCCATTGGCCACAACCTCGACAGCTACTTGGATGCGGTGTCCACAGGAGACGTCTGGCCCAAGCCGGCGTTCGCCACAATCCGCGAAGACACAGATGAACAGACACCCGGTTGGGCTCGCGGAGCGGCGTTCGGAGCGGTAGTCGATCGATCAATGTCCTACCCGAAGGTGCTGGTTAGCTACGCCGCATCGGGGCAAAGCTCCACCGGAAGTGGATTCAATTCGAGGGTTGCCAACGTGTTGGTCTGCGTCAGCATCGAGGTCGAGTTCGTGGGCGACCGGGTTGGTGTCTATATGCCCCCTTCTATCGCTGCCGTGGAATGTCCCGCCGACGTACAAAAATACTTCGGCGGGAACGAATTGGTCACGCTTGACGAGGTGTTCGCCGCATCTCCATGACGTTAGCGGCGGCCCAAAGTCACCGACTTTCGATAGCGCCAACCGCCACGGTGGCTGAAGACGGCTGTGAGGGGTCGCAAATCGACCTTCCTGAGTCGATTGAAGGTCGATTTGTGACCCCTCACGGCTTCGGCAGGGCGAATCAGGAGCCTCCGAATCGGTGTGGAGTCTGTTCCAGACCTGGCGCAGGCATCCATATTCACTGCCGGGACACCCCCACTGGGGACAAAAAAGCAGGCCAAAGCCCTCTTTCGCGGCGCGCCCCCACCTAGGCTTGAACTTTGCAGTAAAGCCAATCAGTTGGGGGACTGAAGCGTGAGTTCGGATAACGTGTTGCTCGCAACGGGGGCGCTGGTCGTGGCGCACTGCGGGATCCTGATGGGCACGGTGTGTCTGCCGTTCGCGGCGTCGTTCCTCCTGGACGGAATCGTGCAGCTTCTGCGAGGCGACGGCCCGAAGCTGTTCCTGGGCAGCCTGGGCCTGGTGGTTCTGCTTGCCGGTGCCGGATACGCCCTGTGGCAGTTCGGAGCCGGCTACCCCGGAGTGGAAATGGAGAGGCCGGCCCTCATGGTCACGGTTTCCCTTTACTTGGTCGCGGTCTCCACTGTGCTGGCGCTGATCGGGTTCGTGCTGCGAACGGTGAGGCTCCTCCGGGACGCCCGGCGGGAGGCGGACAGGCTGCAGTACATGCAGATGTCTCCCCTATGACGCCGGCTGAGCACCGCGCTGCCTCGGACTGACCGGCTCGTCTCGACCCTCAGTCGCGGAAGGTGAGCGCCAAAGCCCGATCGGCCTCGACACTCGCCCGGTGAAGTTCTTGATTAGCGGCCATTTCGGGGCGACGGCGGATGATGAGCCAGGCGATGCCGAGCCCGATGAACCACACCGGCGTCACGACCAACGCCTGCAGCGTATCCGTCTTCTGGGTGAGCGCCCAGATCAGGAATACGAAGAACGCGAGCAGGACATAACTCATGTACACGCCGCCGGGCATTTTGAACTTGGATGCTGCGTGCAGCGCCGGGCGGCGCTTGCGATACACGATGTAGCTCACCACGATGATGGTCCACACGAAGATGAACAGCACCGACGCCATTGTTGTCACCACGGTGAACACGGCCATGATCGATGAACTCGAATACAGCAGCACAGCCGATATGAGCAGGAACATGCACGAGAACAGCAGGGCGTTGGCCGGCACCTTGTGGCGGGTCAGACGTTGGAACCGCCCCGATGCCGTGCCCTCGACCGACAGCCCGAAAAGCATTCTGGATGTTGAATACAGACCGGAGTTCGCTGAGGATGTCGCGCTCGTGAGCACGACGAAGTTGATCACGGCCGCGGCCCCGCCGAGCCCTGCGAGTGCGAACATCGCCACGAACGGGCTCACATCGGCGCGGACCTCACGCCACGGCGTGACCGTCATGATCATGATCAAGGCGAGAACGTAGAACAGCATGATGCGAATGGGAATGGAGTTGATTGCCTTGGGAAGGTTCTTCTCCGGGTGCTGCGCTTCGGCGGCCGTGGTGCCCACGAGCTCGACCCCGAGGAACGCGAACACGGAGAGCTGGAAACCGGCGATGAACCCCATCGGGCCGGTCGGGAACATCCCGCCGTCGTTCCACAGGTTGGTGAAACTCGCCGGGGTGCCGTTGGGGGACTGGAACTGAGTGAACACCATCACGAGGCCCACGACGATAAGCGTGACAATTGCCACGATTTTGATCAGCGCGAACCAGAACTCGGTCTCGCCGAACGCCTTGACGCTCGTGAGGTTGAAGCCGAGCAGAATCGTTACCGCCACGAGCGCCGGAATCCATAGCGGCAGATCGGGCCACCAGAAGCTCGTATACAGCGCGATCGCGATCAGCTCGGCGATGGCGGTGACGATCCAGCACACCCAGTACGTCCAGCTCGTGAAGAAGGCGGCCCACGGCCCGAGCAGGTCGCCGGCGAAGTCGCTGAACGACTTGTATTCGAGGTTGGAGAGCAGCAACTCGCCCATGGCCCGCATGACGAAGAACAACATGAAGCCGATGATCATATAGACGAAGATCACGGACGGCCCCGCGAGGGAGATCGTCTTCCCCGAGCCCATGAACAGGCCCGTTCCGATCGCACCGCCGATGGCGATGAGCTGGATATGACGGTTCGAGAGCGATCGTGCCAGGTGTGGTTGCGCGTTCGGCGCTGGATGCGTGCTGGTTTTCACTTGCGACATCGGAGATACTTCCTTGTAGTCCAGGCAATGGGCACAGTGTCGGGGTCACCGATCTCTGCAGAAATTGTGGGTCGCGGATGCCGGGGCCGACCGATCAGGCCGTACCCGGCATCCGCGACCAGTGCTGCTAGACCAGCGCGAGCTCGACCTCTGAGACGAGGTCGGTCCAATCCGTGAGCGGAAGGTCGAGGGCGACGCTGACCGAGCGGTTCGCGACCTTTCCGGCGGCGATGTTCAGGCCACCGGCAAGGGCGGCGTCCCGCTCGAATGCTGCACGCACGCCACGGTCGGCAATCGACAAAGCGTAGGGCAGAGTCACGTTCGTCAGCGCGAGGGTCGACGTCTGCGGGACGGCGCCGGGCATGTTGGCGACGCAGTAGAAGATCGAACCGTGCACGGGGAAGGTGGGGTTCTCGTGCGTTGTGGCGTGTGTGCCCTCGAAGCAGCCGCCCTGGTCGACCGCGATGTCCACGAGCACGGAGCCCCGCTTCATGCGCGACACGAGCTCGTTGGTGACGAGCTTGGGGGCCTTGGCGCCGGGGATCAGCACGGAGCCGATCACGAGGTCGGCCTCGGTGACGGAACGGTTGATCTCGTAGGCGTTCGAGGCGGTGGTCTTCAGACGTCCGGCGTACTGGGCGTCGAGTTCGCGCAGGCGGTCGATGTTGATGTCCAGGATGGTGACGTCAGCGCCCATCCCGATGGCCATGGCGGCGGCGTTGGAGCCAGCGACGCCGGCACCGATCACAGTCACCTTGGCGGCCCGCACCCCGGGCACCCCGCCCATCAGCATGCCCGGGCCACCACCCGGTCGGGTCATCGACGCGGCGCCGACCTGAACGGCGAGGCGTCCGGCAACCTCGCTCATCGGGGCAAGCAGCGGCAGTGAACGGTCAGCCTTCTGCACGGTCTCGTAAGCGATCGCGGTCACGCCGGACTCGAGCAGGGCGCTGGCGAGGGCGGGCTCGGCGGCGAGGTGCAGGTAGGTGAAGAGGATCAAGCCCTCACGAAAGTACGAGTACTCGGCCGCGATCGGCTCTTTCACCTTGAGGATCATGTCGGCGCTGGCCCACACCTCGAAGGCGGTCTTGACGATGGTTGCACCGGCGGCTTCGTAGTCGGTGTCAGCGAAGCCGGAGGCGATTCCCGCGCCGGCCTGTACCAGCACGGTGTGGCCGTGAATCTTGGCTTCGTGCACTCCGGCGGCGGTGATGGCCACGCGGAACTCGTTGTTCTTGACTTCGGTTGGAACGCCAATGATCATGGGGAACTCCTGCTTCTTGTAGACGCCTGCTGATCGACTTTGGTCAGCTTTAAAATGATAAACCCGGATTTAAAGGCCGCCCCGGCTCCGCCATGGGGACAACGGAGGCCGAGGGCAACCCCGTCGCGCGGTGCACAAGGCAGAAAATTGCCGTTTACACAGGTATTTGTCTTTCCCGAGGCCGGTGGTCAGGGGCGGATTCATCGTGCAGACACCCCGCAGTCGGCTCGACATCTGTAGCGCCCAGGTGCGTCGATCGTCTCCTGACGTCCACGCTGCTCCGTTAGATTGAATCTATGAAAACGGCCGATATTGACCAAGCAGTGGTCAACATCGCCGCGCGAATTGACCGGGCTCTCTCGCTTGAAGACCTCGACGGCGGGCTGCTCGCGTATAGCGCGCATCAACCCACGGCCGACCGAGTGCGCACGAACTTTCTGCTGAGCAAGGTTGTTCCGCCCGATGTCAGCGCCTGGCAGCTCAGCCACGGTATCGCCTCGGCAGTGAAGCCGGTTCCCGTGCCGGCCAACGCCGACCTCGGAATGTTGGGCCGCGTGTGCGTGCCGCTGCTGGCACGTGGATTCCGGGTGGGGTATCTGTGGGTCCTCCAGCTCGACGACGAGCAAACGCCCAATGTGATTCTGCGTGAGCTGCGGCTCATCCGCCCGGAGATGGACGCCCTCGCAGAGATGCTGCTCAACCGTTCCAGCGCCGATTCTAAAGCGCGGCGCACCGACGAGGCCCAATTCCTCGCCGCGTGCTTGGGGGACCGCAATGCCGGCGTGGCGGTGGACGGTTGGCCTGGTGTGCACGGGCGCGGACCCTGGCGGCTCGCCGCGCTGCTCGAGCGCGGTGACAACGCGCAGCGCGACCCCGCCAAGAGCGGCCTGCTGCACCGTCTCGCCGCACTGTATGCCACGCTTGGCATCAATACCGTGCTGTTCTCGGCCGGCACCGAAACGCATGCCGTTCTGCTGCTCCACGACGAGATTGACGGCTTCGACCTGTCCGAGGTTCGAATGCGCTTTGAGTTCGAGGTGTCCCGCCGCGGTGGGCAGGTGGCTGCACCCGCCCTGATCGGGCTGAGCGAGCCCTTCACCGACCTGCGACGGCTGCCCGGTGCCTACTCCGAGGCGCGGAGCGCCGTGCAAGCGGCCAGGGTTGATACCCAGCTCGGCACGCTCGTATCGTTTCGCGCTACCGGGGTCTACCAATTCCTGGCCGTCGCAAGTCGAGACGTGTTGCCGTCCGAGTCAGCGCTCTTCTCCGAACTCCGGGCACTCGACCGAAACGGGGAACTGCTGCCCGTGCTCGAGATGCTCTACGACAAGAACGGGTCCGTTGCCGAGGTCGCAGAGCACCTGCATTTGCACCGAACCAGTATTTACAACCGGCTGGGACGCATCCGTTCCGCATTGGGCGTCGACCCGCTCGGCGGGCAGGCGCGCCTTGAGCTGCACCTGGCCCTCAAGGCCGACCGCTGGGCTGGCCGTCCGCGCCTCTGACGGGCCTGCCCGGATTGGTCTCAGACGTTTCGGTAGACGCGGGGAACGCGGGGACTGATGCGGGTGACCACTTCGTAATTGATGGTGCCGGCGGCCGCCGCCCACTCGTCAACGGATGCGTCGTCGTCGCCGGGGCCGAACAGCACCGCTTCGGCACCGATCACCGACGAGCCGGAGGCCACGAGTGCGGCCTCACCGAGGTCGATGACCATCTGGTCCATGGCGATGCGCCCGACCACGGGATAGGTCACGCCGTTGACTCGCACCGGGCCTCCCGTGGCGATGCGCGGAATGCCGTCGGCGTAGCCCAATGGAATCAGGGCGAGCGTCGTCGGGGCCGTGGTGCGGTAGTCGAGCCCGTAGGAGACGCCCTGTCCGGCGGGAACGTCTTTGCACACCGATACGAGCGTGCGCAGGGTCATCGCCGGGCGCAATCCGAGGTCGTTCGAGGTCTGGTTGGCGAACGGCGACAGGCCGTAGATGGCCAGCCCCGCCCGCACCAGATCGAAGTGCGTGTCGGGGCGGGACAGCGTGCCGGCGCTGTTGGCGAGGTGCCGCACCATCGGGCTCAGCCCCGCCTCCTGCGCCACTGCAACGGCCGTCGTGAATGCCGCAACCTGTTCGTCGGTCTCGACGCGGTCGGGTTCATCGGCCACCGCGAGGTGCGAGAAGATGCCCACGACGGTCACAGATCCGCTGGCTTCCGCCTGTCGGGCGCGGGCCACGAGCTCGGCCCACTCCGTGGGGGTGCTGCCGTTGCGGCCCAGACCGGTGTCAATCTTGAGATGAATGCGTGCGGTTTTTTGCTGCTGCTGCGCGGCCAGGGCGATGAGCGGCAACTCCCAGCCGGAGCATCCGAGATCAATGTCCGCGGCGATTGCCGCGGCGAAGTCGCTGTCTGTGGTGTTCAGCCAGGCCAGTACCGGCACCGGGATGGCCGCAGCGCGCAGTGCCAGTGCCTCCGATATGTGTGCCACGCCGAGCCACTCCGCTCCCGCCTCGAGCGCCGCGCGAGCGACGGGGAGAACCCCGTGACCGTAGGCGTCCGCTTTGACGACCGCCATCAGCCGGGCTGGGGCGGCGAGCGCAACGAGGTGGCGAACGTTGTGTCTGATCGCGTCGAGGTCGATCACGGCTGCGCGCTCCGGCAGCCGTTCGGTGGCGGTGGGCACGGCTGCTGATTTCACACGTTGCAGCCTAACCCTCGGGTGGTGCGGCCCTGCGTTCATGGCTGAGCGCACCGGCGAGCGCGGGCCGTTCCTGGGATGCCGCAGGTATCCGCGGTGCAAGAGCACGCTTGCGCTGACCTGAGCGCGCCCGTGACGGGTCGTAAATGACCTCAACCGGGGCGCCATCCCGGTATCCAATCAGCTGGGGGCGGCCTAGCGTTCGCACTGTACGCGTCAACCCCGCTGTCCCCGCACTAGGAGGAGGAATCATGAACGTGAACCGAGCCGGGTCGGCCGGCATCCGTGTGAAGACTGCCCGCGACATCGAGTCGACCGGAGACGCCAGCGCTCTGGACCGGTACCTCATTGACAGTGCTGACTCGGGTGGAGCAATCGCGGTCGTGGAACACCTGCTGGCGCCGCGCACCCTCGCGGCACCGATCCACCGGCACAGCCGGGAAGACGAGTACAGTCTTGTGCTTGCCGGGCGGCTCGGAGTCTTCGAGGACGGCGACGAAGTCGTTGCCTCGCCGGGCGACCTGGTCTTCAAGCCGAGGGGTCGCTGGCACACCTTCTGGAATGCCGGCGAAGAGCCTCTGCGGGTGCTCGAGCTGATCGTGCCTGGCGGAATCGAACAGCTCTTCCGCCAGCTGGCCGAACCGGGGGGCGAGTACGATCCGGCAACGCTTCCGCCGCTGGCGGCCGAATACGGCGGCGAGGTCGACTTCGAGGCCACCATGCCCCTGATGCAGCGGCACGGGCTCGTCTTCTGAGGCACCGGCGACCCCTCTCGACGCTGGTGAGAGACCGCCCGGCTCCGGCTCAGGCTCGCAGGCGAAGCAGAACCGGGCTCGCCGGACTTTTCTGCTCGACCTCAACGACCGAAGACCGAGATTTCAGAAAATCGGAGAATTGGGTGAAGCCGAGCGCCCGCTCCTGAAATGATGGATCCATTCGTTTCATTTGGAGCTTCAGCGCCGATGCGTGTTGCCACTCCTGATCGTTTTTCGCCAGCAGCTCCATCGCTCGCAGGAGCAGCGGAGTCGCCGCCTTCCGGGCAGTGGGCGTGGGCGTGGCATCGGTTGTGGGTGCGGGCACCGCGGCCGAAACGAGAGGAAGCGGAGCCACGGATGCGACGGCATCCGTCTTCTTGGATGGAACCTCCTTGGCCGGCGGGATCGGGGGCGCTGGCGGGGTCGCTGGCGGGGTCGGGGCCGAGGGGGTCGGCACAGAAATCAGCGTTGCCGCACTCGTGACACCGGGCAGGGAGTCGTAGTCGGCGAACTCGTCGCAGGCGGCCGCGAGAGTACTGCTCGTCGAGCCGGACACGCCGATACCGATGACGTAGCGACCCAGCCTTCGGCAGCGCTGGGCGAGCGGGACGTAATCGGAATCCCCGGCGACGATGACGACGTGGGTGAGGTCGGTGAGCCGCAACACGTCCTCGACGACGTCGATGGCCAACCGGATATCTGCGCCGTTCTTCAGCGACGAGACGGTCGGGAACAGTTGCGTCAGGTCGACAGCGCGGTCGGTGAGCTGGCGCTGGTACCTCGCGTTGACCGCCGCCGACCAGTCAGCGTAGGCGCGACTGACCACAACTGACCCGAACGACGACGCATAATCCAGCACGGCGCCCACGTCGATCATGGCCTGGTGGATGCGCGCGGTGACCTCAGGGTCCGCCTTGGGGTTCGACGACACGTGATTGCGCGCCTTGTCTTTGGCGAGCTGGTTCTTGCCGTGCAGCTGGTTGTAGCGCGAGATGACAATGTTGTCGAAGTCCAAATAGACGCCGACTCGTTCGCGGGACTGCTCAGCCATCCGGTGCTCCTCATTGGGTCGATGCCGGTGACGAGCATCGTGCCAGTCCCCCCCCCCCCCCCCCCCCCCCCCCCCCCCCCCCCCCCCCCCCCCCCCCCCCCCCCCCCCCCCCCCCCCCCCCCCCCCCCCCCCCCCCCCCCCCCCCCCCCCCCCCCCCCCCCNGGGGAAACGGGGAACCATGAATATTCACGCGCCAACAATGAGGCAGCAGTTCGCGGCCCAGGCGGTCATCGAGGAGCTTTTGCGGCAGCACGCCGATACGCCTCCGCGCAGCACGTTCGCGCGGTTCTGCGGCAACTCTCCGTTGCGCAGCGACAGCGTCAGCTGGTATCTGGGTGCCAAAGGCGAAATCGTGGTCGGCCAGATCCTCGCGACTCTGCCCCTGGAGTGGTCGTCCTTCCACGCCCTTCCGATCGGCAAAAAGGGCGCGGACATCGACCACATCGTCATCGGACCAGGCGGCATCTTCACCATCAACACGAAGCACCACGCGGGCAAGACCGTCTGGGTGGCCGGGCGGGGCCTGATGGTGTCCGGCCAGAAGCAGCCCTATATCCGCAACGCCGAATACGAAGCCGGCCGGGTCACGAAACTGCTGAGAGAACAGATGCCGCTGCTCCCGGCCGCGCAGCCCGTGCTCGCGCTGGTCAACCCCAAGTCGCTGACCGTCAAGGTGAAGCCGGAACAGGTGAAAGTCACATCCGCCGCTGGCCTGCGACGCTGGCTCGTGAAGCGTCCCGTGGTGCTGAACGCCGGTGACCTGGCGGAGCTCGCCGCGGTCATCGACGATCCGGCGACGTGGCCGGCCCCGCTGTTCCCTCCCACGGAGAACGTGCTGGCTCGCTTTAACGCGCTCGATGCCGAGGTTCTCGCGGCGCGAACGCGGCGCACGCAGTGGAGAGCGTTCGGCTTCGTGGCATCCGTGGCTGCGCTGCTTGTGGCGGGGCCTCCAATGTCAGCAGCCATCGTCAGCATCCTGATGGGAGGCGTCCTATGACCAGTCTGCACCGCCGTCCGGCACACCGGGATGAGAGCGAAGTGTCGGCCGGCAGCGGCAAGGGGTATGCGGTCATCGACTTCGAAACGACCGGGCTGTTCGCAAAGTCGAGTCATCGGGTCATCGAGGTTGCCGTCGTTCACGTGGATGAACAGGGCCGTATCACCGGCCGATGGGACACGCTGATCAACCCCGGCCGCGACCTCGGCAGGCAGGACATCCACCGCATCCGCGCGGCCGATGTCATGCAGGCGCCGACCTTCGAGCAGATCGCACCCCAGCTCATTGAGCTCATCTCAGGGCGAGTGCTGGTAGCGCACAATGCGCGGTTTGACACCGGATTCCTGCTCGCGGAGCTGGATCGGCTCGACTATGAAGCTGAGCTGGGGCTCGAGGCGCTCTGCACCATGCAGCTGGCGCGCGAGTTCCTCCCCGGCTCCGGTCGAAAGCTCTCCGACTGTTGTGCCGCGTACGACATCCCCCTCGTCGACGCGCACCGCGCCCTGGCCGATGCCGTAGCGACCGCCAAACTACTGGGCGCCTACATCGCCGAGGCTCCGGATGCCCCGGGCTGGGCTCGCAGCGTATCCGACGCCGCCGCGTTGCCTTGGCCGCCCTTCCACGGAGAGGCGTCGGAGTGGGTGTCCCGCGACGATGTTGCCCCCGCCGGACCGGTCAAGGCCGCATCATGGCTCGACCGGATCACGGTGAAGCTTCCCGAGTTCGCCGGGCCGGCGGAGCAGTTGGACTACCTCGCCCTCCTGGACCTCGCCCTGCTCGACCGCGAGCTGTCAACGCACGAGGCGCAGGCGCTCGTGCAACTCGCCGAAGACCTCGGCATCGGCCGCGCCACCTGTGAGGCCCTGCACGAACGTTACTTCGACGACCTCGTGCAACTCGCCTGGGCTGACATGGTTCTCACCGAGGCCGAAATCACTGACCTCGTCACCGTGGCGCAGCTGCTGGGGCTTCCGGCCGCGGCGGTTGCGACTGCGATGGTGGCGCCGCCGGTTGCCGGAACCGTGAAGGTGGCTGTCGCGTCGCCGGAGCGCTTCGCGCTGACCGTGGGCGACATCGTCGTTCTCACCGGGGAGCTGCTGCGGCCGCGTGCCGATTGGCACGCCGAACTCACGCAGCACGGGTATATGCCCGGAGCCGGCGTAACGAAGAAGTCCCGTCTGGTCGTCGCGGCCGACCCCGACTCCTTGTCGGGCAAGGCGCGCAAGGCTCGCGACTATGGCATCCCCGTTGTGAGCGAAGCAGGGTTGAGCTCCCTGCTGCGTCGTTCCTGATCACCGAGCGCGATCCGCACCCGGCCGTGATCGCTGAGGAGCCAACAGTTTGCCATGCGGGGCACTTGTAGGAGGCGAAATGGCGGTCTTGCTCGGAGCTACTGGCCTCACCAACCTGACACGAGCGGCTCACCGCCGCTGGCTAAGCTGGCAATACGCATCGACGGCCAAGTAACGGAGTAAGCACTTGAAGAAAAGAATCGAAGTCGTCGCCGCCGTCCTCACCAGAGGGCAGACAATCCTTGCGGCACAGCGGAGTTCGACAATGTCGTTGCCCGGTATGTGGGAGTTCCCCGGAGGCAAGATTGAGTCGAACGAGTCACCGAAGCAAGCGTTACTCCGCGAACTCGAAGAAGAGTTACTCTGCTCTGCAGAAATTGGCGAACATATCGAAACCACCGAGCACGAGTACGACTTCGGTATCGTCGTCCTAACGACGTACTACTGCTCGCTCATCGGTAAGGAACCTCGCCTGACAGAGCACTCGGAGCTTCGCTGGGTGCAAGCCGCCGAACTCGATGAGCTCGAGTGGGCCCCCGCCGACATTCCTGCGGTCGAGCGAGTCATGAAGGACTTCTTGGTTTGAGTGAGACTCGCAGTCAACTAACGCTCGACAACGCTTTTGGATTCTTAGATTCACACGTCAAATCCGACCAGGTCTTCCATCCCGCTCTTGTGTCGAATTCCAATGGCCAGACGATGCTCAAGGCGATCCTTGATGAGCTGAAACGATCGTGCAATTTCGTGTTTTCCGTCGCGTTCATCGCGCCGAGCGCGATCGCCCTGCTCAAACAGGCACTCCTCGACTACCGAGGAACGGGCACAATCATCACCTCTACTTATCTCGGCTTCAACTCGCCTGCCGCGTTCCGTGAACTCCTCAACCTCGATGGCGTCGATGTCTACGTGTATCCAGACTCCGCCGCTGGGTTCCACGCGAAAGGTTACATATTCGAGCAGGAGTCGAGCACCACAGCGATCGTAGGCAGCTCCAACTTGACAGCCTCGGCGCTGCTGAGAAACCAGGAATGGAATCTGCGCTTCTCGGCTCTGCCCGATGGGGACATCGTGGAGCAGCTGAATTGCGCAGTCCAGGCGCATATGGATGCTTCGACCGCCTTGACGCGGAGATGGATCGATGAGTACGCACTGACGTGGACTCCGCAGCCTAACAACCCTCTTCGAGGAGCGCCAGGGACTGAATCGCTCGGTGATGCGCTGCCGGGAGGAGTGATCCTCCCAAACTCAATGCAGGTAGAAGCGCTCGCTGAGATTCAGGCTTTGCGGGACGCAGGGGAGAGCCGTGCAGTCGTCATTTCGGCGACCGGGACAGGAAAAACAATCCTTTCCGCGCTCGACGTTCGTGCCTACGCGCCCAAACGTATGTTGTTCGTCGTGCACCGTGAGCAGATTCTGGACCGGGCGATTGATGAGTTTCAGCGCGTGCTCAATGCCCCGGACAGCGACTTCGGCAAGTTCGTCGGATCGAAGAAAGAGCTCGATCGGCGCTATGTGTTCGCATCAATTCAATCGCTTTCTCGGCCAGAGAATCTTCTCGCAATTAAGCCTGACACCTTTGACTACGTGCTGATCGACGAAGTCCACCGCGCTGGCGCTGCTAGCTACCGCACACTTATCGATCACCTCGAGCCGGATTTTCTTCTCGGGATGACGGCAACTCCAGAACGTACGGACGAGTTCAACGTGTTTGAGCTGTTCGACTTCAACGTGCCGTACGAAATCCGCTTGCAGAAAGCGCTCGAGGCCGACATGTTGGCGCCATTCCACTACTACGGCGTCACGGACTACATAAAGTCGAACGGCGAAGTCATCGACCAGGTAGCGGACCTCAGCCGGTTGGTCGCGCCTGAGCGAGTTGACCATCTGATCACGTCCATCGAGAAGTATGGCCACGCTGGTGTGCCGGTCAAAGGGTTGATCTTCTGCAGTAAGAATGCCGAAGCGGCCGAACTCTCTGGAATTCTCAACCAGCGCGATGTCCACGGGCAACGACTTCGAACTCGTGCCTTGAGTGGGAAACACTCGGTTGAGGAGCGGGAGCTGGCTGTGCAGATGCTGGAACGCGGTGAACTTGACTACATCGCGACTGTCGACATCTTCAACGAGGGCATTGACATCCCCTCGGTCAACCAGGTGGTCATGCTCCGGCAAACGTTGTCGAGCATCGTTTTCACGCAGCAGTTGGGTCGAGGGCTGCGCAAGGCTGCCGGCAAGGACCACCTCGTGGTGATTGACTTCATTGGCAACTATGACAACAACTACTTGATTCCTATCGCGCTTTTCGGTGACAGCACCCTCAACAAGGATGCGATCCGCAAGAAGATCATCGATGCACAAGAAGCTGGCGCAATAGCTGGCCTCTCGAGCGTTAATTTTGATGCGATTTCGAGAGAGAAGATCTTTGCTTCCCTCGCGACGACAACTCTTGACAGCATGTCAAACCTCAAGAAATCCTTTGTCGATCTCAAGAACCGACTGGGTCGCTCACCGCTACTCACGGACTTTGCCCGCTTTGATACCGTCGACCCGACGGTCATTGCGACCAAGCAGAAAAACTACTGGAGATTTCTCAATAAGGTCGGGGCAACAGATGTCTCGGCCGACGCCTTCGAAGACGCGGTCCTGACTTTCCTCTCCGGAGAACTACTCAACGGAAAGCGGCCCCATGAGCTGCTGCTTCTCGACCAGCTGCTGTCACGTTCTGGCGGAGTGACGGTTGAGGACTATCAAACTGAGCTTGGGGGGAGCGAGCTGGCCAGCGATCAGGCGACTCTCGATTCCGTCCTGGCCGTATTAAGTTTAACTTTCTTTACCGAAGCCGAAGCCACGAAGTTCGGTGCCGCCCCGATCGTCTATCTTCATGATGGGGCCTACCACCTCAGCGAGAAATTTGTTGAGGCATGGGGTGCAGGCCCACTCTTCCAAATGCACGTTCGCGATGTCGTTGACGCGGGACTGTATCTTGCGCGCCACCGATACAAGTGGAGCGGACAGCTTGAAATCGGTCAACGCTACTCTCGTAAAGATGTCTGCCGTTTACTCAATTGGCAGTCCAATCAGCAGAGCACCATCTACGGATATAAGGTCGACTATTTCTCGAACAGTTGCCCCATTTTTGTGACGTACCACAAGGGGTCAGACGTGTCCGAGAGCACGAAGTACGAAGATGAGTTCCTCAACTCGTCAACCCTGACGTGGTACACCCGAAGCAGGAGAACGCTCGCGAGTGGCGAGGTGAAAGCGATTGTAGAGAATCGTCTCCCGCTTCACGTATTCGCCAAGAAAGACGATGCAGAGGGAACTGACTTCTACTATCTAGGCAGAGCAAGATCGCAGGATGCTCGCCAGACAAAAATGTCCGGAGAGAGCGGACATGATGTGGTTTCCATGACGCTTGGCCTGGCGAGCCCAATCGAGTCGAGCCTCTACGAGTACTTTGCGGCTTCGGCTCAAGTGGCTTAACTGCTTTCGCTAGCCTCGTTCCCGTTGGAACAGTGCTGGGCGAGGGCCTAAATTTCGCCCCTAAGTGGGGCGCGACTTGAGGTGGACCGGCGCGATAACGTGGGACCTACTGTCGTGTCTACTGACCTTGGGGGTCAATGTGCTCGTCTCTGCCATCGATTCATCTGTTCTGAGCAACGTTGACGGTCCCGAACTCGAGGCGACGCGATGAGCCTCAAAGGCACATTCGGCCCACTCGTTGATCGTTTGCGGGAGCCGAACGGAAAAATCGCCCTCCGTTGGCGGTGGAGCGGAATCGCGATCCTGGCTCTTTTCTGTGTGGTGGCCATTATCGGAGGAGCGTTCTGGTCGATCATCGCGCTGATCGGCCTCGTCGCTGCCATTGTCGGGATCTACGCGGCTGTAACTGGCTCCGCAAAGTCCTTTCGGGTTCGCTCCAGATCAGCCGGGGCAGTCATGCTGGGAGCGGGACTCCTGGTGATGCTGGTAGGGACCGGGGTTAATGCTGTGACGCGCCCGCAAACGCCCGACAGTGCCAGCGTGGCCAAGTCGGCTTCGGGTTCGGTCCAAGTTGACGAAGTCGTGAAGCCAAGCCCAACTCCCACTCCGGTCAAGACCGAGTCGGAAGTTCAGCTGGTAGCAGCCATTCCATTTGAGGTCACTTCGGTTGAAGATCCCAACATCGATGTGGGTGCTTCGGCCATCACAACTGCGGGTGCTAACGGTGAGACAACCACAACCTATCTCGTCAAATCCGTCGACGGCGTGGAAGTATCCCGAGAGGTCAGACGTGAAGAGGTCACGCTGCAGCCGATATCTGAAGTGACCTCTGTCGGGTCACGCCAGCCGGCCCCGCCAGCTCCTGATCCGATTGACCCCTGCAATTCGAACTACGCGGACGTATGTGTACCGAATTCCAGCGACGTCGACTGTGAGGGCGGCAGCGGCGACGGCCCGGCGTACGTAGATGGACCGCTCCGTATCGTCGGTACTGATGTTTACGGCCTCGACCGTGACGGTGATGGGATCGCATGTGACAAGTGACCTTTGGCCGACATGCTCGGGGTACGTCAATATCTCCTGAGATCAGTCAGGACGGGCTGGGTTCGGCACTTCGGAAGCGCCTTGTGCGACTGGCATCAGCTATCGGAAATAACAGAGGAAACATTCCACCCCCACCAGCGTTACCCCTGACATGAAGTCCATTGTGTACAGCCAGACCGGTGACCCGTCCGTGCTTCAGCTCGTCGATCGGCCGGTGACCGAACCCGGAGCCGACGAGGTACAGGTCCGGATCGTGGTCAGCGGCGTGAATCCCACCGACTGGAAGTCGCGCCGCGGCTCGGCACCGGGCCAGGCGCTGGCGTTCGACGACGTCGTGCCCGGCCAGGACGGTGCCGGCATCGTGGAGGCGGTCGGCGCCGGCGTGCAGCACGTCAGCGTGGGCGACCGGGTGTGGCTGGCCCTTGCGGCGTACCAGCGCGCGAGCAGTGGCACGGCCCAGGAGCACGCCGTGCTACCCGCGGAGCGTGTTTTCCCGCTGCCGCCGAATGCGAGCTTCGACCAAGGCGCGAGCCTCGGAGTGCCGGCGATCACGGCGTACCGGGCGCTGACGGTGGCCGAAGACGGGCCGCACCGGCTGCACCCGGGTGCCCTCGCCGGCAAGGTGGTGCTCGTGGCCGGCGGAGCTGGTGCGGTCGGGCACGCGGCGATCCAGCTGGCCCGGTGGGCGGGGGCATCCGTTGTCACGACCGTGAGCGGTCCGGCGAAGGCGGCGCTCGCCACGGCGGCCGGCGCGCAGCACGTGCTCACCTACACCGACCCGGATGTCGTCGCCCAGATCCGGGCGATCGCGCCGGAGGGGGTGGACCTGATCGTGGAGGTCGCGCCGGCCCAGAATGCGCGGCTGGACCTGGCCGTCATCCGTAATCGGGGGTCGATCGCGGTCTATGCCAACAACGGTGGCGACCAGGTGACGCTCGACGTGCGCCAGCACTTCAGCCTCAACGTGCGCTACCAGTTCGTGCTGCTCTACACGGTGGGCGCCGACGTGATTCGGGCGGCGGCCGAGGACATCACCGCGGCCCTCGTTGATGGCGCGCTGAGCGTGGGGGAGGAGGCAGGGTTGCCGCTGCACCGCACCGACCTCGCGCACACGGCGGATGCCCATGCCCTGGTCGAGAACGGGGTTGTCGGGAAGGTACTGATCGACGTCTCGGCCGGCCGGTAAGAACATGCGCGCCGGGCTCACACAAGATGGAATGTGCGCGCCCAGCCGAAGGTCAGTAGCCCCCGGCGCCTTCGGCCGAAGACGCACCGGAGAGCAGTGCCGCGCTGCCCGAGACACCAAGCCGGGTCGCGCCGGCTTCGATCATGGCCAGGGCATCGTCGAAGCTGCGTACCCCGCCCGAGGCCTTGACTTCGGCTCGGTCGCCCACGGTCTGCTTCATCAGGCGCACCGCGTGCACGGTCGCTCCGCCGGCGGGGTGGAAACCAGTGGAGGTCTTGACGAAGTCGGCTCCCGCGGCGACGGATGCCTGGCACGCGCCGACGATCTCGGCATCGGTCAGCGCAGCGGATTCGATGATCACCTTGAGTACCTTCGGTGCCGGAACGCTCGCGCGCACGGCCGCGATGTCAGCCTGCACGTCTTCAAAACGGCCGGCCTTGACGGCACCGATGTCGATGACCGTGTCGATCTCGTCGGCTCCTTGCTCGATGGCGAGGGCGGCCTCGGCGGCCTTGATGGCGGAGTGGTGCTTGCCGCTGGGGAAACCGCAGACGACCGCGACCTTGAGGTCGGTGCCGGCGGGGATGCTGAGCGGCAGCATCGACGGGGACACACAGATCGAGTAGGTGCCGAGCCTGACGGCCTCCGCGATGAGTGCGGTCACGTCTGCTGCCGTGGCCTCGGGCTTCAGGAGGGTGTGATCGATGTGCTGGGCGACCATGGCGGCGCTGAGGGGGACGGTGGGGGTCGAAATCATGGTGTGTCCTTAGTTGGTGACGGGTGCGGGTTCGGGTTCGCCTCGGCGCTCCAGGACCACGACGAAGACGCGGTAGAGCACCAGGCCGAGGGCGGCGACCGCCGCGAGAATCAGTAACACCGTTCCGTAAGAGGCCGCCGAGTCGGTGCCGGCGATGCCCCCGAGCAGGTTGGGCTTCAGGTCCATCAGGGTTGCGGTGTAGGCGATGCCGATCGGCACTGCCATGTTGATGGTGAGGTTGTAGAAGCCGATGGCGATACCGGATTTCTCGACCGGCACCCGCCCAATGGCGGTCGATACGAGGGGGCCGTACATCAACGCGAAGCCCATGCCGAACAAGACCATCGAGATCACGAAGATCCCGATCCACTTGTCCACCACCAGAGCCGGGATCAGCATCGAGGCGGTGATCACGATCAACGCCGTGGTGATGGCCTGCTTGGATGTGAGGAACCGGGCGATTTTGCCGGTGGCCGAGCCGACTATCACTGCGGCGATGTAGCCGGGGATCAGCAGCAGGGAGACCTCACCCAGGTTGTAGCCGTAGATGTCGGATACCAGGAAAGGGAAGAGGAAGGTGTAGCCGAGCTGGACCGAGTAGATGACGAATACCACGATGATCATCAGCGAGTATTGAGCGTTGGCGAAGAACGCGATGGTGATCACGGCGTTGTCGTTGGTTCGGATGTGCCAGATGAACAGGATCAGCCCCGCGACGACTGGCACCAGGTACCAGGGGTTGAAGTTCTGCATGAACAGGATGATGCCGGTGGCGAACACCGCGATCAGGAAAAGCCCGAGCACGTCCACGTGGCTGTCGTTCGTTTCCTCCGCAGCAACCGTGCGGAGCACGAGCGGGATGGTCAGCAGGGAAAGCAACGTGACCAGGAAGAAGGCCGCCCAGCCGATGTAGGTGGCGATGAAGCCGCTGCCGACGGTGCCGATCAGTAGCGACAGTTGGAAGGCTGCGGTGCTGAAGCCCAGGTACTTCTTCTGCTCGTCGCCCCTGAAGTGCTTGGTGACGTAGATCACGTAAAGGGTCTCGGCGGCCGCCAGACCGGCGGTCTGGATCAGCCGGCCGATTAGGACCAGCCAGAAGTTGGCCTGGAAGATGAAGCCGACGATCGACCCGATCGTCATCACGAGGATCGCGAAAATGATGAGTTTCCGGATACTGATCGAGTCGGCCAGCGCGGCGTACACCACGGCACCGATACCGATCAGGATGCCGGTCAGCGTGGCTTGCAGGCTGACAGTGTTGACGGGCAGGTTGAGATCCAGCGCCAGCGCCGGCGACATGAACTTGAAGCCATTGTCCAGCACCAGCGAAAACACGAAGAGGAACAGCAGGATGGGGACGGCCCGGGTCGGGTTGAAGACCGGAGTTGGACGCTTGGCGTGAGTCGCGTTGCTCATCAGATCAGTTCCAGCGCGATCTCGATCATTCCTGTGAAGGCGGTCTGCCGTTCCTCGGGGGTGGTCTTGGCGTTGGTGACGAGCTGGTCGCTAACAGTGAAGATGCCCAGCGCATCGACGCCCCCGGCCGCGGCGTTGGCGAACAGACCTGCCGACTCCATCTCGGCGGCCAAGATGCCCATCTTCATCCACTTCCCCATGGCGTCCGGATCGGCGCCGTAGAACAGGTCGGACGAGAGCACATTGCCCACGTGGGTGCGTTGACCGCGCTCGTCGGCGATCCGTTTGGCGTGCTCGAGCAGCCTGTACGACGACAGCGGCGCCCATGAACCGGGCAGGTTGAACTGGTGCAGGTAGTTGGAGTCGGTCGACGCGCCCTGGGCGATAACTACGTCGTAGAGCTCCATGTTCTTCTGCATGGCGCCGCAGGTGCCCACCCGGATCAGGTTCTTGACCCCGAAAAAGTGGATCAGCTCATAGCTATAGAGCGAGATGGAGGGGATGCCCATACCCGTGCCCATTACGGACACGGGACGCCCCCGGTAAATGCCCGTAAAACCCAACATGTTACGAACCTCGTTGAAGCACCGGATGTCGTCGAAGTAGGTCTCGGCGATGAATTTCGCTCGCAGCGGGTCCCCCGGAAGGAGGATCGTCTCGGCGATGTCCACCCCTTTCGGATCAATGTGCGGCGTGCTGTTCGTGGGGGGATGCAGACCCTTCATCGTTGACGGTGATCCGACCCTCGTGGTGGTTGAACTCATGTTGACCCCTTCGTCTGAATAGTATGAAGTTATACCTCTCAGGTAGCATATCAAATGTGATACGTTCGGGGTGACAAGGAGGTCTCGTGACGACCCGTTTGGAACCGCACCCGTTCTTTCACCAGCAGCTCTACCTCACCGTCGGCCAGCCGATTCGAGTCGCCGTCTACACGCGGCTCGCAGATGGAATCCGCTCTGGTGTGTTCCGGCTCGGCGAAATGCTGCCGAGGGAAACAGAGCTCTCGGCAATGCTCGGCGTCAGCCGCACACCCGTACGCGAGGCGCTGATGCTCCTCGAAGAAGACGGGTTACTGGTCACCCGTCGCGGAGTTGGACGATTCGTAACGGACTTCATCCCGCACGGAGGACTGGAGCAGCTGCGGCCATTTGAGGTCGCCTTAGCCGACCCGAACATGACGTTGACTGTCCAGCCGGTGCGCTTCGAGTTGGAAGGGGTTACAGACTTCGTGTCCCACCGGCTCTCGCTCGACCCGGCTGCCAACGCCTGGATCCGCGAGAGCGTCTTGCTGCAGGATGGCGTTCCCGTTGCCACTGTTCAAGAGCATCTCCCCGCTGGGCGCTACCTCAGTGATGTGAGCGCGCGAATCGCATCCGAACTCTCGGAGATCGCCGCCGAACCACGGACACTCCTCGCATCCATGCAGGCAAACGGCCACGTCTTCACAAACAGCGTGTGCCAGATCGTCGCAACCGACGCTGGCCCCACGCGAGCGAAACTGCTGAACATAGGGCCGTCAGCGGCGGTCCTCATCCTCACCCAGACAGCGGAGCACGGCGGAGTTCCGATCTACGCCGCAAAATGTGTCGTCGCGCCCGGCCACGGGTCACTGTCGGTAAGGCAACATAACCCGAACTAGGGGTGCTTTTCGGCGGGGGATCAGGCTGAATGTGGGCGACCCTGTCGGCGGCCACGTCGGCCCCTTGTCGAGCGCATGCAGTGCGAACGCGCGCGGAACGATGCGACGGTTCCAGGCGAGCAGACCTGTCCGCCCAATCGAGTCCGGCGAGGCCGGCACGGACGCCCAGTAGGTGCCGGTCGGGACGGCGTGCGTGCTGCCGCTGAGCAGTGCGGCGCTGCCGGAGACGCCGAGGCGACTCGCGCCCGCAGCGATCATAGCGCGGGCATCGTCGAAGCTGCGCACGCTGATGACCTTGAGCACCTTCGGTGCGGGGGTGCTCGCGCGCACGGCCGCGATGTCGGCCTGCACGTCGGCGAACCGGCCGGGCTTGACAGCACCGATGTCGATGACCATGTCGATCTCATCGGCGCCCTGCTCGATGGCGAGCGCGGCCTCGGCGGCCTTGACGGAGCTGTGGTGCTTGCCGCTGGGGAAGCCGCAGACGACCGTGACCTTGAGGTCGGCGCCGGCGGGGATCAAGAGCGGCAGCATCGACGGTGATACGCAGACGGAGTAGGTGCTGAGCTCGATCGCCTCGGCGATGAGGGCCGTCAACTCTGCGGCGGTGGCCTCGGGCGTGAGCAGGGTGTGGTCGATCTGGCGGGCGACGCTTGTGGCGTCGGGGCGAGAGTGATCATGAGGTGCGTTCTTCGTTGGTGAGGGGTTTGGAGGTGCCTTGCGGCGTGCCGGGGTGCGCGCCGAGGGTGACGTGCGCGGCGGCGATGACCGCGTCGAGGTGGATGCCGCGGCGACGCAGCACCTCGGGGCCGCTGCCCGACTCGCCGAATTCCTCGATCGACACCACGCACCCGTCGAGGCCGACCCAGCGGTACCAGGCGTCGCCGCGGCCCGCCTCGACGGCGACGCGGGCGCGCAGGGCGGTCGGTAACACCGATTCGCGGTAGTCGGCGTTCTGCTCCGCGAACCACTCGGCACAGGGCAGGGAGACCACGCGGGCGGAGATGCCCTCCTCTGCCAAGCGGGCGGCGGCATCGATCGCGAGGTGGACCTCGCTGCCGGTGGCGAGGATGGCCAGGTCGTCACCGTCGCCGTGTTGCCAGCGCACATAGCCGCCGGCCGTGACGCCTGCAGGAGTTGTGTCGCTGCTCTCGAGCACCGGCAGATCCTGCCGGCTGAGGATGAGCGCGACAGGCCGGTCGGGGGAGGCGAGGATGCGACGCCAGGCGGCGACGACCTCAATGGAGTCGGCGGGGCGCACCACGTCGAGGCTCGGAACGGTGCGAAGCGACGCGATCTGCTCGACGGGCTGGTGGGTGGGGCCGTCTTCGCCGACGGCGACGGAGTCGTGGGTGAAGACGTACACCGCGCCGAGGCCCATCAGGGCGCCGAGACGGATGCTCGGGCGCATGTAGTCGCTGAAGACCAGGTAGGTGGAGGCGAACGGGCGCCACGGGCCCTGCAGGGCGATGCCATTGAGGATGGCCGCCATGGCGTGTTCCCGGATGCCGAACCGGATGAACTCGCCGGCCGAGTTGGTTGCGGAGAAACGGTCGCCGTCGACCTCTACGGTGGTGGAGCCGGCGAGATCTGCGGAGCCGCCCCACAGGGGAACTGCGCCCTGCAGGGCGCGGAGCACGGCGCCGTTGGTCTTGCGGGTGGCGATCAGGTCGCCGGGGCTGCCGACCTTGACCGAGTCGAGAGCAGACGCGTCGAACTCGCCGCCGCGGAAGGCAATCCAGCGCGCTGCGGCCTCGGGGTCGAGGGTGCTCCAGGAGGCCAGGTCGGCCTCCCATTCGCGGTGCAGTTCATCGCCGCGGGTGAGCGCCCCGCGGGTGTGTTCGAGGGTCTCGGGGGCGACGAGGCCCTGCAGGGGAGCATCGGGGGCGAAGCCCAGTGTCGTCTTCACCGCGGCGAGCTCGTCGGCGCCGAACCCACCCGCGTGCGCGGCCGACCTGCCGCCGAACTTTGCGGAGGGGGCACCGATGACCGTGCGGAGAGCAACCAGGGTGGGGCGGCCGGTGCGTTCCGCCGCCGCGCGGAGGGTGGCCTCCAGGGCATCAAGGTTGTTGGGGGTGTCGATCTCGAGCACGCGCCATCCGTAGGCCCGGTACCGGGCGCGCACGTCTTCCGTGAAGGTGTCGGCGGTGCTGGAGTCGATGGTGATGCCGTTGTCGTCCCAAATGAGAACCAGGTTGTCGAGGCCGAGGGTGCCGGCCAGGCTCGACGCCTCGCCGGAGACGCCCTCCTGCAGGCATCCGTCGCCGGCCAGCACCCAGGTGGTGTGGTCGAGCAGGGTGGAGCCGGGGGTGAACACGGCGCTCTCGTGCCGGGCTGCCATGGCCATGCCCACCGCGGATGCGACGCCCTGGCCGAGCGGGCCGGTGCTCATCTCCACGCCCACGGTGTGATGCACCTCGGGGTGTCCGGGCGTCTTGGAGCCGAGGGAGCGGCTCTTGGCGAGGTCGTCGAGGGTGAGGCCGTAGCCGGTGAAGAACAGCTGGGTATAGAGCAGAAGGCTGGCGTGACCGGCGGAAAGAACGAAGCGGTCGCGGGCGGGCCAGTCGGGGTGGGCGGGGGAGTGACGCAGAACTCGGGAGAACAAGACGTGGGACAATGGCGCCAATGCCATGGCGGTGCCGCCGTGTCCATGTCCTTTGGCCTGCACGATGTGGGCGGCCAGGGCTTGGGCACTCGCGACAGCGCGGGTGTCGAGCTCGGGCTGCGTCGTCGTTGACGTGGGATTTGTTGATTCGGTAGCCATGGGAGACACTTTGGTATACAAATGTACTTAAGTCAATAACGGATCCGGCGAGTGTGCAGTGCACCCGCGGATGCGTCGGAGGGGTAAGGATTCGATGGCTCACACTTTATCTACGGGCTCGGGCGTGGTGCTCGGTCTGATCCGGTCCGGCCTCGCCACCACCCGCAGCGGCCTCATCGACCAGCTCGGCTGGTCGCGGATCACCCTGGCGCGGCGCCTGGACGAACTGCTGCTCGCGTCGATCGTGGTGAGTGTGGGGCAACTCGATTCCCGCGGCGGCCGCCCGCCCGAGGAGTTCGCGGTCAATCCGCACGCCGGCCTGCTGTTCGCCGTGGACATTGGTGGATCGCACACCCGGCTGGCCATCACCGACCTGGTCTCCACCATTCTCAGCGAGGATGAAGCCGACATCGGGCTGAGCGAGGGGCCGGCCAAGATCTTCGAATGGGCCGGCCAGGTCTTCGACCACATGCTCGATCGGCTCGGCAAGACCCGCGCCGACGTGGTGGGGATCGGCGTGGGCGTGCCCGGCCCGGTCGATTTTGTGACCGGGCGGCTCGCCACCGGGCAGGTGGACGCGCAGTGGGACGGCGTTTTGGTGAAGGACTACTTCGCCGGCCGCTTTGACAATGCCGTATTCGCCGTGGACCGGGACGTGAACATCATGGCGCTCGCCGAGGCGCGGCGAGGCTGGAGCGAATACCGAGACGTGGCGGTGCTCAAAGCCGGCATCGGGGTCGGTTTGGCGTTTGTGCTCGACGGCTCGATCTACCACGGCTCCCGAGGAGGCGCGGGCGATCTCAGCCCGGTGCGCTCCGGCGGAGCCCGCACCGAACGGCTCGAGACGAGCGCCAGCGGTGCGGTGATCCGCCGCGAGCTGCAGCGCCGGGGCTACCGGGTGCGCACCAGCAACGACATCGTCGGCCTCGCCAACCAGGGCGACCCCGAGGTGCGGCGGCTGCTCAGCGAGACCGGCACCGCCATCGGGCAGAGCCTGGCGCACGTGGTGGGTCTGCTCAACCCGCAGGCCGTGGTGGTCGGCGGCAACCTCGCCCAGGCCGGCGAGCCCTTCCTCGGCGCCATCCGCGACGCTATCTTCGCCGGCGCCCGGGACTTCGCCCTGCAGGGGCTGGTGGTGGAGAAATCCCGGCTCGGCCACATCGCCGGCATCACGGGAGCCTCGCTCATCGCCCAGGACGCACTCTTCGAGGCCGACCGCATCAGCCGGTTAACCCGTGGCGCCCTGCCCGGTCTCTCCCCGCTCGTTCCGTCGATCTAACTCGCGCTGGAGCCTCGGCAGTTCCCACACTGGCCGCGCCCGCCATTCGTTGCCTACGACGCCATTTGGCGACGCTAGAGAGTCAATTTCAAAAACTTTAGTACATTTATAGACAAAAGGTCGCTCAGGCTTGTACAATCATCCCAATCGCCCTCGCAATCAGGGGTGGATCGAATCCAAACAACGGAGTTCATTCGTGGCACTCAACCTCGCCGAAGCACTGTCGTCCATCGTGACCCAGGCGGATGCAGCCGACTGGCGTGCCGCGATCCGTCTCGCCGGCGACGGCCTCGTGTTGGGTGGAGCAACCACGGATGCTTACACCGACGAGATGATCGACGCTGTCGAAAAGCACGGCCCCTACATCGTCATCGCCCCGGGCATCGCCCTGGCGCACTCCCGGCCGTCTCCGGCGGTTCTCACCGGCGGACTCAGCTGGGTGAGCCTGGCCACCCCCGTCAAATTCGGCAACAAGGCCAACGACCCCGTCAACCTCGTGATCGGGCTCGCCGCCGTCGACCACGACGCTCACCTCGCCGTGATGCGCGCACTGGCCGGTGTTCTCTCCGACAGCTCGGCCATGGAGCGCCTCACCGCGGCCACCAGTCCGGCCGACGTTCGCGCCGTGCTCGGCGGGTTCGCCGCAGTCGCGTAACGCGCGGCACACGCATCCACCCCACTCTTCTACTCTCTGATCTCACCCAATCGAAAGGCACCCCATGAAGATCGTCGCCGTCTGTGGAATGGGCATCGGTACGTCCGTGCTCCTGAAAATGAACGCCGAGAAGGTTCTCGCGAAGCTTGGTATCGATGCGGATGTCGAGGCCGCCGATATGGGCGTGGCTCGCGGTGCCGCTCAGACGGCCGAGATCGTGCTCACCTCGGCGGAGCTGGCCGAAGAACTCGGCGATGTTCCCGCCGAGGTCATCGTCATCAACAACTTCTTCGATCTCGAGGAGATCACTGAGAAGCTCACCGCCGCCGTCGAGTAACCCCTTTCACCTTCCCTTCTCACAGAATATGGAGCTCCCACAATGGAGTGGCTCGTCGTCGTACTGAACTTCATCGGTCAACAGATCCTCAACGTTCCGGCTTACCTGATCGGCATAATCACCGCCATCGGACTTATGGCACTCAAGCGCAACGCCGGACAGGTGATCGGCGGCTCCCTCAAAGCGGCCCTCGGCTTCCTGATCCTCGGTGCCGGCGCCGGCGTCGTGGTGGGCTCCCTCGACCCGCTGGGCAAACTGATCCTCGCGGTCACCGGCGCCCAGGGTGTTATTCCCACCAACGAGGTCATCACCGCCATCGCGCAGGACGAGTTCGGCGCCCAGAGCGCCTACGTGCTCACCCTCGGGTTCCTGGTGATGCTGGCCCTGGCCCGCTTCACCCCGCTGAAGTACGTCTTCCTCACCGGGCACCACATGGTCTTCATGGCCACGATGCTCACCGTGGTGCTCTCCGTCGGATTCGGAGACGGCGCCGGCTGGCTCGTGGTCGTCATCGGCGCTCTGCTGCTCGGCGTGATCATGGTGGTCATGCCCGCGTTCGCGCACCCCTGGACCAAGAAGATCACCGGCAACGACACCATCGCGATCGGCCACTTCGGCACCCTCGGCTACATCGCTGCCGGTGCCGCCGGCCAGGCCGTCGGTCACCGCAGCAAGTCGACCGAAGAGATCAAGTTCCCGCAGGGCCTCAAATTCCTGCGCGACTCGATGGTCGCCACCTCACTGTCGATGGTTCTCATCTACATGGTCTTCGCCATCTGGGGCCTCATCGCCCTGCCGCTGCAGGAGGCGCTCGACATCTTCGGCTCCGCCGACGCCGGCGCGTTCATCATGGCGGCCTTTGCCCAGGCCCTGCAGTTCGGTGTGGGTGTCGCAGTCATCCTCTACGGTGTGCGCACGGTGCTCGGCGAGCTGGTTCCCGCGTTCCAGGGTATCGCCGAGAAGGTTGTGCCCGGTGCGCGTCCCGCGCTAGACATCCCGATCGTGTTCCCGTTCGGCGCCAACGCAGTGCTCATCGGCTTCCTGAGCTCGTTCGCCGGTGGCCTCCTTGCGCTAGGTGTGCTGGCAATCTGGCTGAACCCGATGTTCGGGCTCGCACTGATCCTCCCCGGCATGGTGCCGCACTTCTTCACCGGTGGTGGAGCCGGTGTCTACGGCAACGCGACCGGCGGACGCCTCGGTGCCATGCTCGGTGGCTTCGTCAACGGCGTGATCATCACCATCCTGCCCGCCATCCTGCTGCTGGTCCTCGGCGACTTCGGCTTCGCCAACAGCACCTTCGGCGACGCCGACTTCGGTTGGTTCGGCACCCTCGTGGGTGTCAGCGTCGGTGTGGGCGGCGGACTCGGGGTCGTCCTTGCGATCCTCATCGCCGTGGTGCTCGTCAGCGTCGCGATCGTCTACCAGATCCACGTTGTGGACAAGGGCTGGGTGCCCGGGGCCAAGCGTGACGTCTGGATCGCCGAAGAGAAGGCGGCCGAGAAGGCCGTTCTCGACGCCGAGAAGGCTCGTCGCAAGGCGGAAAAGGAAGCGGCGGCCGAGGCCGTTTAGGTTCACCGGCTCGACGTTTCGCCAGAGGGCGGCCCCGCGGTGCGGGGTCGCCCTCTGTTCCTGTTCGGAGTGCTTCGGGGCTGGGTTCTGACACCTGTACCGGCTGGGAGCACGGTCAACGTATTCGACCTGGTCACGCCGATCGGCGTGAATCGTTCCAGGTGTGCTCGCTCAACCGCGCGTGCGAGTGCCGCGTTCAAGGCAGCGATGTCGAAACTCGACGGATCATTGATATCTATGCCATCTTCCGCTAAGAGCGGTGCCATCTCCTGAAGAAGGTCATTGGCCATGCTTGGCCGGTGGACCATGCCGGCTGCGCCGAATGCGCTTCGGAAATTGGGGTCGTCTAAGGGGGTGGACATGCTCCGAGCTTGGGCGCGGGGCGGCTGCGGAGTCGCGGTGAGGAAGGCGGTTTCGTGCGATTTTCGGTATGCCTGCGCGATCGGTGATGCCGCACTGGTGCGCGTCGTAGGGCCGAAGCCCGAGAAGAGAGCAAGGCGAGAACCTTTCCACTCCCACCCGCGTTACCCCTGACATGAAGTCAATTGTGTACAGCCAGACCGGTGACCCGTCCGTGCTTCAGCTCGTCGATCGGCCGGTGACCGAACCCGGAGCCGACGAGGTACGGGTCCGGATCGTGGTCAGCGGCGTGAATCCCACCGACTGGAAGTCGCGCCGCGGCTCGGCACCGGGCCAAGAGCTGGCGTTTGACGACGTCGTGCCCGGGCAGGACGGCGCCGGCATCGTTGAGGCGGTTGGCGCCGGCGTGCAGCACGTCGGCGTGGGCGACCGGGTGTGGCTGGCGCTCGCCGCGTACCAGCGCGCGAACAGCGGCACGGCCCAGGAGTACGCCGTGCTTCCGGCGGAGCGGGTCTTCCTGCTGCCGGAAAATGCCAGCTTCGACCAGGGCGCGAGCCTCGGAGTGCCGGCGATCACGGCGTACCGGGCGCTGACGGTGGCCGAAGACGGACCGCGGCGGCTGCACCCGGGCGCCCTGGCCGGCAAGGTGGTGCTCGTGGCCGGCGGAGCAGGTGCGGTCGGGCACGCGGCGATCCAGCTGGCCCGATGGGCGGGGGCATCCGTTGTCACGACCGTGAGCGGACCGGCGAAAGCGGCGCTCGCCACAGCCGCCGGCGCGCAGCACGTGCTCACCTACACCGACCCGGACGTCATGGCCCAGATCCGGGCGATCGCACCGGAGGGGTGGACCTGATCGTGGAGGTCGCACCGGCCCAGAACGCGAGGCTGGACCTGGCCGTCATCCGTAATCGGGGGTCGATCGCGGTCTATGCCAACAACGGCGGCGACCAGGTGACGCTCGACGTGCGCCAGCACTTCAGCCTCAACGTGCGCTACCAGTTCGTGCTGCTCTACACGGTGGGCGCCGACGTGATTCGGGCGGCGGCCGAGGACATCACCGCCGCCCTCGTCGACGGCGCACTGAGCGTGGGGGAGGAGGCAGGGTTACCTTTGCACCGCACGGACCTCGCGCACACGGCGGATGCCCATGCCCTGGTCGAGAGCGGCGTTGTCGGGAAGGTGTTGATCGACGTGTCGGCGGGGTTCGCTCCGGCGGCGTGAGCAATGTGCACCGTGAACCGTGCGCTCTGAGCAGGGAGTGACGGCCCGCGCCCGCCGAACGCTCTATCGCGCCAACGCTCACCCCCAGCGTCGCCGGAGCTTCAGCCCATTGAATGGCCAACCGCCGACCTGCGCCCATCGTGTGCGCTCTTGGGGGAGCGAGCGCCGAGTAAAACCCGGGTATTTCTGCATCAGCTGCGTGCGCAAGACATCAACTGCGGCATCGCTTCCAACGGCGTCAGTACAGCCAGTTAACGCCAGACGAACTTTCGTTCAGATGGCCTGGAGCTGGATTTGCTGCGCCTTAGTGTGAACGAACCGTTGCTAAAACTTGATTCGGCCGGTGAGTGGCCATCTGCCCTCTCGCGGCCCAGAAAAGGACTGACTCTTGCACAAGCGCACCCTCACCGCGGCCACCCTTGCGACCGTGCTTCTCAGCACCGTCGCGTTGACGTCATGCAGCAGCACGGCAGGCGAGGCGTCGTCGTCGGGGGAATCCTCCGGAACCCTCATCGTCTACACGAACTCCAATTCGGATGGGCGTGGGGAATGGGTGACGGCGAAGGCGGCCGAGGCCGGGATGAAGATCGAGATCGTGGGGCTGGGCGGGGCCGACCTCGCCAACCGCATCGTCGCCGAGAAGAATAACCCGGTGGGCGATGTTGTCTTCGGCCTGAACAATATGTTCTTCGAAACGCTGAAGGCAGAGGATGCCGTTGCCGCCTACACGCCGGAGTGGTCCGGGGATGTCGACAAGAAAGCCGGCGACGCCAAGGACGGGGCGTTCTGGCCCCTGGTCGAACAGGCCATCGTCACCGTCTACGACACCAACACCGTGAAGAGCGCAGACGCCCCGAAACAGGTCAGCGACCTGTGGGACGACGCCGAATACGACGGCCGATACGAAGTGAACACCAGCCTCGGCCAGGCCACCCCGCAATTGGTGCTCGCCGGCTTGCTCGCGCCCTATGCCGACGAGAAGGGTGACCTGGGCATCTCGGATGCCGGCTGGAAGCAGGTGCAGGACTACTACGAGCACGGTTCGCCAGCCGTCGAGGGCACCGACCTGTATGCGCGCCTGACCCGCGACGAGGTCGACTACGGCGTGCTTCCGAGCAGCGGAATCACCAGCCGCGACGCCGAATACGCCACCAAGACCGGCGTGATCAGCCCGGAAGACGGTGTCCCCTACGTCACCGAACAGATCGCGGTCATCAACGGCACGCCGCGCCAGGAGCAGGCCGAGAAGTTCATCGACTGGTTCGGCGGCGCCGAGGTGCAGGGCGAGTTCGCCGCCGAATTCGCGTCCTACCCGGTGAATGAGAAGGCTCGCGCAGAGGCGCTTCCCGCGGTCGTCGAATTGATCGAGTCCCTCCCCAAGCAGGACATCGACTGGTCGCTGACCCGCGAACGTATTTCCGAGTGGGTCGAGAAGACCGAGCTCGAGTACCTGCCCTAAGTCTCGGCCCGGGCACGAACAGTCATGATCAGATTCGAGAATGTCGAAGTGAGCTTCGGCGAGAAGATCGCCATCCCCGACCTGACCCTCGAGATCGAGCAGGGTGAGTTCTTCACCCTGCTCGGGCCCTCCGGGTGCGGCAAGACGACGGCCCTGCGCACGCTCGCGGGGTTCATCGAACCGTCCCGGGGTGAAATCTACATCGACGGGAAGGTGGCCACCCGGCTGCCGAGCGAAAAACGCAGCGTAGGCATGGTCTTCCAGAACTACGCGCTGTTCCCCAGCATGAGCGTGTGGGAGAACATCGCGTTCGGCCTGCGGGTGCGAAAGACCAGGAAGGCCGAAACGGCGCTGCTCGTCGACGAGATCGCCGCGCAGGTCGAGCTCATCGAGGAGCAGCTCGCGAAGAACGTGTCCGAACTCTCCGGTGGCCAGCAGCAGCGGGTCGCCATCGCCCGGGCTCTCGTGCTCAAGCCGCGCATCCTGCTGCTCGACGAGCCCCTCTCCAATCTCGACGCCAAGCTGCGCGTGCAGCTGCGCGAACAGCTGAAAAACCTGCAGCGGGAACTCGGCATCACCACGGTGTACGTCACGCACGACCAGGAAGAAGCACTCACCATGAGCGACCGGATCGCCGTGTTCAACCACGGCGTGGTCGAGCAGGTAGGCACCCCGGAGGAGATCTACAACCGCTCCGGCACCGAGTTCGTGTGCACCTTCGTCGGTGCGATGAACAAGCTCTCGGGCGACGTCGTGCACCAGCTGCGCCAGCGCGGCGGCACCGGTCTTGCACCGGCAAAAACGTCGTACCTGCGCCTGGAGAAGGTGTCGTTGCAGGCGCCCCCGGGCAACACGGATGCGATCCGGCTCGACGGCGTCGTCGCCGGCCGTTCCTACCACGGCTCGCACAGCACCTACACAATCGACAGTCATGGCAGCAGTATTCGTGCACTGGTGCCCGAGGGCGGCGGATCTGCGCTGGAACCGGGTTCTGCGGCGCAGTTGTATATCGACCCGTCGTCGATCCTGCAGTACTAGAGGGGGGCATCCGTGCGCACTTCGTCGTGGGCTTCAATGTTCCGATCCCCGTTCGTCGTCATCATCACCCTGGTGACGCTGTGGTTCGTGGCAACGTTTTTGGTCTTCCCGAACGCCAACCTGCTCATCAGAACCTTCTTTCCGGAGGGCCAGTTCAGCTTTCGGGCCGTGGAGAAACTGGTCAGCTCCGAACGCGCGATGAACAGCCTCTGGCACAGCTTCGCGCTGGCCGCCACGCTGGCCGTCACGGTGAATGTCGTCGGCATCTTCATCGTTCTCGTCACCGACTATTTCAAGATCCGGGGCGCACGGATGCTGTGGCTCGGCTACGCCACCACCCTCATCTACGGGGGCATCGTGCTCGCCGCCGGCTACAACTTCATCTACGGCCGCTACGGATTCGTCACCAACGCCGTGCGCAACTGGTTTCCTGAGATCGACCCGAACTGGTTCTCCGGCTACTTCGCGGTCGTCGTCGTGATGACGCTGGCCACGACGACGAACCATATGCTTTTCCTGGGATCGTCGCTGGCGAAGATCGACTACCAGACCATCGAGGCGGCACGCAATATGGGCGCGTCGACCATGGGCATCCTCTGGCGAATCGTGTTGCCCGCCCTGCGCCCGATGATCTTCGCCGTGACAGTTCTCACGTTCCTGACCGGTCTCGGCGCACTGACAGCGCCGCTCGTGTTGGGCGGCACCGATTTCCAAACGATCGCCCCGATGATCCTCACCTTCTCCAAGAGCACCGGGTCGCGTGACCTCGCCGCGCTGCTCGCCGTGATCCTCGGCCTGGCGACCATCGTGCTGCTGGCAATGATGAACCGGGTCGAAAAGTCGGGGGTGTACTTCTCGGTGGCGAAGGTGGCGACCCCGCTGCAGAAGCAGAGAATCCCGAACCCAGTGGCGAACGCTGCCGTGCACGTTGCCGCCTACGCTCTCTTCGTCGTCTACGCGACGCCGGTGCTGCTGATCGTGCTGTTTTCCTTCGTGCACTCGAGTGCCATCGTCACGGGAAGCATCAGCTGGGATTCGTTCACGCTCGACAACTACGCCACGGTCTTCGGCACACCCGCAGTGCTCCGACCCTTCGTGGTCAGCGTCGTCTACAGCGCGCTGGCGTCGGTGATCGTGGTCGGCGGGATGCTATTCGTCTCACGGTTGCTGCAGAAACACCGCAACCTGTTGACCGCCACGCTGGAGTACCTGCTGCACATCCCCTGGATCCTGCCGACGATTCTCATCGCCCTCGCCCTCGTCATGACGTTCGACCGCCCAAACCCGATGGTCGGCGGCCAGGTGCTCACAGGAACGACGAGTCTCCTGTTGATCGCCTACGTGATCGTGAAGATCCCGTTCACCCTGCGATTGCTCAAGGCGGCTTTCGCATCGGTGCCGGAGTCGCTCGAGGATGCCGCCCGCATCCTCGGTGCCGGGTCGATGTTCACCCTTCGCACGGTTCTGGTTCCGCTGGTTCTCCCTACCGCGGCTGCGATCACGGCACTCAACTTCAACAGCCTGCTCGACGACTATGACGCCGCGGTGTTCCTGTATCACCCGCTCTACCAACCCCTCGGTGTTGCGATCAAGGCCAGCACGGAGGGGGAGAACAACCTTGACTCCATGTCGATCACGTTCGTCTACACCGTGTTGCTCATGATCATCATGGGGTTCACCATGTACCTGGTCTACGGGCGAGGAGGCTCGTCGACGAAGCGCCATACGCGCCGCGCCCGCACTGTCGCGGCGAAGTAGTCGGGGCGGAGTCCTCCCTGCGCCTGAACATCAGCCCGAGCGGTCAGGCTCCGCGTGCAGCAGGGCAAGCACCTTCCCCGCGTGACCGAAGGTCGATCTGCGACCCGGAGTCAGACTGCCGACTCCGCGGCATCCGTCACCGCGTCGAGCACGGCACGCACGGCCGCCGGGTCACCGAGGATGCGGAAGTGCCCGCCGACCCTGAGCTGGATGTTGCGGGCGCCGACGAGTTCACTGCCCTCGGGGACATGCGGGTCGAACACCCCGTAGATAGACGTGATGCGGTCGTTGACCCGGTGGTCCAGGCCGAGGTCGTGCAGGGCCACGTTGGCGGGAGCGAAGGCACGGATGCTCGGCACGACCCAGTAGCGCGCATAGCGGGAACCGCCGAAGGGAGCACTGATCGCGGTCATTCCGCTCACCCGGCGGCCCGGGTCATCCGTCGTCATGAGCAGTTTGCCGATCAGGCCGCCCTTGCTGTGCGCCACGATGACGACGCCGTTCAGGTTCTCCCGCTCGAGGTAGGCGGCCACGGTCGCGGCGGCATCCGCCAGAGAACGCCGGTTGCGGCCGAGCTTCGCCACCACGTGCACCGGATGCCCGTGGCCGTGCAGTATCTCAATCAACGGTCGCATGAACTGCCAGGATTCATACACCCCGGGGATGATCACGATCGGGGCTTTGGTACCGGAGCGGAAGTCCGTGGGCCGGGCGCGGGAGAGGAACGCACGGGTCTGGCCGGTCGCCGCATAGACATAGTCGAGCAGCCACCACCAGGCCTCGCGCAGATGGCGACTCAGCAGACGGGGGTTCAGGAGACGGCGAATCATTGTGCCGGGTGCGCGACCGACGGAAGCCGCAGGGCGTGCCCCTCGATGATGGCGGCGGTTTGCACGGCGGCACTGTGGTGCACCAGGTGGCGGTGCCCCGCGACCTCGAACACATGCCCGTCCGGCGCGGCGGCGGCCAGCGATGCACACCAGGTGCTGCCCGAGACGGGGTCGTTGGTGCCTCGGATCACGAGGATGGGGGAGTGCACCTCGCCAAGGGCCAGGTCGGTGCGGTAGCCGAGCATGGGGACGAGCTCGGTGGAGAACCAGCGCGGGCCGCACTCGAGGTAGTCACGGAACACGATCAGATTGCCCGACGGCGACTCCTTGGCCACATCCCGGGTCAGGCCCAGCGCCTGTTGCACGGCTGTCGACCGGCGGGGATCGGTGACAGGGCCGATCAGAACCAGGTGGGAGACGGCATCGGGGCGTTGCCGGGCCACCTCGGTGACGAATTGGGCGCCCATCGAATGGCCGACCAGGACCGCCCGCGGCACCTCGAGTCGATCAAGTAGCCGGCCGAGCAGGGCGCCGTATTCTTCGACAGCGAGCGGCCGAACGGGCCGGCGGGTGCCGCCGAATCCGGGCAGATCGAGCGAATGGGTATGCCCGATGGCGGCCAGGCTCCTCTGCACCCGGCGGTAGTAGCGGTGCGACGCCCCGATGCCGTGGACCAGCAGGTAGGTCGGCGCGTCCGGCGAAGGCGAGGTGCTCTTCAGGGAGTGCACGGTGAATTGATGCCCATCAACCTCGATGCTGCGGCTACGGGCAGGAACAGCGGCTGCGCGCCATCGTTCGACACGCGCTCGGTCGGTGCTCGTCACGGGATTTCCTTCGGGTTCAGGTGCAAAAATCCTAGCCTCCGGCAGTGTCGGGTGGCCTGGGCGCTCACGGGGGCTGAGACATCCGTCACTGATAAGACGGATGCGGGCCGAATTCGTCACGCCCGCGGCGCCGATGGGTCGGGCGCGCCCTGCCTGGCGGCCTGCCCGGCGCCCTGCCCGGCGCCCTGCAGCCCCGAGAGTCGCCGATTCTGCCGAGAATCGCCGCTGGAACGGCGACGCTCGGCGCAAACGGCGGCTCTCGGCGGCTCTCGGCGACCCGCGCCATCCCGCAGGATAGAAGGCATGGCCCACCGTCAACGAAAGCCCGCCGATTCTGACCCCGCCCGTGACCGGGCGGACAAGACGTGCGCCTCGTGTGGGCGGCGCATCGAGTGGCGCATGAAGTGGGCCGACAACTGGGAGTCGGTGAAGTACTGCTCGACCGCTTGCCGCACACATGGGGTCACGGCGACCGACCTCAAGCTGGAAGAGGCTATCGCGACACTGCTCAGTGCGCGGGCGACGGATGCCACGATCTGCCCGTCCGAGGCGGCGAAAGTGGTCGGCGGTGACGGCTGGAACGACCTGATGGAGCCGGCCCGACGCGCCGCACGCCGCATGGTCGCCCGCGGTGACCTGCAGATCACGCAGGGCGGGGCCGTGGTCGATCCGTCGACGGCGAAGGGTCCGATCCGGTTGCGGCGGGTGCGGACATAGGCGCAGTACCCGCGCTCACCGAGTGCCGTGGCCCGAGACCATTGCCCGCATTCTGGCCGCCGCCACCGCGCGGCCGCCGGTCGTGCTGCGGCGCGAGCGTGAGCAGGTGCTAACTGGCCGGGCGCCGCCGCACGGATTTCCCCCGGCTGCTGGTGCAGTCGGGGATTGCATAGGGCGAGCGGCGGTCGCCGCTCGTCACCTAACGGATTGGTTCACCCCGAGTCGATAATCGGCTCCGTGGTGCTCCTCGGGCAGACGGTCGCCGCGCCCGTGCAACTTGTTGCGTAGAGTGCCCTCGACGTACTCCTCCGGGTAGGCCCCGCGACGACGCAGCTCGGGAATCACGAACTCGACCACGTCTTCGAACGTTCCGGGTGTGATCGCGTAGGCGAGGTTGAACCCGTCAACATCGGTATCGGCGACCCACTCCTGTAGGTGATCGGCAACCTCTTCCGGTGAGCCGACGATGAACGGCCCCAGGCCGCCGATTGCGCCGAGCTTCGCGATGTCACGCACGGTCCACTCGGAGCCGTCATCATTCGCGGCCTGAAAATTTGCCACCGCCGACTGGATCGCGTTGCTCTTCACGTTGCCGATCGGCTCGTCGAGGTCATACCGGGAGAGATCGATGCCCATCCAGCCCGACATGAACACCAGGGCGCCTTCTTCGCTCGCGTAGGAGAGGTAGTCCTGATGTTTTGCGTGCGCCTTCTCGCTGGTCTCGTCGGTGATGATTGTCAGCAGCGTGTAGATCTTCGCGGAGTACCGGTCTCGACCGGCCTGCTCGAGCGCATCCCGGATCTTGCTCACAGTCGCGGTGAGGCCGGACTTGGTCGAAGCGGCCACGAAGATCGCCTCGGCGTTGCCGGCGGCGAAGGCGATACCGCGCGGCGATGCCCCGGCCTGATAGATCACCGGCGTGCGCTGCAACGACGGCTCGGACAGGTGGATCCCCGGCACGGTGAAGTTCTTGCCGTAATGCCCGATCTCATGCACCTTGCTCGGATCGGTGAACACCCCGGTCTCCCGGTCGCGGATGACGGCATCGTCTTCCCACGAGCCCTCCCACAACTTGTACAGCACCTCGAGATATTCGTCGGCGACGTCGTAACGGTCGTCATGCTCCAACTGGTCTTCATGCCCCATGTTGCGGGCGGCGCTCGGCAGATAACCGGTGACGACGTTCCAGCCGACGCGACCCTTCGTCAAATGGTCGAGCGTCGACATCCGTCGTGCGAACGGGTACGGATGCTCGTACGCTGTACCCGCGGTCACGCCGAACCCGAGGTTCTCGGTCACCGCCGCCATGGCGGAGACGAGCAGAATCGGGTCGTTCACGGGAACCTGGGCCCCGTGCCGGATCGCTGCTTCGTTCGAACCGCCATAGACGTCGTACGTTCCGAGCACATCGGCGATGAAAATGCCATCGAAAGTGCCTCGCTCGAGCAGCCTGGCCAGGTCGGTCCAATAGGAGAGGTCCTTGTATCGCCAGGACTGGTCAAGCGGATGCCGCCACATTCCTGAGGACTGGTGCGCGACGCAGTTCATGTCAAAAGCGTTGAAGCGAATTTGTCTGGGCATGCCACCCATCCTGCGGCGCGGTCGTTGACGGCGCCACAGCACTCGCCATTTGGCGTAACACACGGGGAGCGACGGGCTGAATCCCGCAGATCCGCCCGGAGCGGCGCGGTTTGAATCCCTCGCCGCGCACGAGACCGCCACGCTGCCGCCGACGCTGCTGGCCGCCTGAATCGTACGGGCCACCGGCACGACGACCATATTCGCGCTGCTGTTGACCATCGTCTTCTCGGTCGCCCTTGCATTGGCTCCAGCAGTTCGGGCGCCATTCTCAGCGTGCTCGGCTGGCGCTAAATGTTCAACCTCGTGCTCCTGATCGCCCTCAGCGTGCTCGTCGTGGGCGGCTTGGGGCTGAAGAACGTCACCACTCCGCGCAAGACGCCGATCGATGTGGTCTTGGTCATCCTCTCGGCGCCCGGCTTCGGCCAGCTCGTCTACGGCCTCAGCAACCTGAATGCGGAATCCGGCGGCATCGGCTCGGTTGCGGGCTGGCTGCCGACCGCTCCGGGCCCACCCAACTGCTCATCACGGGCTCCAGCCGCGTTCCTGTGCGGCGCCGTGATCTCGCTGTTCGCGATCCCCGCGGCGTTCTTCATTCGCCGCGCGGCAGCTGCGCCGCGCGGGCGCGGTAACTGCGCCGTTCCGCGCGTGGCACGCCATCGGCGCAGCGGCGCAGCACGCGCACAGCGAGACCAGGGCCGCCGCGCGGGGCCCGCCGAACCCGGTGTCCCGGCCCGGCTACCCATGACTTTCACAGAATACTGAGCGTTTGTTCAGAAACATGAGACAGAGTATAAGTTTCGTCTGCGCCGTCCCCCGAAAGCGCAGGCCCGCTGCTCAGTGAGTTGGCGCGCGCACGCGTGCGAGCTTGCGTAACACGGAAGTCAAGCGCACATACATGCCCGAAACACCCGAAGAAATCCGCATCCGATTCGCTGCCCAAAATAAGCGAAGCAACAGCATTCCCAGCAGCAACAGCACCACCGGCCCCACCAAGATCAACCGTCCGCACCGCATCGTGCTCATCGCCACCAGTGTGCTCGCCGTCACCGGCCTCGCAGTCGGCGCCGGCTTCGCCGGTCAGTCCGCCTCCGCCACCCAGGACCGTGTCTCGGCCACAACCGAACTCGCCGACAGCACCGGCCTGCACCGTGAACAGCTCGGCGCCTACAGCGCGGTCGCCAAGGCGCACGTCGACAACTCGGCATCCATCACCCTGAACGAGGCCAATCAGGTCATCGCCGCCACCCAGGACAAGGTGGATGCCTCCGGCCTCGCCGCGGTCGCCAGCTCGCTCGCCAGCTACGAGATCCTCCCTCTCGACGAGATCACCTCGCTGACCGCCCAGACCAAGGCCGAGACTGCCGCCGTCACCGCGGCGTCGATCGAAGCCGATCGGGTCGCCGCCGAGGCCGCCGCCGCTGAGGCCGCCGCTGAGGCCGCCGCCGCCGCTGAGGCCGCTTCTCAGGCCGCCGCCGCTGAAGCCACCCGTGCCCAGTCGCTGGCCTCCGGCAACACTCCTGCCGGCGCGCGCGCCACGGCTCAGGCCATGGCCGCGTCCCAGTACGGCTGGGGCGCCGACCAGTTCTCCTGCCTGAACCAGCTGTGGCAGAAGGAATCGGAGTGGAAGTACGACGCCGTGAACTCCAACGGCGGTGCCACCGGCATCCCGCAGGCGTTGCCCGGCAACAAGATGGCGACGGCCGGCAGCGACTGGGCCACCAACGCGACCACGCAGATCGCATGGGGCCTCGGCTACATCAAGGCCTCCTCCTACGGCACCCCGTGCGCCGCCTGGTCTCACTCGCAAGCCAACAACTGGTACTGATGCCCTGACTACCCGTAGCACCAAAGCCGGTCGTCCCCTCGTGGAGGGGCCGACCGGTTTTCTCGTTGCCGGGCTCTCAGCTGTCGGTTCGCATGCACCGAAGGGACCCGTGCTGCACTAGCCTTCGAAGGGCGGATGTTGTGGGGACAGCACGGCTCGGCGCGGTCGACGCCGCATCGAGGCTCCCGGCTCCGACAGAAACAGGGAGCGGCAATATGCACGGGATCGCACCGTCCAGACATCCGTTACGTCGATTCGTGCAGGTCATCGCCGCGCTCGCGGTTTCGGCGGCGCTCGCGCTCGGGATGCCGGCCGTCGGGACGCCCCTGGCCGCGTCGGCAGACACCGGTGACTTCACATTCACCTCCTTCGAGGCCGACTACTACCTCTCCCGTGACGACGCCGGGCACTCCACCCTGCGCACGGTCGAGACGTTCGTGGCGCAGTTCCCGAACTTCGACCAGAACCGAGGCATGGTGCGCCTCCTCCCCAACGACTACAACGGGGTGCCGCTGAACACCACCGTCGAATCGGTCACCGACGCCACCGGAGCCCCCGTCTACTTCGAGACGTATGACCAGGGCTCCGTCACCGAGATGCCGATCGGCACCGATGAGTTCGTGCGCGGCCAGCAGACCTACACGATCACCTACACGCAGCAGAACGTGGTGCGCGCGTTCGCCGACACCGACGACGACGAGCTCTACTGGGACACCAACGGCACCGGGTTCGACCAGTCGTTCGGCTCCGTCACCGCGCGCGTGCACGTCGACCCGAGCGTCGCCGAGTTCCTCACCGGCGACACCGCCTGCTATTCCGGGGCCCAGGACGACGGCGCCCGGTGCGAGATCAGCCAGACCACGGATGCCGCAGTGCCCGGATCCACGGGCCAGCTGTTCACCTCGTCCGTGCAGGGTCTCGGTCCGCGGCAGAACCTGACCGTGGCCATCGGCTTTGCACCCGGCACCTTCGTGTCGGTGCCGGCCTCGGCCAGCTACAGTGCGAGCGATTCGGACAACGGCGGGGGAGAACCGGCGACCGGGCTGCTGTTCCTGGTGGCGGCTGTCGGCTTTCTCGGGGTCGTGCTCGCCTTCATCCGTCGCCGACTCGGCCAGCGCGACGCCCGCGGCCGAGGCACCATCATCGCCCAGTACAGCGTGCCGAAGGGTTACAACCTGCTGGAGGCGGGGGACCTTGCGAATCGGTCGAAGACGGCTATCGCCGCGCAGATTGTGAGCCTGGCGGTGCGCGGCACGGTGCGCATCCTCGACTATCCGGTCAGCGCCGGCGGCGGCGACTACACGCTGCAGCTGCTGACCGTGGAAGGCGTGGACGCTCAGGAGCGAAAGCTGCTGGAGACGCTGTTCCCCCGCCTGACGATCGGAGCGACGCGGGAACTGGGGGTCGCCGACAGCACACTCGCCGCCAAACTGAGCGCGTTCCTCCCCGCCGCGACAGCGTCGGTCATCGAGCGCGGCTGGCGGGCCAAGGTGACCGGCCGCGGCGGCAGGTGGATCGCCATCGGAATGGCCGTCGTGCTGCTGCCGGCCCTGGCCGTCCTCGGTGCGGTGGCGCTGATCGACGGCTCCCCGAAGTTCGGCGAGGTGATGACGGTCGCCGTCATCGCAGCGCTGTTCCTCTACCTGGCCCTCTACCTCGCCCAGGGCACGGTGCAGCTCACCGATTCCGGGGCCGATCAGCGCGACTACCTCAAGGGACTGAAGGTCTATCTAGAGCTCGCCGAAGAGGAGCGTTTCCGCATGCTGCAGAGCCCGGACGGCGCGCTGCGGGCCACGATGCCTGCCATGCCGGGTGTCGCTTCGGGGGCGCTGCCGAGCCCGGTGACGGATGCCGCCGAAACACCCGACACCGTCGAACTGGTCAAGCTCTATGAGGAGCTGCTCCCCTTCGCGGTGCTCTGGGGCGTCGAACGGGACTGGGCGAAGGAGCTCGTCGTGCTCTACGAGCACGGGGCGCCGGCGCCGGGCTGGATCGTGTCGCAGGGAGGCTTCACCGCGAGCGGCTTCGGCGTCGCCATGAACGGTTGGGTCGCTTCGGTCCTCACCTCTGCCACGGTTCCCGTCAGCTCCAGCAGCGGCGGCGGATACTCCGGCGGCGGAGGAAGTTTCTCCGGCGGCTCCGGCGGCGGCGGGTTCTCCGGCGGTGGCGGTGGCGGAGGCGGTGGCGGCGGCCGTTGACGACTGCCGGGTGTGCAGCCGTCAACGCATCCGTGGTCCGTCGTGCCGGCGCGGGTGCCGCGCCGCTTCGCTGGTGGCATGCCATCCGCAGAGCGGCGCACCTCCCGCCCGTCGAGCAGAGTGGAACGGGAAAGGGCGACGGATGCCCCGCGCCGCCTACGCGGCGTCGCTCGGCACGCGCAGGGTGAGGCTACCGGCATCCACCCAGGTCTTGAAGGCCACGGCGGTGCCGAACCCGTCGCCGTCGAGTTCGATCTCTTCCGGACGGTTGAGCCGCAGCACGAGCTTCGTGCCGGTGGCGTAGTTGAGCGCGTCGACATCATTGGTGCGCAGTTTGCGGCCCAATACCGTTCGGCTGAGCACGCCGTTCTCCCACAGCACCTTAGACAGAATTTGCAGCCAGCCGCCGAAGCCCTCCGGCTTCAGTACGACCACGTCGAAGAGTCCGTCGTCGAGGGCGGCGTCGGGAATCAACTCGATGCTAGCCGGAAGCGACCCGCAGTTGCCGACCATGATGGTGTGCGCGCGCATCGCCTGCTCGGGCTTCGCGTTGAGCCGGTACCGGAACCGGAGATCGCTGTCGTCCTTGCCGACGGCGATCATGGCTTTCACGTAGGCCAGCCAGCCGGCCTTCGCCTTGAGGCCGTCGTCGGTGTTCGCGAGCATCTTGGCATCGAGGCCGAGCCCGGCCATCACCAGGTAGGCGTGCCGGTCGACCGACCGGTCGGCCCGCTCGATGTCGATCAGGCACACGTCGATCACCTTGTCCTGGCCGGCGAACGCGGCTTGCAGGGCCAGCCCGGTGTCGGCGAGGGGCAGCTGCAGGTTGCGGGCGAGCAGGTTGCCGGTGCCCGACGGCAGCAGCGCCAGTGCGCACTCCGTGCCGTGGACGGCTTCCGCGACGGCGCGCACGGTGCCGTCGCCGCCTGCCACGATGATCATGGTGGCCCCGGCTTCGATCGCCTTCCGGGCCGGTCCCTGCCCCGGGTCCTCAGCTGACGTCTCGAACCACAGCGTCTCCGGCCAGCCGGCGGCCGATTGCTGGGCCTCGACGGCGTCCCGGAGCTCGTCGACGTCAACCTTTATGGGGTTGTAGACGACCGCGGCGAGCCGGGGTGCGCTCACGTCATCGGTTAGGTCGTCGTGGTGCAGATCGGTGCTCGTCATGTGGGGTCCGTTCGATGGTGGAAGCTGGTGCCTTCCGTCAATGGGTTCTCACTCATCTAGACGGATGCCGCTGCCCATTTGTCACGCGACCCCGCAGTCGGGCGCCCCTTCCCAGGTGCAGACCCACTCCTTATGCTGGCACCACTTCGCTCGAAAATCACGTTCCTCTCGTTCGCTTCAGGGTGGGAAGACTCTCCTGAACCCCGGCCGAATCTGCCGGGACGCTTTCGGGGGTCCCGCGGCGCGGGTAGTGTCACCAACGGTTCTGCCCAGCCGGCCACGCCAGAGCCGGTTGCTGCCGGGCCGATCGCTGCCGCACCGCTCTCTGCCGCACCACTCTCTGCCGCACCGCTCTCCGCGGAGCCGGCTGACGGCATCCGGAACCGTCAATGAACGAAAGGGTCAATTCAATGCCCCCCGCGACACAAACACAGAATGTCACCGATGCGCGCACCATGGCTCGGCGAACGGGCACCCTCCTCGGAGGGATGCCCTATTTGAGGTTCGGCACGGGCTCGCCGCTGGTGGCCATCCCGGGCCTCACCCAGAACTTTGAACCGACCATCGGCGTCGAGCGCATGCTTGTGACCCGGATGCTGGCTCCGGTGGCGGCCCGGCATCGCGTGCTCAGGCTGACCCCGCGCCCGGGCCTCGACCCGAACGCCAGCATGGCCGACATCGCCCGGGACTACGCCGACGCTCTGCGCCTGGAGTTTCCGGGGCCCATCGACGTGATCGGCACGTCGACCGGCGGGAGCATCGCCCTGCAACTCGCCGCCGACCATCCCGATGTGGTGCAGCGTCTCGTCGTGGTCTGCGCGGCCTACACCCTGGGGCCAAACGGCAAGAAGGTGCAGCGTCGGGTCGCTGAAGAGGTTCTTGCCGGGCGCCCGCGGCAGGCCAGCCGGGAGATGTTTAGTGTCCTCGGCGACAAGCCCCCGAGTCGGCTGGCAGCCGGCATGGGCTGGATGCTCGGACCCCGCACGTTCGGCAAGGCCAGCCCCGACCTGATCACCACCATTCGCGCCGAAGACGCCTTCAACCTGCGCGACCGGCTCGGCGAGATCGAAGCGCCCGCCCTGCTGATCGGTGGTGACCGGGACGGTTTCTACACGCCCGAGCTGTTCCGCGAGACGGTGGCGCGCATCCCCAACGCCCGCCTCATCCTCTACCCCGGCAAGGGGCACATGGCCGCGATCTCAGACCCACGCCTCCTGCCGGACATCCTCGAGTTCCTCGATGGCTCCGACGCGGGCGGCCGCGCTGGGGGTGCCCACTCCCCGAGTGCACGCTCTGCGGGCACTCGTCCGTCGACGCTGTAGCCGTCGCCATGCGGGGTCGTTGTTGACCCGGAACGTCGGTGAGACGACAGCTGTCCCTGGTTTCGCCCGGGACGATTACGAGGTGGCGCTGCGGACCAGCTTCGAAGCACGGGGGTGGTGCTCCTGCCGTGCCCGGAACCAGTTTAGGCCCGAGCTGGTCGGCTAAAGGATTGCTCTAGGTGAGTGCCGGGATGATCGCGCCAGAGAACACCTGCCAGGCCAGCGCGGTCTTGGCGACCAGGCTCAGCGTGATGTAGGCGCGCTCGCCGCGGAGGTAGTCGCGCCAGCCGCCGACCTGACGGTACTGCAGCACCTGGTTGACGGCGAACGTGTTGAAGAACAGGAAGAGGGAAATGATGATGCCGTAGACGAAGGCCGGCGGTGCGGCCTCGGTGTTCGAGCCGGGGGCGATGAAGTAGATCAGGATGACGACCCACGGCACCACGCCCACCATCGACCCGAAGATGAAGGGCAGGAACGTGCCGTTGCCGGGTGTCTCGTACTTCTCCTGCAGTGCCCCGAACATGATCATGGCGGCGTTGGCGGCGAAGATCGAGAACAGGGCCGCGATGTCGGTGATGCCGGTGATCTGGGCGATCAGCCAGATCATGATCGAGGAGCTCAGGGAATATTCGACCCAGCGGAAGTAGTTTCGGTTGGCTTTGAGCCCCGCCGCGTAGCGGGGGAAGAATTTCGGCGACGAGATCAGGAAATGGAAGAAGGCCGAGAGCGCCAGGAAGGAGACGACGCCGATGCCCACGTTGACGTCGAACAGGGTCACCCGCTCGGGCGGCAGCGGCACGCCGGGAGGAGCCGACAGATAGTCGGCGGTGACGGCAAAGGTGACCTGGGTGCTGAGCAGGGTGAGCACGTATGCGAAGCCCAGGACCTGCACGAGGTGCAGTGAGCCGGCCACGATGTTGTAGACGCGGAGGCGGGAAATTTTCTGATCGGGGGTGTAGTTCTTGCGTGCCATCGGGGCTCCTCCACAGGTCAGGTGAGGCCGAGACTAGCAGGGTCGCCGACTGCCGTTACCCAAGCGTCAGACCACGCCGAGCGGCAGGTGTTCCCCGGCCGGCAGCCGCACTTGAATCGGGTCCCCGGGAGCGACGCTTCCCCCGGTGACGACGATTCCCATGATCCCCGCCTTGCGGATCACCTGACCGGCATCATCCGTGTCGATCAGCGTCTTCATCAGCCCCTTCTGGTACCCGTTGATCAGTGAGCACGGGTTGCGCAGCCCGGTGATCTCCACGACCGCGTCGGTGCCGAGCCGCAGCCGGGCACCCCGCGGAAGGCCGGACAGATCCAGCCCGCGGGTCGTGATATTCTCGCCCAGCTCGCCGGGGGAGACCTCGAAGCCGGCCCCCCGCAGCTCGTCGAAGAGCTCGGCGGGCATGAAGTGCACCTGGGTGAGGTTCGCCCTGGTCGGATCCTTCACGATCAGGTAGCGGTGCTGCGTCGTGGCTCCGGCGTGAGCGTCGCCCTCCACCCCGAATCCCGCGATCAAACGGATGTCCGGGACCGTCGGCTTGCTGAACGCGTGCCGTTCGTCTCGGCTGACCGACTCCACCGTGGCCGTCACCGTTGCCGTCACTGTGGCCGTCACTGTGGCCGTCGCATCCTGCATCATGCCCCGAGTCTCGCATGGGGGCCGCCGAGAATTCACCCAGCCGATATAGCATTTCTGCGTCGCAAACGTAGGCTAGGTGGGTGTTCAGCGAGTCGAGTCGAGTCGAAAAAGGTCAGTCGTGAAAGTCATCAGCTATAACCTCCGCAAGAATCGTGCCAGTGGTGAGCTCATCGCCCTGGCCGAGAACTACGATCCCGACGTCCTGTGTCTGCAGGAATGCGACACCCTTGAGCTCCCCGAGGAGATCGGTCTCCTACACCTCGCCGACTCCACTGTGCGCAACCGACTCGGCCTGGCGATCTACTATCGCATGGACCGGTTCACCAACGAGCGCACCCAGACCTTCGCGCTCAAGAAGTCACTGCACGACCGCGTGCTGACCCCCGCGCATGAGCGCCTGATCGGCACCCGATTGACCGACCTCGCCGCCCACCGCGAAATCGTCGTCGCTTCGTTCCACGCCGCGCCGCTCACCGCGCTGAACTCTCTGCGGCGCAACCAGATCCGCACCGCGCACGAAGAACTGCACGTGCTCGGGCCGGGCCTGCCGACCCTGATGGTGGGCGACTACAACTACCCGATTTTCAAGGGGCGCCTCGGCGACCACATCACCCAGTCCGGCTACGACCTCACCCTGAGCGACACCCGAACGTACACGCGCTACAAGTTCTTCCGCGGGCATTTCGACCTGGCAACCTCCATCGGGCTGACCATCGACAGTGTCGAGACGCTGCCCCTCGGCACCTCCGACCACCTGCCCATCCTGGTCACGTCCACCTACAGCGACGAGTCGGTGAACGCCACGAATGCGCCGGCCAGCCTCGCCGAGACGGAGCGCGCTCCGGGCGGCGAATTCGCGATCTAAGGGGCGGGGCCTCGACTACTGAGCGTCGAGGGCGGGGCCCCGTCTACTGGGTGTCGCCGCGCGACCAGAGCAGGTGGGCACGCACCGACAGGGATCCGCCGATCAGGAGGGCCACGCCCGCCATCCAGAGCAGGACGGTGAGGAACGCGTTGGCCGTCACGGCGTTGAGAATGATCAGGGCCACCCCGAAGGCACTGAAACTGAACCCGGCGACGGCGCAGGTGGTGAAGGACCAGTTCTTCATGCGGGTGGTTCCAATCGGGTGGGGATTCGACAGCGTTTACGGTAGCAGGCCCGCGGGGCGCTCACCGCGCCCCGCCTGCCCAGAACTAGTGAGTCCGAATCGGTTGGTTGCATCGCTCCCGGATTGGCAGAGCTGACTGCACCGCGCGGACGCTGTTCAGCACGGGCGAGCGCCGGGTTCGGCGTCGAATTCGTTCGGGACGGATGGCTGGCCGACCTCGTGTCGCCGGAGGTCGCCGACAGAGTGGAAGCCGACCAACGTGGAGCAGCTCTGGATCCACGGCGGCATCCTCACTCGGTGTCGGAACTAGCCGTGGCCACCCACTGGCTCTCGGTGTGCCAGTTTCTCAGGTGATGCCGGCCCGCCGGCGCGACTCCGTGTGCTCGCGCATGCGCGCGTTCGACTCCCTGGTGAACTGCTTCCAGGCGTCGAGCTTGCCGGGCAGGATCGGCACGAACAGACTGATGCTGTTCAAAACTTGTCCTCCCATCAGACCGTTTTTCCAGCGCATGTTTCAGTCCCGAGTCCCGAAGGGCTCAATCACCGACCAGCAGAATCTTGCCCACGTGAACGGATGCCTCCAGCCGCCGGTGCGCCTCGGCGGCCTTCTCGAACGGGAAAATGCTGTCGATCACCGGGCGGAAGCGGCCGGATTCGAGCCAGGGCCAGACATCCGTCCTGAGGGCCCGCATGATGGCCGCCTTCTCCTCGAACGGGCGGGAGCGGAGGGTGGTACCCCAGTACCGGCCGCGCTTCTGCATCAGATGGAACGGATTGAAGTCGGCGTTCTCGCCGCTCTGGTTGGCGATCACCATGATGCGGCCGTCGACCGCCAGTGCCGCCACGTTGCGGGCCGCGTAGGAGCCACCGATGATGTCGAGGATCACGTCGGCGCCGCGCCCCTCTGTGGCGGCCTGGATTTCGGTGGGGAAATCCTGCTCGCGATAGTTGATCAGGATCTCCGCGCCCAGGCTGCGGCACACCGCCAGCTTCTCGGCTGAGCCGGCCGTCGCGGCCACCCGCGCGCCGGCGAGCACGCCCAGCTGGATCGCGGTGGTGCCGATGCCGCTGGCGCCGCCGTGCACGAGCAGCGTCTCCCCGGCGGCCAGCCCCGCACTCAGGAACACGTTCGACCACACGGTGGCCAGCGCCTCCGGCAGGCCCGCCGCCTCGACGAGGTCCACGGATTCGGGCACGGACAGGGCCAGGTCTTCGTGCACCACGGCCTCGGTGGCGTAGCCGCCGCCGGCCAGCAGGGCACACACCCGGTCGCCGACCGCGAACCGTTTTGCCTCGGCGCCGACTTCACTGACGACTCCGGACACCTCCAGCCCGGGCCACTGCGGCGCCCCGGCCGGCGACGGGTAGCTGCCCAGCCGCTGCGCGACATCCGCCCGGTTCACGCCGGCCGCGGCGACCCGAATCCGGATGTCGCAGGCCCCGACGGGCAGGTCGCTCACCGTTGTGAGGGTGAGGGCATCGGGGCCGCCGGGGGTGTCTACGATGATCGCGCGCATCGGGTCAGCCTACGCGCGTGCACTTTGCGACGGATCCACGACTGCGCGGTGGTTCGGTCTGTGGAACCCGGCCACGGAATCTACGATGGTAGACAGGGGCGTGGCTGTTGCATGCCTTGGGTCGTACGCACGTGATCCGCAATGACGCGGAGATTTTCTGATGGAGGCTTATTTCAATGACGTCTGAGTCCACCCGCACCGGGAAATCACCGGCAGGCAGCACACTCGACGCTTTCCTGGGCGACTACTACGAGCACCTGGCCGGGGAAGACCGGCAGAACTCCGATGGGGGAACCCTCCGCGAGCGGGCCGTCCACCATTGGCAGGTCGCCCAGAGCCGCACCCCCAGCACCCCGAACATCGAGATCCGGAACGAAGCCGGCCGCAGCATCGTCTACATCGTCACCGACGACATGCCTTTCCTGGTTGACTCGGTGACCGCCGAGCTGGTGCGCCAGCACTCGGCCATCCACCTCGAAGTGCACCCGCTACTCGTCGTGACCCGCGACCGGAACACCAACGAGCTCCTCGGCGTCACCCGCGTGCACGGAGGCGACGGCGCCCGGCCCGGTGACGTCGACGAGACCGTCACCCAGGTCGAGTCGTGGATCGCGATCGAGATCGAAACCGCCAACGACGAGGCGCGGGCTGCTCTGGTCGCCGGGCTGGCCACGGTCCTCGGCGACGTTCGCGCCGCCAACGAGGACTGGCAGGCCATGCGAACGAAGGCCGTGGAGATCGCCGACGCGCTCGGCGACGTCGCCCACGCCGAGGGCATCCAGGAGATCAAGCAGGCGCAGGACTTGCTGCGCTGGCTCGACCGCGACAACTTCACCTTCCTCGGCTACCGGGAGTACGACCTGGAGACCGTCGACGGAGAGGACGTGCTGAGCATCCGTGACCGCAGCGGCCTGGGGCTGCTGCGCTCCACCGAAGACGGGCACCAGATTCAGCACCTGACGGATGCCGGCCGGCTCAAGGCGCGCGAGCGCAGCGCCCTGGTGATCACCAAGGCGAACTCGCGTTCCAGCGTGCATCGCCCGGCGTACTTCGATTACATCGGGATCAAGAGTTTCGATGCGGACGGCAACGTGCGGGGGGAGCAGCGCTTCATCGGCCTGTTCGCCGCCACGGCGTATACGAGCTCGGTGCGGGACGTGCCGATCCTGCGCGAAAAGGTCGACGCCGTGATGGACCAGGCCGGGTTCCCGCCAGGGTCGCACAGCGGCAAGGAGCTGCTCGGCATCCTGGAAACCTACCCCCGCGACGAGCTGTTCCAGATCGACGTGCCCACCCTGTTCACCACCACGCTGGCCATCCAGCGTCTGCAGGAGCGGCGGCGCACCCGGCTTTTCCTCCGCCCGGATGTCTACGGCCGGTTCATGACCGCGCTGGTCTACTTCCCCCGCGACCGGTACACCACGGCCGTGCGGCTGCGGATCGAGAAGGAGCTGCGGGACACCTTCCACGCCGAGTCCGTCGACTTCGAGGCCCGGATGACCGAGTCCGCGCTGGCCCGGCTGTTCTTCCGCATCCGGTTGCAGAAGAACGACACGGTCGGCGTCGTCGACGCCGTCGCGCTGGAGCACCGGCTGGTGATGGCGGTGCGGTCCTGGCCCGAGGGGATCGGCGAGAAACTGCGCGAGAGCCACCCGCTGGACGAGGCGGAGCGCCTCTCCGAACTCTGGTCGGAGGCGTTCCCCGCCAGCTACCGGGTGGATTACGAGCTCGAGGAGGCCGTGCAGGACATCGGGCGATTCGAGGCCGGCGCCGCGGCCGCCGCCGCGGCGGAGGCCGCCGGGACCGGGCCGATCCGGCCGGCGCTGAACGTGTATCTTCCGACCGGCACGGGCGCCGGTGACACGGTCATCGACGCCGACGACGGAAGCACCGCAGGACGCGGCGTCACGGCGGAGGATGCCCGGATCAAGCTCTACATGATGGAGCCCAAGAGCCTGAGCCAGATCCTGCCGTTCCTGCAGAACCTCGGCATCGAGGTGCTCGACGAGGTGCCCTTCGAGATCGAGACCGCCGACGGCCGCGCGTTCTACCTCTACGACCTGGGCTTGAGCTACCCCGAAGGTGTGGACCCGGTCGCGACCGGCGCACTCCTGGCCGACTCCTTCGGCGCCGCCGTCAGCGGGGCCATCGAATCGGACGGCCTCGACCGACTGGTGCTGCGGGAGGGCATGCCCTGGCACCGGGTCGTCATCCTGCGCAGCTACGCCAAGTACCTGCGCCAGGCCGGAAACACCAACTCCTACGGCTTCATCGCCGATACCCTGCTGGCAAATCCGGCCGTCACCCGAGGGCTGGTGGCGCTCTTCGAGGCCCGGTTCGATCCGGAATTGGCCGAGCCGGAACGCATCCGTCGCAGCCTGCAGGTCAAGGATGAGCTGACGGCGGCCATGGAAGCGGTCACCACGCTCGACGCCGACCGGGTGCTGCGCACCCTGATCAACCTGATCGAGTCGTCGCTGCGCACGAACTTCTTCCAGGACAAGCCCTACCTGAGCATCAAACTCGACCCGACCACGATCGATCTGTTGCCGTTCCCGCGGCCGAAGTACGAGATCTGGGTGTACTCCCCGCGGGTGGAGGGCGTACACCTCCGCTTCGGCAAGGTGGCCCGCGGCGGGCTGCGCTGGTCGGACCGGCGGGAGGACTTCCGCACGGAGGTGCTCGGCCTGGTCAAGGCGCAGACGGTCAAGAACGCGGTGATCGTGCCGACCGGCGCCAAGGGCGGGTTCTTCGCCAAGCAGCTGCCCGATCCGGCGCTGGACCGCGCGGCCTGGATGGCCGAGGGCATCGGGAGCTACAAGACCTTCATCCGGGGGCTGCTCGACCTCACCGACAACCTGGTGACCACGGCGGAGGGGGAGCGGCTCGTGCCGCCCGCCCGGGTGGTGCGCCACGACGACGACGATTCCTACCTGGTCGTCGCGGCCGACAAGGGCACGGCCACCTTCTCCGACATCGCCAACGGCGTCGCCGCCGAATACGGTTTCTGGATGGGCGACGCTTTCGCCTCCGGCGGCTCGATCGGCTACGACCACAAGGCAATGGGCATCACCGCCCGCGGCGCATGGGAGTCGGTCAAGCGCCACTTCAGCGAACTGGGCGTCGATACGCAGGCCGAGGACTTCACGGTCGTCGGCGTAGGCGACATGTCCGGCGACGTCTTCGGCAACGGCATGCTGCTCTCGGAGCACATCCGTCTGCTGGCGGCCTTCGACCACCGGCACATTTTCTTGGACCCGAATCCGGATGCCGCGCGCTCCTTCCAGGAACGAGCGCGCCTCTTCGCCCTGCCACGGTCGTCGTGGGCGGACTACGACACCAGCCTGATCAGTGCCGGCGGCGGGGTCTTCCCGCGCCAGGCCAAGGTGGTGCCGATCTCCGCCGAGGTGCGCACCGCACTCGGGCTGCCGGACGGGACGGTGCGGCTGAGCCCGCCGGAACTGCTCCGCGCCATCCTGGCCGCCCCGGCCGACCTGCTCTATAACGGCGGCATCGGCACCTATGTGAAGGCCAGCAGCGAGACGGCCGCGCAGGTCGGCGACAAAGCGAACGACGCCATCCGGGTCGACGGCCGGGATCTGCGGGTCAAGGTCGTCGGCGAGGGCGGCAACCTCGGGATGACCCAGCTCGGGCGCATCGAGGCGGCCCTCACCGGCGTGATCCTGAACACCGACGCGATCGACAATTCCGCCGGGGTGGACTGCTCCGACCACGAGGTCAACATCAAGATATTCGTCGACCGGATGGTGGCCGCCGGCAAGCTGGCCGAGTCGGAGCGGTCGGAGTTCCTCGCTTCCATGTCCGACGAGGTGGCGCGGCTGGTGCTGGAAGACAATGTCGACCAGAACATCCTGCTGCTCAACGACCGGGCGAAGGTGACCACCTGGAGCCCGAGCTACGAACGGCTGATGGACTGGCAGGAGGCCTCGGGCGACCTCAAGCGCGAGTTGGAGGCGCTGCCCACCACGGCGACGCTGCGGGAGCGCCTTGAAACGGGCCAGGGCCTGACCTCACCCGAGCTGTCCGTGCTGGCGGCCTACGCCAAGATCGATCTGGCGACCACGCTGCGGGACAGTGACCTGCCCGACGACCCCTGGTTCGGCCGAACCCTGCGCCGGTACTTTCCGGTGCAGCTGTCCGAGCGCTTCGATGCCGAGCTCGACACGCATCCGCTGCGCCGCGAGATCATCGCCACCGTCGTCGCGAACGACATGATCAACCTCGGCGGCGTGACCTTCGCGTTCCGGGCTATGGAGGAGACCTCGGCGAACCAGGCCACGGTAGCGAAAGCCTTCGTCGCGCTGCGGGAGATCTTCGAAATCGACGTGCTCGTGGCCGAGGTCAACGCCCTGCCGTCGTCGTTCCCGACCAAGCACTGGACGTCGATCCACCTGGACATCCGTCGCCTGCTCGACCGGGCCGTGCGCTGGCAGGTCAACCAGGGGGCGTCGCGACTGGTGGGCGAGGTGGTGGCCCAGTACAAACCGCAGATGGACCTGATGCGCGCCCACCTGGAGGATTACCTCAAGGGCGGCGACCTCAAACGCGTGCAGTCCCTGCTGGAGACCGCCCAGGAGTGGGGCGTTCCGGAGAACCTCGGTCGCCGGTGGGCCGAACTCTTCGAGGCCTTCGCCCTGCTGGATGTGGCGCAGATCTCCGCGCAGGTCGATGAGCCTCTGGCCGACGTCGCCGGCGTCTACTACACGGTCTACGACCGGTTCGGGGTGGACAACCTGCTGGAGCGCATCACCGTGCTGCCGCGCAAGGACCGCTGGCAGGCCCTGGCCCGCGCCGCCCTCCGCGACGACCTGTACTCGACGGTCGCCGATATGACGCGGGCGGTGCTGAAGGAAACACATGCCGGCCACGCCGACGCCCGACTGCTCGCCTGGGAGGCGCTCAACGCGGAACAGTTGGGACGGGCTCGCAGCGTGTTCGAGGAGGTCAACGCCCTCGGTCAGGACGACATGGCGTCCCTGTCCGTGGTAGTGCGGCTGCTGCGCTCGATCGTGCGCCGCTGACCTGCCGGCTGCGGACATCCGTCGCTGAGCGCTGCTGCCGCGCTGCTGCCGCGCTGCTGCCGCGCTGCTGACCACTATTACTGCCTGCTGCCACCGGCCGTTTGGGGCTAACTCAGGAGAATGGCGAGCCTGATGAGTGTGGGCCGGCATCGGCCGCAGAATCACGAGGCGGGTGCCGGCCGGGCACGGGGATCTCCTGAATTAGCCACGGTGGATGGCCCGAACCGACGGATGCCTGAGCCCGGTCAGGGTCGCCCGCGGGCAGTCGGTGTCCCGAACCAGCCTCCGCCGCAGTGTGGCTGACTCAGGAGATCTGACAACGCAATGTCTTTTGGCCGCACATGTGCCGCGGAATCACGCGGTGGGCGTCGCCGGCGCGTGGGGATCTCTTGAGTTAGCCACAGTCCGTGCTGCCAGAAACGGATTCTGACCACATCGGCGGCGCCGCTCGACGGATTTCCGGGCAGTCTTCCGGGGTCACGCTCTAGTGGCCGCGGGCGATCCATTCATCCAGGTGCCCGGCCTCGGCGCCGATTGTCGTCGACTCGCCATGGCCGGTGAGCACGACGGTGCTCGCCGGGAGCATCAGCAGCTTGCCTTTGATCGAGGCGAGGATCGTGGGGAAGTCGCTGAACGACCGGCCGGTCGCGCCGGGTCCGCCATGGAACAAGGTGTCGCCGCTAAAGACCGTGCCGAGCGCGGGCGCATAGAAGCAGACGGCGCCGGGAGAATGCCCCGGCGTGTGCAGCACCTCGAGTTCAATACCGGCCACCCGGATGCGCTGGCCGGTCTCGAGCGGACGGCTCGGCGGGGCATCCGGGTAGACCCGGTCCCACAGCATCATGTCGTCGGGGTGGAGGTAGGTCGGCGCGGTGTGCGCGGCCTGCACCCCGGCGACGGCACCGATGTGGTCGTCGTGCGCGTGCGTGCAGAGGATGCCCACCAGCTTGCGGTCGCCGACCGCGGCGAGGATGGCGTCGACGTCGTGGGCCGCGTCGACCACAACGCACTCGTCGTCGTCACCGACGATCCAGACGTTGTTGTCCACGTCCCAGGTGCCGCCGTCGAGGCTGAAGCTGCCCGAGGTGACGAGGTGTTCGATCCGCGCCGTCATCAGAGCACGACCACGGAGCGCAGCACGTCGCCGCGGGCCATCTTCGCGAATGCCTCCTCGATATGCCCGATTCCGATTCGTTCACTGACGAACTCGTCCAGCGGCAGGCGGCCCTGCAGGTAGAGGTCGGTCAGCATCGGGAAGTCGCGCTCCGGCAGGCAGTCGCCGTACCAGGACGACTTCAGAGAACCGCCCCGGCCGAACACGTCGAGCAGCGGGATCTCCAGCATCATCTCGGGGGTCGGCACGCCCACCAGCACGACGGTGCCAGCCAGGTCGCGGGCGTAGAACGCCTGCCGCCAGGTCTCGGGACGCCCGACGGCGTCGATCACGACATCCGCGCCGAACCCGCCGGTCAGTGCCTGCACGGCCGCGACCACGCCGTCCTCGTCGAGGCCGGCTGAGTCGATGGTGTGGGTGGCGCCCAGCGTCTGGGCGGTCGCGAGCTTCTTCGCGTCGCGGTCGATCGCGATGATGACGGATGCCCCGGCGAGCCGGGCCCCGACGACCGCCGCGTTACCCACGCCGCCACATCCGATCACGGCGACCGAGTCGCCCCTGGTCACGTTGCCCGTGTTCATGGCGGCCCCGATGCCGGCCATGATGCCGCAGCCGAGCAGTCCGACGACCGCGGGGTCGGCGGCAGGGTCGACCTTGGTGCACTGTTTCTCGTGCACAAGAGTCTTTTCGGCGAAGGCGCCGATGCCGAGGGCGGGGCTGAGCCCGGTGCCGTCCGTGAGGGTCATTTTCTGGGTGGCGTTGAAAGTGTTGAAACAGTACCAGGGCTCGGCGCGCTTGCAGGCGCGGCAGTCGCCGCAGACGGCGCGCCAGTTCAGCACGACGAAGTCGCCCACGGCGACGTGGGTGACGCTCTCGCCGACGACGCTGACCCGGCCGGCGGCCTCGTGGCCGAGCAGGAATGGGAACTCGTCGTTGATGCCGCCCTCACGGTAGTGCACGTCGGTGTGGCAGACGCCGCAGGTCTCGATGTCGACGACGACCTCACCGGGTGCAGGGTCGGGGATGACGATGTCGACAAGCTCCACCGGCGCGCCCTTCGATCGAGCGATGACGCCTTTAACGGTGATCGACATGGGACTCCTCTGGGTTGGTGCCCGGACAGGCGATGGTGGAACCCAACCACACTACCCAACCTCCCTGCCCTGCCCTATCCAACCAATTCGACGGAGATTTTGCCAGAGAGAACCCGTTTCGGCCCGAAACAGGCTTGTAGAGGCAAAATCTCCGTCGAGTTCGTTAGGGGTTCAGGGTGCGGATGCCGCGCGCGGAGCCACGCGACCGGCCGAGAACGCGACCGGCCGAGGCGCGAGCGGTTACGCGAACTCCTGGCAGTGATCGCACCACCAGCCGCCACCGACCGGCGCCATCGGGTCGCAGCAGGAAGCGCAGGCCGGCGTGGGAAGCAAGTTGTCGTCGTTCATTCGGAGCTCAGTTTCGATTCTGAAAACGAGTTCCCCAGCCCAGAGAACGGCATTCGCGAGTTTTGAGTGTAGGCAGACCTCGACTCGGATGTCTAGGAAAATTGACTATTCTGCGTACTTTCTAGCGCGGCAACGGATGCGCTCAGCGCGGCAGCACGCGCTCCGACACCTCCCACAGAAAAATCTCCGCAATGGACGGCCCGATGCCGGTGAACGCCACCTCTGATCGGTGTTTTGCACCCCTGCGCGGGGCGCAGGTCGTCGGCCGGGTTGCGGACCCGGTCTGCGTGCAGGCAAGCACACACCATCATCGGCTGGCTGGCGACAGTGTCGAAGAGCGCCGCGACCGCCGTGAGCTTCGTGGTCCTGCTGTCGATGTCGGTGTCGTTTCTCAACTGGGGGCTCAGCCTGGTCTTCGCCGGGCTCCTGGCCCGGGCGATCGCCCGCCGGGGCGACCTGCGCGTGGACTACCGGGTCCTCGGGGCCGCGGCCTTCAGGGGGCTCGGCGCGGTGTGGGCGCTCGGGCTGTCGTCGTCCGCGGCTCTGCTGCAGGCCACGGCCGCCTCCCTGCCGCCGGAGCTGCTCAAGGTCAGCGGCGTGCTCGACTTCTGTGCCACGATCTTCACCTGGCAGTCGCTCGTGCTGCGCGCGGTGATGATGGCGCTCACCGTGAGCGTCACGCACCTGTCGGCGCCCCGCGGCGGCGCCATCCGCCTCGCGTCGACATCCGCCTCGCGGCGGAATTCGAGGTGAGCCTCGACGACCAGCCCGAAACTCCTGCTCTATCGTTTACATCCCACGGCAATCTTCGATTTCGACGTGCGGCCCTCCGCCGCCGGGCCGCAGCGGATCGGGCGCCCTGCTTTCGTTCTGGTCGGGGTGTGTATCTGGTCAGCGCGAGGGTTCCAGCCGCACCAGCACCGCCTTGGAGACGGGGGTGTTGCTGCCCTCCGCGGTGGAATCCAGGGGCACCAGCACGTTGGCCTCGGGGAAGTAGGCGGCGGCGCAGCCGCGGGCGCTCGGGTAGGCGACGAGCCGGAACCGCCGCAGCACCCGGTCGACGTTGTCGCTGAACTCGCTGTGCACATCGACGAGCATGCCGCTGATCAAACCCAGCTCCGCGACATCCTCCGGGTTGACGAAGATGACCTGGCGGCCGTTCTTGATGCCCCGGTAGCGGTCGTTGGGGCTGTAGATCGTGGTGTTGAACTGGTCGTGCGAGCGCAGCGTCTGCAGGAGCAGGCGCCCCGGCGGCCGTTCGAGGGGCTCGAGTTCGTTGACCGTGAGCAGGGCCTTGCCGCTGGGGGTCGGGAAGGTGCGCAGGTCGCGCGGCGCATGGGGCAGGGAGAAACCTTCCTGCTGGTGGATGCGTTGGTTGAAGTCGGCGAAGCCCGGAATGACGTGCGAGATGTGGTCACGGATGATGTCGTAGTCGCTCTCGAAACCGGCCCAGTCGATCGAGGCGGTGCCGTCGAGGGCGGCCCGGGCGAGGCGCGACACGATGGCCACCTCGGAGAGCAGCTGATCCGACACCGGTGGGAGTAGGCCGGTGGACGAGTGCACCGCGGAGACCGTGTCCTCAACCGACACGAACTGCGGGCCGGTGGCCTGCAGGTCGATCTCGGTGCGGCCCAGGGTCGGCAGGATGAGCGCCTGGTCGCCGACCACAGCGTGGGACCGGTTCAGTTTGGTGGAGATCTGCACGCTCAGCACCGTCTTCTGGATTGCGGCCTCGGCGACGACGGTGTCGGAGATCGCGCCGACCAGGTTGCCGCCCAGGGCGATCCAGACCGTGACCAGGCCGTCGCGCATGGCGCGAATGGAGTCGACGCTGTCCAGGCCGTCCACGCGGGGCGGGTCGAACCCGAATTCTCGTTCCAGGGCGTCCAGGAACGCCGGTGGCATCTTCTCCCAGATGCCCATGGTGCGGTCGCCCTGCACATTGCTGTGCCCGCGGATCGGGGACGCCCCCGCGCCGGGCTTGCCGATGTTGCCGCGCAGTAGGAGCAGATTGATGATCTCTCGGATTGTCGGAACGGCCTTCTTGTGCTGGGTGATGCCCATCGCCCAGGTGATGATGACCCGGTCCGCCCGCAGATACCGGTCGGCCAGCTCGTCGATCTCGGCCGCGCGCAACCCCGTGGCCGCCAGGACCGCACCGTCATCCTGGTGGGCGAGGTGCTCGCGCAACTCCTCCAGCCCGACACAATTCTCGCGCAGGAACGCATGGTCGAGCACGGTTCCGGGCCGGGCGGCCTCGGCGTCGAGCACCCGTCGGGAGAGGGCCTGCATGAGGGCCATGTCGCCGCCGAGCCGGATCTGCAGGTACTGGTCGGCCATCACGGTTCCGGCCCCGACGACGCCCCGCACCTTCTGCGGGTTCTTGTAGCGCATCAGCCCGGCCTCCAAGAGCGGGTTGACGGCGACGATGGCGGCGCCCGCCTCCTTCGCCTCTTCCAGCGCCGTGAGCATCCGCGGATGGTTGCTGCCCGGGTTCTGCCCCATGATGATGATCAGGTCCGCACGGGCGAAGTCGGCGTAGGTGACGGTGCTCTTGCCGATCCCGACGGTCTCCGCCATCGCGTGGCTGGTCGACTCGTGGCACATGTTCGAGCAGTCCGGCAGGTTGTTCGTGCCGAGGGCGCGCACGAACAGCTGGTAGAGGAAGGCCGCCTCGTTGGAGGTGCGACCGCTCGTATAGAACGTCGCCTGGTCGGGCGATTCCAGTCCGCGGAGGGTGTCCCCGATCAGCTTGAACGCGTCGTCCCAGGTGATCGGCCGGTAGTGCTCGGACCCGGCCGGCTTGTGCACCGGCTGCACGAGGCGGCCTTGCATGCCGAGCCAGTACTCCGACTTCGTGAGCAGCTCTCTGATCGGGTTCTCGGCCCAGAATTCGGCCGGGATCGTGATCGGCGTTGCCTCCCAGGTCACCGCCTTGGCGCCGTTCTCGCAGAACTCGAACGTCTTGCGCCGATCGGGATCCGGCCAGGCGCAGCTCATGCAGTCGAAACCGTCCCGCTGGTTCATCGCAGTCAGTGCCTTCAGGCTGCGCGGCACACCCATCTGCCGGAAGGCCGGCCCCAGTGCATGGGTGACGCCTGGCACCCCCGCCGCCCATTCCCTGGGCTTGCCGACCTCGATCTTGTCCTCGTCGATATCGTCAACGCTGCTCATACGTCGGTAGTAGCACCCTTCGCCGGGGCCGACAAGGCATGTGCGACTCACCCTCAGGCCGAAATGCGCCGAACGGATCCCGCCATCGGTCACCACAAGGTCAGAAATGACCGTACCGTTGATATGTGGTCTTCAAGCATCGGACTTGAAGAGTGTGGGGGCCACGCACACGAAAGGTTTTTCTAGTTTGAGCGACGAATGCATCCATGGACTCGAGGGCGGCCTCTGCGCCAGCTGCTTCCCGAAGGCCGCTCCCGAAATCGTGCCCGGCGTGGCCACCCGCGCCAGCCGGAGCAAGTCGACGGGCCGCGCACCGTCGCTTCGCAGTTCGCCGTCACCGCGCACCGTCACCCTGGGCGGACCCAATCCCACCCTGAGCGCGAAGACCGCTACCGCGAAGCCGGCCACCGCCAAGGCCGCCAGCACCGTGAAGCCGGTCAGGAGCACGAAATCCTCCCACGACAACGTCGGTGAGCAGCGGATCTACCACGTCACCCACATCCGCAACCTCGCCGGCATCCTGAACAGCGGGCGCCTGCTTGCCGACGCGAGCGACGCCTGGACCGCCCGGCCGGTCGTCGACCTGTCGTCGGCACCGCAGCGCGCGGCCCGGCGTGCCGCGCTCGTCGCCGGAGACGACAGCGCGAGCGTCGCCTGCTACGTGCCGTTCTTCCTCTCGCCCAATGCGCGCCTGTGGGACAGCCTCCTCACCGAATCCAACGACCCGCGCCTGTCGCCGGAGGCGCACCGCTCTCCGACGTACGACTTCGTCATTCTGGTCAGCACGGTCAAGAAGCTCCTCGACGCCCAGGCCGGCGCCGAGGAAACCGTCGCAGCGAGCGTCGCGGTGGCCAACGGGGATGCCGCGGGGGCCCTGACCAGGTTCGGCTCTGCTCCCGAGACTGCCGACCGCATGCTGCGTTCGCTGCGCGCCGATCAGGAATCGCAGAAGATCCGGGAGGCGGAACTGCTCGTCACCGAGTCGTTCCCGTTCGAGTTGGTCACGCTCGTCGGCGTCGCCAACGACAAGGTGCGCGACGCGGTGCGCAGCATTTTCGCCGCCGAGGCGCACAAGCCCAAGGTCGTCGTGTACCCGCCGTGGTTCCACGCCGTGGAGGAAACCGCAGCGCCCTAGCCGGTCAGACGTCCGGAGCGCCCTCTCGCCACGTGCCCGGCCTGCCCTGTCCGGCGTCGAACCAATTCGACGGAGATTCTCGTGAAAAGCAGCTTTTTCGGAGTTTTCGGGGCCGGTTCCGGCAAAATCTCCGTCGAATTCGTTCGCGACGGAGGTGCTCCCGGGCCTCGGACTCGTCAGACACGGCGGGTGGCGTGTGCCTGCCTGGCTCTGCCCTAGTCTCGGGGAATGGGTAGACGACAGGGCCGCTCGCGCGTGCCGATCGGTGTTCTCGTTCTCGGAGTACTCGGCTTCGCCTGGGTCCAGCAGTCGGGATTTCTGGTGACCGAGTTCGAGAGCATGCCGAGCTCGGCCAGCCAAGGCTCCGGCCAGAGCTCCGGCGAGAGCACCGGCCCGGTGGCGACCGCCGCGGACGGCACCGTCGAGACAGCGGTCGGCGGCATCCCCGCACGACCGAGCGGAGCCGTCCCGATGACCGTGGAGCATGTGCATGATGGCGACACGCTCTTTCTGCGAACGGACCAGCCGAACGCCCTGGTGGCGACGACGGATGCCGTCAAGGTACGACTGCTCGGAATCGATACGCCGGAGGTGGGGGACAGCGCCGAATGCTTCGGCGATCAGGCCGCGGAGCAGTTGCGGGCGCTCCTCCCCGATGGCAGCCGCACCTGGGTCACCGCCGACCAGGACCCGACTGACCGATACGGCCGTAGCCTGTTCTATCTCTGGACCGGGGACGGGCGATTCGTCAACTACGAGCTCGTCGCCGGCGGCGCCGCCGAGTCGCTGATGATCCCGCCGAACGACGCGCACTACCCGCTGCTGCGTACGGCCGAGGACGCCGCAACGACGGCAGGCGCGGGCCAGTGGGGCGCCTGCTGATGCGGCGAAGCCGTCCCACCGATATCCCCGCGCGTCGTCCGCCGCCAGTCGACCCCCGCGCGTCGTCCTCAGCGCTTCGCCCGGTGCGGCAGGACCAGCCAGACCGCCACGATGACCAGCAGCACCGCGGCCCCGGCCACCTGACCGGCCGTTCGGCCCAGCACCACGTCGAAGACCAGCAGGGTGGTGCCGGCGAGGATTACGGCGACACCGACCAGTGTGGCCCGCACGAGCACGTCGGCGACCCGTACGATCTGCTTCATCGCATGCTTCCCGAAGAGCAGCCGGTGGAGGCTGACCGGCCCGAGCGCCAGAACGGTGGTGGTGGTGGCCGTGGCGACAAGAATCAGATACACGGTCAGTTGGTACAGGTCGAGTTCGGTGAACCGCGGTTGGAAGGCGAGGGCGAGCAGAAAACCACCCACGATCTGGGTGCCCGTCTGGGTGACTCTGAGCTCCTGCAACAGCGAGAGCCAATTGCGGTCGAGGCGCTGGACATCCGTTTCGTTGCGGCGGGGCGCGGATACCGGCTCCGTCGCCGTGGGTTCCGGTGGTCCTGACAGGCTCATGCCCCGATCGTAATGCGCTTTGCGGAAACGAGATCGCACGCGTCGAGCACGGAACGGGAGAGGTCAGGCGCGCACCCTCAGGATCCACTTGCGCAGTTCCTCGACCCACAGCACGACGGATGCCATGCCCACGCAGACGGCCCAGTGCAGAGGGTCCATCGAGGTGGTGCCGAACGCGGTCTGCAGGAGCGGGAGTTCGACCACGGCCACCTGCAACAGGATCGCGAGCAGGATCGCCCCCCACAGCCACGGGTTTACGAACAGCCGGTGGAACGCGGTGGTCAGCTCGGAGCGCGCGTTGAGTGTGTTGAACAGCTGGGCGAAGACCAGGGTGGTGAACCCCGCGGTGCGCGCCACGGTGAGGCCGTCCGTGCCGGGTTCCAGCGCCGGCAGCAGCCCGCCGGGCAGGAACAGGTCGATCGTGGCGAGGGTGACCACTGCCATCACCAGGCCGGTCGACATGATGCCCACCCACATGCGCAGGTCGATCATACGGTCGTTGATCCCGCGCGGGGGGCGGGCCATCACGTCGTCGATCTCCGGGTCGACGCCCATCGCCAGGGCCGGGCCGGAGTCGGTGATCAGGTTGATCCAGAGGATCTGGGTGATCAGCAGGGGCAGCACCACGGTCTCGCTGCTGGCGCCGGTCAGGCCCAGCGCCCCGGCGAGGAGCACGCCGACGAACACGGTGAGCACCTCGCCCATGTTCGAGGACAGCAGGTACCGCAGGAACTTCTTGATGTTGTCGAGGATGACCCGGCCGGCCCGCACCGCGGCGACGATGGTGGCGAAGTTGTCGTCGACCAGGATCATCTTCGCGGCCTCCTTGGTCACCTCGGTGCCCGTGATGCCCATGGCCACGCCGATGTCGGCGGACTTCAGGGCCGGGGCGTCGTTGACGCCGTCGCCGGTCATCGCCACGATGTCGCCGTTGGCCTGCAGGGCGTCGACGATCCGCAGCTTGTGCCGCGGGGAGACGCGGGCGAACACGGATGTGTCGCGCACCGCCTCCCGCAGCCCCGGCTCGTCGAGGTGGTCGAGGTCTGCTCCCGCCAGCGCCGTCGCCCCCGGTTCGACGATCCCCAGGTCACTCGCGATCCGCGCGGCCGTGGCGGGGTGATCGCCCGTGATCATGATCACACGCACGCCCGCCCGGTGGGCTTCCTGGACGGCTGACGTCACCTCGGCGCGGGGTGGGTCGATGATGCCGACCACCCCGGCGTAGATCAGGCCCTGCTCGTCGGCCTCGTCGAGCGGCGCCGTGTTCTCGTCGGCGACTCGGTAGGCGACACCCAGGGTGCGGAAGGCCTGAGCCGAGAGCGCCTGGATGTCGGCAAGCATCCGTGGCCGCTGCTCGGCGGTCAGAGGTACGACCGTCTCGCCGACTTGCACGTAGGCGCAGCGCTCGAGGAGCACGTCGGGCGCGCCCTTGCTGAAGATGCGCAGGCTGTCGTCGCCGGTCTCCTGGTGCAGGGTGGACATCATCTTGCGTTCCGAGGTGAAGGGCATCTCACCCCGACGTTCGAACCGGGCCATGTGCCCGGTGGTGCCCTCGAGTTTGGCCGCGGCCACCAGGAACGCGGCCTCCGTGGGGTCACCCTGGATCTCCCACTCGCCGTCCTGCTCGGTCAGCTGGGCGTTGCCGGCGAGGGAACCGACGCCCAGCACCAGCTGGGCCTCAAAGCGGAGTGCCGGGTCTGTGAGCGGTTCGGCGCCCTGGCGCAGTTCGCCCTCGGGGCGGTAGCCCACCCCGGTCACATCTACCCGGCCGGAGGCGGTCAGCAACTGCTGGATCGTCATCTCGTTGCGGGTCAGTGTGCCGGTCTTATCGCAGCAGATCACGGATGCGGAGCCCAGGGTCTCCACGGATTTCAGGTTCTTGACAACGGCGTTCTGCCGCGCCATCCGTTGTACCCCGATGGAGAGGATCACCGACAGGATTGCCGGCAGCCCCTCGGGAACGGCTGCGACCGCGAGGGATACCCCGAGCAGGAACACGGTCACGAAGTCGGCGGGCGTGGACACGCCCTGCACGAGCACGATGGTGAGCATCACGACCGTGGCGATCGCGATCACGACGACGCTGAGCAGCTTGCCGATGTGGCCGATCTCGGTTTGCAGCGGGGTGGGGTGCGCCTCGGTGCGGTCAAGCATCGTGGCGATGGCGCCGACCTCGGTGTTCATGCCGGTTCCGGTGACGATGCAGCGGCCGACGCCCTGGCTGACGGCGGTGCCCTTGAAGACCGTGTTCAGGCGATCGCCGAGGGCGGCCGCGGCGGGAAGGGTGCGCGGGTTCTTGGTGACGGCCTCGCTTTCGCCGGTGAGGGAGGCCTCCGCGATCCGCAGCGAACTCGCCTCGGTGAGGCGGGCATCCGCCCCCACGCTGTCGCCCTCACCCAGAACCAGCAGGTCGCCGCGCACCAGCTCGGTGCTGGGCACGGTGGTGAGCAGGCCGTCGCGCATGACGGTCGAGGATGCCGCTGTCATGGTGGACAGGGCGGCCACGGCGTTGTCGGCGCGCGCCTCCTGCACCAGGCCGAGCACGGCGTTGAGCACTACGATCACGGCGATCACGATGGCGTCCACGGGCAGGCCGGGTGCCCCCTCGATCAGCCAGGCGCCGATTGACACCGCGGTGGCGACCAGCAGCAGGTAGATCAGAGGGTCGTTGAACTGGGCCAGGATCCGGCGCCAGAACGGAACCGGGCGCACGCTGCGCAGCTCGTTCGGGCCCTCGGCCGTGAGGCGACGCGCGGCTTCGGCGCCGGTGAGGCCCCGGGCGGCGTCGGTCTCGAGCCGGCGAGCGATCTCGGCGGCATCGGTAACGGCGGGATCGACTGCGAGACGGTCGATCGGGTCCGATATTTCCGATTGAGCTGATTTCTCCGATTGAGCAGACGCGTCCATCGGGTGGGTTCCTCGTTTCCGGGAGTGCCGGGTCGGTCTGGCCCGCGGCTCCACCCAGTGTAGAACCGGGCCGCGGCCGGCGCTGCGTCGGTGCTGCGTCGGTGCCTTTCGACATCCCGTCCGTCCCGGCGTACCTTCCCCAATGGGGGTTCGCGACGGCGGATGCCGCTGGGTCGACTGCGACAGATCCCGCCTGGAGCGAAGCCCACCACATCAACGACTGGCTGAACGACAACGGCTACACCGACCTCGCCGACGGAGTGCTGCTCTGCCACCCACACCACCTGCTCCTGCACAACCAGCAATGGAGCATCATCCGAACCGAAACGGACTACTGGCTTCGACCACCAGTCGAAGTCAATCCGGACCAGACCCTGATCGCACTCCCCAGCAAGCGGGCGAACCCGTAATCAGGAGAAGAGGGACCACCAGCATCCGTCGCAGTGGTGAGCGTCGCCGCGTCATGATGATCCCCAATCCGCGTCCCGGTGCTCTCCCCACGGGAACAGGGCGCGCTTTGCAGGGGGGGTCTACACCTCGGCCGGCTCCGCGACAAGGTCACCGGGCGGCACGGCGGGTGCGACCTCACACGCGTGCGCCGACGCGGTATCTGCGACTCGTCGGTCGGCGAGCCAGGTGTCCAGCTCGGCGGCGGAAAGCGGCTGCGACAGGTGGAAGCCCTGCGCGAAGTCGCAGCCGAAGCCGACCAGCTGGTCGTAGGCGGCGCCACTGTCCACACCCTCGGCCACCATGCGCAGCCCCAGACTGTGGGCCAGCGCAATCGTCGAGGACACCAGGGTCGCGGCTCGGGCATCGCCGGCCATCGGGAAGACGAAGGATCGGTCGAGCTTGAGCTCGTCGATGGGCAGATCGCGCAGGTAGGCGAGCGAACTATAGCCGGTGCCGAAGTCGTCGACGGAGATGCGGATGTCTTGCTCGCGTAGCCGGGTGAGGATGCCTCGGGCCCGGCCCCGGTCATTGAGCAGGAATTCCTCGGTGATCTCCAGGGCCAGGATCGACGAGGGCAGACCGCGGGCGGCGATCATGGCACCGATCCGGTCCGGCAGTTCCGTGTCGACCAGTGAGCTGGCCGACAGGTTCACGGCGATGGTCAACGGATGCCCCTGCGCCTGCCAGAGCACGGCCTGGTCCAGCGCCTGCCGCAGCACGACCTGCGTCAGGGTGTGCATCAGCCCGGCCTCTTCGATGATCGGCACGAACTGATCGGGCAGCAGCAGACCGCGCTCGGGGTGGTTCCAGCGCACAAGGGCCTCGACGTCCCGCACCGCCCCGCTGCCGAGGTCGACCTTGGGCTGATAGTGCAGCACCAGCTGCTCATCGGTGAGAGCGAGGCGCAGTTCGGCCAGGGTGCGCAGCCGGGTCTCGCCGTGGCTGTCGTCGTCGCTGTCGTATACGTGGTGGCCACCGCGGCTCGTTTTCGCCTTGTACATGGCCATGTCGGCCTTGCGGAGCAGCGCCGTCAGGTCTTTGCCCTGGTCGGGATAGAGGGAGATTCCGACACTGGCGCTGGTCTGCAACGTGATGCCCTCCAGAATGAACGGCTCGGCCAGCGCGGCGCGCAGTTTGACGGCCACCGTCAGGGCATCCTCCCGCGCGGAGTCCGTGAGCAGGATCGCGAACTCGTCGCCGCCGAGGCGGGCCAGGAGGTCTCCGGCACGCAGCTGCCGGTTCAAACGGATGCCGACCTGGATCAGCAGCCGGTCACCCACGTCATGGCCGAGGCTGTCGTTGACCTCCTTGAACCGGTCAAGGTCCAGCAGCAGCAGGGCACACGTCCGGCCCTCGACCGCTGCCAGGCGGGTGGGCACGTCCGCATTGAATGCGCGGCGGTTGCGCAGACCGGTGAGGTCGTCCGTTCGCGCCAGCAGGTTCAGAACCCGTTGCCGGCCGACCAGCGGCACCACCGCCAGCGCCATGGTTGCCCCGGCCAAGGCCACGGCGAGGTTTGACACCGTGACCTGGCTGGCGAGGATCAGAACCCCGAGTCCGGCGATCGTCGACACCATCGGCACGGCCAGAGCGGACACGGTTGTGGCCGTGGCCCTGCGATCCCGCACCGGGCGCGGGAGGGAGGTGCCGTCCACCCAGAGCGCAATCAGTACGACCCCGATGTTCCAGGTCGCGTCGAGCAGGGTGCCCACCGTGTACAGGTCACCCTGCAGCGCGAAGACGGTGTCGGCGCCGGCGAAGACCACCAGGCCGGCGACGAGGAGCATCCAGCGCTTCCCGGCATCCGGCCCGTGCGACGCCACGATCCCGGCGATCGCCGCCACCACCAGCAGGTCGAGCACCGGATAGGCGGCCGCGATGACGGCACCGAGGCTGAGCGGGTCCGCGGCGGCGGAATCGAAGACGGGGCTGAGGATGACGGCCAGCACTGCGGCGGCACCCAGGGAACCCACGGCGGTGTCCAGGAAGACGGACCAGGCCGATCCGCGCAGTTGCCGGTTCACGAGCACCGCCAGCGCCCAGAGCAGGAGCAGGTAGAACAGCAGATAGCCGATGTCGGCCGGCGAGGGAAACGGTGACGCACCGTCGGCATCCGCGCTGACGAGGTAGTAGGTGTCCGCCAGGGCGTTCATGGTCAGAGCGGCGGTGGCGAGGCCCACCTCGATCTGCCCGCGCCCGACCCGGTAGACGGCGGCGCAGCCCACGAGCACGGGTGCCCACACCGAGAGCATGGCGAGCCAGCCGTCGACCAGAGGGCTGAAGTCATCGCCCTTCAGGGCCAGGCCGAGGGTGTAGGCGATGACCAGTACCAGCATGAGCGTCAGCGCGCCGAAGCGGAACCGCTCACGGGTGCCGCCGGTCATGGCAGGGCCGCCGCGCTCTGCCTCGCGGTCAGCCACTCGTCGAGTGCCGCGGCGGAGAGGGGGCGTGACATGAAGTATCCCTGGGCGAAGTCGCATCCGTAGCGCACCAGCTCGTCGTAGGCGACGCTGTTCTCCACGCCCTCGGCGACCATTTTCAGGCCGAGGCCGTGCGCGAGGTCGATCGTGGAGGCCACCAGTGCGGCGGCCCGGGCGTCGTCGGCCATCGGGAAGATGAAGGACTGGTCCAGCTTGAGCTCGTCGATGGGCAGGTCACGAAGATAGGCGAGCGAACTGTAACCGGTGCCGAAGTCGTCGACGGAGATCCGGATACCACTGGCGCGCAACCGGGTCAGGATGTCCCGGGCTCGGTCGCGGTCGGCCATCAGGAAGTCCTCGGTGATCTCGAGCATCAGCGCGGTGGGCAGAAGACCGCGGGCCGACAGCATGGTGCCCACCCGTTCGGGCAGATCGGCGTCGATCAGTGAGCTGGCGGACAGGTTCACCGCAACCGTCAGGGTACGGGCCTGGGCCGCCCAGAGCACGGACTGGTCCAACGCCTTCCGCAGAACCTCCTGGGTCAGCGCGTGCATGAGACCGGCCTCTTCGACCAGAGTCAGGAACTGGTCGGGAAACACCAGACCGCGCTCGGGGTGGTTCCAGCGCACGAGGGCCTCGACGCCTGAGACGAACCCGGTCTTCAGGCAGATCTTCGGCTGGTAGTGCAGAACCAGCTGGTCCTCGGTCAGGGCGAGGCGCAACTCCTGCAGGGTGCGCAGACGGGCGTCACCGTGGCGGTTGTCCGCGCTGCGGTAGACGTGGTGGCCGCTGTGGGTCGCCTTCGCCTTGTACATCGCCATGTCGGCCTTGCGCAGCAGTGCGGTCAGGTCATCGCCCTGGTCGGGGTAGAGCGCGATTCCGATGCTCGCGCTGGTCTGCAGGGAGATGCCTTCCAGGGTGAACGGCTGGGCCAGGGTGGCCCGGAGTTTGTTGGCCACCGCCTCGGCCTCCACCTGGTCGGTGCGCTCGAGTAGGACGGCGAACTCGTCGCCGCCCAACCGCGCGAGCAGGTCACCGGACTGCAGTCCTTCCAGCAGACGACGGCCGACCTGCACGAGCAACCGGTCGCCGGCGTCATGCCCGAGGCTGTCGTTGACCTCTTTGAAGCGGTCCAGGTCCAGCAGTAGCAGCGCCCGGTTCCGGCTCCTGTCGTCGGCCAGTCTCGACGAGACCTCGGCGTACAGCGCACGCCGGTTCGGCAGACCGGTCAGCTCGTCGGTCTTGGACTGGCGACGCAGGGCCACCTGCCGGGAGACCAGGGGAACGGCTGCGAGGGCCAGGGTCGCCGCCGCCAGCCCGATCGCGATGTGGGGAACCGGCGTCTGGCTGGCGAGGAGCAGCACACCCAGGCCGGCCGCGGTCGACACCGCCGGCAGCGCCAGGGCCGCCACGCCGTTGGAGGAGTTGTTCCGAACCAGATCTGGTCGCGACGAGGCATCCGCCCACACCGCGATCAGGGCCAGACCCACGGCCCAGCCGGCGTCCAGAGGAGTGCCGAGAACGTACCTGGTTTCGAGTAACGCGAAGACGAGACCGGTGGACGTGAACATCAGCAGGCCGAAGACGAGGAGGATCCAGCGGCGGCCGGCAACCGGGCCCTGCGAGGTGGTGAGTGCGACGACGACGGCAACCAGCAGCAGGTCGAACAGGGGGTAGGCGACGGCGGCGGCGATGGCCTTGTTCGCCCCGGCCGCGTCGACTGAGTTCGCCATCGGGCCGAGCAGCACGGCCAGCACCGAGGCCGCGCCGAGTGCACCGATGGCGCTGTCCAGCACCACCGACCAGACCATGCCGCGCAGCTGGCGGCGCACCATGATGACCAGCACGAATAGCATGAGGGCGAAGAACAGGAGGTAGCCGACCTCGCTCACGCGGGGGAACATCTCGGCACCCCAGATCAGCATCCACAGGGAATAGGAATCGACGATCGCGATGATGGTGACCGCCGCGGCCGTGAGCAGGAGTTCGGGATGCCGGAATCGCTCCAGACCGCTGGCCGCGATCCGCACTCGGCTCCGCGAGCGCTTGCGCGTCACGGCGGCCCAGCACACGACGACCATGGACAACTTCAGGAGGGACGCCAGCCAGCCGTCGACGAAGAGGTGGAATCCGTCGTCGGGCATCAGCAGGCCGATGACGTAGCTGCCCAGGAAAACGGCCATCAGCCAGGCGGACCAGGAGGCGCTCCTGGCAAAGAAACCTCGAACTAGGCGGCCGCAGGGCGCCCCTGAATTCAACTGCACGGAACCCCCACGTTATCTAATCTCAGATTAGCAGCGGCGGAAGACGGAGAACCAACCGACCCGCTCGATTGGGGGTGGGGAATCGTGGACGGGGCGCGGCGGCGCACCGCCCTACGATTGAGTGAACGACCGACGAGCTGGAGGCAATCATGACGACACTGGTGGGGTTTTCGAGCAAGTACGGAGCCACCGAGGGAATCGCCGAGCGCATCGCCCGCAAACTGCGGGAGGCCGGGCAGGATGCTGTGGCCCGGCCGGTCGCATCCGTTGACCAGGTGGACGAGTACGATGCCTTCGTGATCGGCAGTTCCGCCTACATGGGGTCGTGGCGCAAGGACGCGACGGAGTTCGTGCGGCGCCACCAGGAACTGATCACGGCGCATCCGGTGTGGCTGTTCAGCAGCGGGCCGCTCGGCACCGCGGGGAAGGACGCCCAGGGGCGAGATCTGCTCAAGGAGAGTGAGCCGAAGCAGTTCGAGGAGTTCGGCCAGTCGCTCCAGCCGCGCGGAATGCGGGTGTTCTTCGGTGCGCTCGACCCGACCGTGCTCGGCCGCCGGGACAAACTTGTGCGGCGCATCCCGAGTGGGCGCGAGCTGCTGCCCGAGGGCGACTTCCGCAACTGGGTCGCGATCGACGAATGGGCGGCGGAGATCGCCCGGGAGCTGTCCGTCTAACTCTCCAGCAGGCTGCGGATGTCGTCGGCCGTGAGGTTCCCACTGAACCCCGACGCATCCGCTGGGGCGTCACCCAGCACCTGGTCGAAGAGCTCGGCCTTCTGTTTCTGCAGGGCCATGACCTTCTCCTCGATGGTGCCGGTGGCGACCATTCGGTAGACCATCACGTTCTTCGTCTGGCCGATGCGGTGGGTGCGGTCGATGGCCTGCGTCTCGGTGGCCGGGTTCCACCACGGGTCGAGCAGGAAGACGTAGTCCGCCTCGGTCAGGGTGAGGCCGAACCCGCCGGCCTTCAGACTGATCAGGAACACCGGCTCACTGCCGGTCTTGAACCGGTCGATCACCTCGGAGCGGCGCAGGGTGGACCCGTCGAGGTAGCAGTAGGGGATGCCCCGGGCCTCGAGCCGCGCGGCCGCCTTCTTCAGGAACGACGTGAACTGGCTGAAGACGAGCGCGCGGTGACCTTCGGCGACGACGTCGTCCAGCTGTTCGAAGAGGGCGTCGAGTTTGCTGGACGACACTCCGGCGTACTTCTCGTCGACCAGGGACGGGTCCAGGCTGAGCAGCCGCAGCAGGGTCAGCGAGCGGAACACGATGAACCGGTTTTTGTCGAGGTCGTCGATCAGGCCGAACAGCTTCTGCCGCTCCCGCTGCAGGAACGTGTCGTAGAGCGCGCGGTGCCGGGGGTTCAGCTCGATCTCAAGCACCTGCTCCTGTTTGGGCGGCAGCTCGGGCGCGACGACCGCCTTGGTGCGACGCAGCAACAGTGGGCGGATGCGCCGGCGCAGCCGCGTGAGCACCTCGGGGGTGTCGCCGCGGTCGATCGGGCGCACATACTCCTCCGTGAACCGCCGAAGGGAGGGGAACAGGCCCGGTGCCACGATCGCGAACAGGGCATGCAGCTCGAGCAGGCTGTTCTCCATCGGCGTGCCCGTGAGCGCGAGCTTGAACGGCGTCGTCAGGTCGCGGGCGCACAGGTGCACCCGGGTGGCACGATTCTTCAGGAATTGAGCCTCGTCCAGGATCAGCCCGGCCCAGCCATGCGCCTGGTAGGCCTCGAAGTCGAGACGGAACAGCGTGTAGGAGGTGACGACGACGTCGGCGCCGGCCGCGGCATCCGTCAGCGGGATGCCGTCGGCCGCCTCGGTGGCTGTGATCACCCGAACGTCGAGGCCGGGCGTGAAGCGGGCGGCCTCGGAGCGCCAGGTGGCGACGACGGATGTCGGGGCGACGACCAGGAACGGCCGCCGCTGGGCCGGATCGGCCGGGTGGGCGTGCCCGGCTGGGTGGGCCTGCTCGGCCGGCTGCGCGGTCGCGTGCGCCAGGAGTGCGAGCGTCTGCAGCGTCTTGCCGAGGCCCATGTCGTCGGCGAGGATTCCGCCCAGCTGGTGCTGCCAGAGGAAGGTCAGCCAGGTGAAGCCCTGCGCCTGGTATGGGCGCAGGGTGGCGTGCACGGCGGTCGGCAGCGGGGCGTGCGGGGCGTGCTCGGCGTCGTCGGCGCCCTTGGACAAGCCGATCAGCCCGGACACGGCCGCCCGCCACGCCACGGCCTGCTCGGTGTCGTCGGCGAGGTCCTCGAAGTCGCTCCAGAGGGCAGCCTGATAGCGGCTGATGCGCAGGCCGGTGTCCCATTCCTGCAGGGCGCGGGCCTCGGTGATCAGTTCGTGCAGGCGCTCGAAAGCCGGCTGCCGCAGCGACAGGTAGCTGTTGTCGACCAGCAGGAGCTTCGCCTGCCCCTTCGCCAAAGCTTTAAACAGCGGGCCGAACGGCACGCTCCGACCATTGATCGTGACGATCACGCCCAGGTCGAACCAGTCCCGCTGGTCCGTCTCGACCGTGCTGATTGTGAGCTCAGGAGTCTCGGTCAGTTCGCGGTAGTCGGGCCGGGTGCCGCGGATGTCCACGCGCACGCCGGGCAGCGCTTCCAGCCGCGGGAGCGCACGTTCGGCCACCTCGGCCGCATCGATGCCGCGCAGGGTGAGGGATGTCGCGGCCGGGCCTGCGTCGGGGCGGCCGGCCTCCTCGAGGAGACGCCTGGCCCGCTCGTGGATGACCCGTTCGGTGGGCTCGTCGCGGCTTCCGGTCGAGGGAGACGTGGGCGTGGGCGTGGACGTGGACGTGGACGTGGACGTGGACGACAGCACGGGCAGCTTCTTCAGCAGGGAACCCTCGCGGTACTCCCAATGCCAGGCCAGCTCCAGCGCCTGCCTCGGCCGGAACCAGGCGGTGAGCACGAGCAGAGGTGGGTCGGCCTGGGGGAAGCGCACGGAGCCATCCGTGCTGATCACCGGCAGGGTGCGCCGCAGCGCCGGATAGAAGTCGCCCAGGAACTCGGCCGTCTCGTCGGCAGGCACGAGAACCGTGCCGGGCGCACCGAGCAGCCGGCGCTGCTCGGCGGTGAGCGGACCGTCGACGGTCGGGGCCAGGGTGAACACCGGGCGCGGCCCGAGGGCATAGCCGTAGATCCCGTGGCCGCCGATCGCCCCGGAATGCTCGGGGGGATGCGGGGTGCCGTCAAATAGGAGCCGGGTGGTCAGGAGCAGACCCTGGGTGCCGGCGGCGGCTGTGTTGCTTAACGCGCCGGCGGCGCCTGTGTTGCTGAACGCGCCGGCGGCGTTCCGGCTTGCGTCGAGGCTCACGTGGGCCGCGCGGCCCACGCTGACCGTGGCATCCTTCGTGCTGCCCACGAGACGCAGCCCCAGGGTCTCGGCCTCGTCGAAGAGGGTCCAGAGCAGCGGGCTGACGAAGTCGTCGAGGTAGATCCAGTCCGTCTCCTGGCTGGTGTATACGCCGCGCACGGCCCGGTGCAGGGCCAGGATCTGGCTCAGCCAGCGGTGGTGCTCGCGGTTGAGGTTGAGGCGGTTGCGGTGGAAGCCCAGTTGGTTCCACGCCACGTCCGTGCGCACCCAGTTGCCACGGGCGCTTCGGATGACCGGGCGCACCCCGAGCCGGATCTCGCCCTGCCCGGGGCGCACGTTCGTGACCGGCCGGGCCGTCGCACCACGCCAGCGGTCGTTCGTGCGGGGCGTCTGCTCTCGCAGCTCGAATAGGAGGCCCATCGGAACGGGCAGATCGGTGGTCCCACCCGGTTCGCCGGGCACGGGTCCCGCGATCCGCTTCCAGTCCGCCCGCGCCGGGGGAGACCCGGCATCAGACATGGCTCCATGCTCTCATGTGGGCAGCGCGGTCGGAGCGCAGTGTCCGCGGTTGAACCAATTCGACGGAGATTTTGCCGGAAAACTGCTTATGCGGGCTGTTTGGGGGTGTTTTGGGCAGAATCTCCGTCGAATTCGTTCGGGTCGGAGATGTCGCCAGGCCTCGGGCTCGGGCACGGGGCTCGGGCCCTGGCTGAGACTCACTCAGCTACACCGCGGTGACCGCCGCTTCCCTCGACGGATGCGCCCTGGCGGCATCGATGATCCAGGCGAAGTCGAACGCCGTTTCACGCCAGTGGCTGTACCGGCCGGACACCCCACCATGGCCGGCCGACATCTCGGTCTTCAGCAGAACATCCGCTCCCACCTCGCGCAGCCGGGCCACCCACTTGGCCGGCTCGACGTAGAGCACTCGGGTGTCGTTGAGACTGGTCACGGCGAGTATCCGCGGGTAGTGCGTGTCGCGCACGTTCTCCACGGGGGAGTAGCCGCGCATATAGGCGTACACCTCAGGGTCGTGCAGCGGGTCGCCCCACTCGTCCCACTCGATCACGGTCAGCGGAAGCGACGGGTCCAGGATCGACGTCAGCGCGTCCACGAACGGCACCCCGGCGAGGATGCCCGAGAACAGTTCCGGGGCCAGGTTCGCCACGGCGCCCATCAGCAGGCCGCCGGCGCTGCGGCCCTCGGCGACGAGCCGGTCGGGACTGGTGTAGCCCTGGTCGATCAGGTGCCGGGCGCTGTCGATGAAGTCCGTGAAGCTGTTGCGCTTGTGCAGCTTCTTGCCGTTCTCGTACCAGAGTCGACCCAGCTCGCCGCCGCCGCGCACGTGGGCGATCGCGAAGATCATGCCGCGGTCGAGCAGGCTGAGCCGGGCGATGCTGAACGACGGGTCGATGCTGATCTCGTAGGAGCCGTAGCCGTAGAGCAGGGTCGGGGCGGGAGTTCCCGGAACGACGAGGTCACGCCGGTAGACGAGGGAGATCGGGATGCGCGTGCCGTCGGCGGCGGTAGCCCACTCGCGGCGCTGCTCGAACAGGGTCGGGTCGTAGCGGCCGAGCACGGGCTGCTGCTTCCGCAGCCGGCGCTCGCCGGTGGCGACCACGTGGTCGTAGACCGTCGACGGCGTGACGAAGCTGGTGTAATCGAGACGGATGGTCGGCGTGTCCCACTCGGGATTGGCCGACGTGCCCACGGAGTACAGCGGTTCCTCGAAGCCGAGCTCGACGAAATCGAGTTCCTCGTCGGCTGCCTCGGCGCTCACGGCAACGCGGGTGAGTCCGTCCCGCCGGTATTCGGCCACCACGAAGTCGCGGAATGCGTCGACGCTCTCGAGGCGCACGGCCGTATCGTGGGGCAGCAGAATCCGTTTCTCACCCCGCGGGTCGGCGACGGAGACGCTGACCAGCTCGAAGTTGACCGCGTGGTGGTTGTGCACGATCAGCAGGCGGTCCTGGCCGTTCAGCACGGCGTGCTCCACGTCGTACTCGACGCCGTCCAGCCGCGGCCACACCAGGGCGAACTCGCCGGTCGGGTCGGCAGCGTCGAGCAGCCGGGTCTCGGTGGTCACGCTCGAGCCGGCCTCGATCAGCAGGAACCTGCGGCTGCGGGTGAGGCCGATGCCCACCCAGAAGCGCTCGTCGGGTTCGTGGAAGACCGACATGTCGGCGGCGACCGCGGTTCCCACCTCGTGTCGCCACACGGTGTCGGGCCGCCAGGCGTCGTCCACGGTCGTATAGAAGATGTAGCGGCCGCTCGGGTCGAACAGTGCACCCTCGCCGGTGTTCGGGATCTCGTCCGCGAGATTCTCGCCGGTCGCGATGTCGCGCACGCGCAGGGTGTACCGCTCGTCGCCCTCGGTGTCGACGGCGTAGAGCAGCCGGTTCTCGTCGCCGCTCACGTCGGTGCTGCCGAGCGAGTAAAACTCGTGGCCGGCTGCCTCGGCGTTGTCGTCGAGCACGATCTGCTCGCCCGGGAGACCGGCGGTCCCGCTCGCCTGCCCGCTGGTCTGTTCGGGGATCTGCTCGGGAAGCACCGGCGGGGTCCAGTCGTCCGGCGCGGAGATCGGCGCACGGCAGTGGATGCCGTATTCCTTCCCCTCCATCGTGCGGGTGTAGTACCACCAGTGGCCCTGTCGCACCGGAACGCTGAGGTCGGTCTCCTGGGTGCGGCCCCTGATCTCCTCGAAGACCTGCTCCTGCAGCAGGGCCAGGTGGGCGGTGCGGGCATCCGTGAAGGTGTTCTCGGCTTCGAGGTGCGCGATCACCTCGGGGCTGTCCTTGTCGCGCAGCCACTCGTAGTTGTCGGTGAACACGTCGTCATGGAAACTGCGCTGCTGTGGCTTCTGCACCGCGCGGGGAGGAGTGGTCATGAGTCATAGCGTAGTTCCGTGAGGGCGCAGACTTGAGGGGTACCAGCCCAGAGACGAATGGAACCACAATGACGCAGCCCGGAATCGCCCCGCTCGAAACCTCCTGGGAGGAGGCCCTGCAGGGGCAGGTCTTCCAGGCGGTGTTCTTCGACATGGACGGCACCCTGGTCGACTCCACTCAGGCGGTCACCCGGTCCTGGCTGCGCTGGGGTGCCGAGGTCGGCCTCGGCCCGTCGTTCACCGGCCCCGAGCACGGGGTGCCGGCGCGTCAGATGATCGCGACCCTGGTGGCGGAGGAGCTGGTCGAGACATCCGTCACCCGGCTGACCGAGTTCGAACTGGCCGACACGGATGGCGTCAGGATTTTGGCCGGCGCGGCGGAACTCATGGCGAGCATCCCCGAGGACCGCCGGGCGATCGTCACGTCCTGTGCCCGGCAGCTGTGCCTGGTGCGCCTGGACGCCGCCGGCTTCCCCGCGCCGCTCACGGTGGTGACCATCGACGACACCAGCCGCGGCAAGCCGTTCCCCGAGCCGTTCCTGCTGGCTGCCGAACGCCTCGGTGTCGACCCGGCCCGCTGCGTCGTAGTCGAGGATGCCCCAGCCGGCCTTGCCGCCGCCCGCGCCGCCGGCTGCGCCACGATCGGCGTCGTCGGCACCCATCGGGCCGCCGACCTGGAGGCCGACCTGGTGGTCTCCGGTCTCGACCGCCTGCGCGTGTCCGTGCAAGATGACGGAGTGGTCTTCCACCTGGTGACCGAGCAGTAGCAGCCCGGAGCAATAGCGTCCCGACTCAGCGCTCGTAGATTTCCAGCGGCAGCCCGTCGGGGTCGCGGAAGAAGAACATCGCTTTGCCGGTGTTCGGGTCCACCCTCAGTTCCTCAACCTCGACGTGCTTGCCGATCAGCTCGTCGCGCGCGGCCGGTACGTCGTCGACCTCGAACGCGAGGTGGCGCAGTCCGAGCGCTTCCGGGCCGCTCTTCCGGGGCGGGGTGTCGGAAAAAGAGAACAGTTCGATCAGGTAGTGGCCGTTCAGGGCAAGCTTGCCCATCCACGACCGGCGCGCGGCCCGGAAGTATTCCGCTTCGAGCGTGCAGCCGAGAACGTCGAGGTAGAAGGCCTTGGACACGTCGTAGTCGCTGGCGATAATGGCGATGTGGTGCACTCCGTTGATGCGCATGCGGCAGTTTCGCATACTCCAGGGGGCGGAAGAGGTCAGGATGAAACCGTCGACTATTAAGGTGGCAGATTGTTGGGAGACCGAGATGAATAAGAGCAGCGATCCACTGCGTCAAACGGTGGTGCTGGCGAGCGTGATCCTGGCCGTCGTCGGATCGTTCATCGGGTCCGGCGCCGCCGGCGGAACCCCGATCCAGAACGCGTCAGGCGGAGCGCTCGCCGCCGACGCCACCCCGATCGCCCCCGACGGGCCGGCCTTCGGCATCTGGACCGCGATCTACCTCGGCCTCATCGCCTACGCCCTGTGGCAGCTCCTGCCGGCGCAGAGAACGGATGACCGCCAACGCGCCCTGGGCTACCCGATCGCAGCGTCGCTCGTGCTGAACGCCGCCTGGATCCTGAGCATCCAGTTCGACCTGCTCTGGCTCAGTGTGCCCGTGATCGTGCTTCTGCTGGTCGTGCTGATCCGGGCGTTCCAGCTCACGCTCCGCACCCGGCCCAAAAACCTGATTGAGACGATCGTCGCCGACGGCACCGTGGGCCTGTACCTCGGCTGGGTGGCCATCGCCACCGCCGCCAACGTCACCGCGGTGCTCGTCGCCTCCGGCTTCGAAGGCTTCGGCCTCAGCGCGGACCTGTGGGCGGTGCTGGTCATCGCCGTCGCCGGGCTGGTCGGCGTAGTCCTCGCGATCTACGGCCACGGCCGCCTCGCCCCGGCCGCGTCGCTGTGCTGGGGCCTGGCCTGGGTGGCCATGGCCCGGCTGGCCGGCGCCCTGCTCTCCACTCCCACGGCGATCGCGGCGATCGTCGCCGTGGCCGCCATCCTGATCGCCACCATCACCGTGCGCGTGCGCACCTCCAGGTCCGTCACGTCCGCCACATCCGCCACGTCCCGATCGGTCACCGCGTGAGCGATCCGGCCACCCTGCCTGTCACCCCGGCGGGCGTCACCTCGGCGCGCCGGCGCTGGGCCGGTCTCGTCTTCATCAGCGTCGCCGTCGCCCTGATCATCGTCGATTCCACGATCATCAACGTGGCCATCCCCTCGATCGTCGACGACCTGGCGATCACCTCGACCCAGGTGCAGTGGGTGCAGGAGAGCTACACCCTGGTTTTCGCGGCCCTGCTGCTGGTTTTCGGAACGCTTGCCGACCGGTTCGGTCGACGGCGCATCCTGATTCTCGGCGTAATCGTCTTCGCCACATCATCCGTCTTCGCGGCGCTCGCGCAGACGGGCGAACTCCTGATCCTGGGTCGGCTGATCCAGGGCGTCGGCGGTGCGATGGTGCTGCCCACCACGCTCTCGATCATCAACGCCACGTTCCGCGGCCGTGACCGAGGCATCGCGTTCGCGATCTGGGGCTCGACCATCGGCGGCATGGTGGCCGTCGGCCCCCTGCTCGGCGGCTGGCTCACCACCTCCTTCTCCTGGCGCTGGGCATTCGGCATCAACGTGCCACTGGGCATCGTCATCGTCGTCGGCGTACTGGTCTTCGTGCTCGAATCGAAGGATGCCGGCGAGCCGCGCCGCATCGACGTCGTCGGCGCCGTGCTCTCGGTGATCACCAGCGCGTCGCTCGTCTTCGGGCTGATCGAGGGACGCACCTACGGCTGGTGGCTCACCGACAAAGCGCCGGTTGCGGGAGACTGGACCTGGCCGTACTCGCTGTCGATTATTCCATTTGTGTTCCTGATCACCGTCGTGTCCGGCGTGGCCTTCATCTACTGGGGGCTCTACCGCCAGCGGGCCGGCATGACCACCCTGCTCGCCTTCTCCCTGTTCTCGATCCCGTCGTTCCGCAACGGCAACATCGCGGCCATGATCGTCTCCCTCGGTGAGTTCGGCATCATCCTTTCACTGCCGCTCTGGCTGCAGAATGTGCTCGGCTACGACGCCCTGCAGACCGGATTCGTGCTGCTCGCCCTCGCGCTGGGCTCGTTCGTGGCCAGCGGGGTGTCCGGGGCGTTCGGCAACAAGATCTCACCCGAGACGATCGTGCGGTTCGGGATCGTCGCCGAGATCATCGGCGTCGCCGGCCTCGGCCTGGTCATCACGGCCGAGTCCACCTGGCTCGTCGTGGTGCCGTTCCTGTTCGTCTACGGCATCGGCGTGGGGCTGGCCACCGCCCAGCTCACCGGCGTCGTGCTCAAGGATGTGCCGGTGGCGCAGAGCGGCCAGGGCTCCGGCACGTCCAGCACCGCCCGGCAGATCGGCTCGGCGCTCGGCATCGCGGTGCTGGGCACCGTGCTGTTCACTACGGTCGGTACGTCGCTCGATGCGAAGCTGGCCGAGGTGCCCGGGCTGACTGCCGAGACCCGGAGTCAGATCGTCGACGCGGTCGTCGACAGTGCGGGCTCGGTGATCCCGTCGTTCGAAGAGCAGAGCCCCGAGCTGGCGGATGCCGCCCGCGAGGCGTTCAGCGACGGCACCCGCTACTCGGCGTACGCCGCAGCCGGGTTCCTCGTGCTCGGCTTCCTGGCGACGCTACGGCTTTCCGGCACCGCGCCACACGCGGAGTCGCGCCGCGAGGATGCCGTCCCCGGCCAGAGTATCCCGGCGGCCGAGACCGCGGGGGAGCCCGTCTAGCTGCGTGTACCTGACGGCCAGGGGGTTTCGCGGGTGTGGGAATCCCGGGCTCCGCCGCGGGTCAGGCCCGGCCGAGCCTGCGCGTGTGGCCAACTCAGGAGACCTGCCGCGCGTCAGGCCCGGCCGAGCCTGCGCGTGTGGCCAACGCAGGAGACCTGCCGCGGGTCAGGCCCGGCCGAGCCTGCGCGTGTGGCCAACGCAGGAGACCTGCCGCGGGTCAGGCCCGGCCGAGCCTGCGCGTGTGGCCAACTCAGGACATCCGTCGCCCGCATTGCCCGGCTCCCACGGACCAGTGCGGAACGGGTGCGGATGTCCGTCCCGGCCGGACGGATCTCCTGAGTTGGCCACAACACCCGCCGGATTTGCAGCCGCACGGGTGCGCTCTGCATCCACCCGCGACCCCGTGCGTCACCCCACCCGCCACCCCGTGCTCCACCGCGAATCCCGAACGAATTCGACGGAGATTTTGCCCACAATCATTCCAAACAGCCCGTTAACCCGCTTTTTCCTCAGAATCTCCGTCGAATTGGTTCAGGGCAGGGCAGGGCAGGGCAGGGCAGGGCAGGGCAGGGCAGGGCGGCAGGGCAGGGCAGGGCAGCGTGGGGCAGCGCAGGGCGGCGCAGGGCTCGGCGGAATCCGTCGCGATTCATACTAGAGAAGCCGGCACACGTTCTACCGTGTGCCGGCTTCCACAGCGTGCGCCGCGAGTGGCGCAGCCAGGATCTGCCGACCCGGACCTGACCCTAGATCTCGGAGTCGTCCACCGGCCCCGGCCGCGCGGTCATCGGCTCGGTGCCGCCGTTCGTGGTGCCGGCACCGGCGGCGTTGGCCTCGCGCTCCAACCGGGCTGCGCGGCGGCTCGGTTGCGGCTTTTGCACGGACAGTTCCCCGCCCACGCGACCGCCGTGGGGGCGGCCGTGGTCGGCATACTCCTCACGGAAGTAGGCCATGCGCCACGGACCCATTTCGATCCGGGCGCCGGTGCGCAGGACCTGCCCGTCGTTCTCGTCCTGCCGGTAATTCCGCTTGGCTCCGCCGGAAACGTCGCCGAGCGGATACAGAATGTACTCGTCGTTGTCGTCGTGGCGGATTTCGGCATGGAACGGTTGCAGACCGGCCAGCTGCAGGTCGGCATCCGGGGCCGAACCGATGGTGGTGACCGTCGGCAGCAGATCGAACTCGCGCGGCATCTGACCGTTCCAGTTCTTCGAGCCGATCACAAAAACCAGCCGGGGCCGGCCTGCCCCCGGTGTGTAGTGCGTCGTGGTCACCCGGCGACGGATGCGCCGGTCGAAGGTCGGCACCAACGGCAACAGGGTGGCCGGCGGCAACGGCAGGGACAGGCCCGCCTCCGGTGCGGCACTGCGCCGCCGCAGGAGCGGAACCAGCGCGGCCCGGCTGCCGAGCGTAATGTGCGACGAACCGGTCAGCAGCCGTTGGATGACGGGTGCCTTGACGGCTCCCAGCCGGATGATCAGGCCGTCGGGGCCGGACACGGAGACGGTCAGGCCGCGCTCGGCCAGGTCGCCGGCCAGGCCGCGGAGTTCCTTCAGCTTCATCGTGCTGGTGCGCACGAACATCTCGGGCTTGCTGGAGAAGATCTCGACGTCGAGGCCGCTGGCCGTGATGGTTCCGCCCATCTGCTCGGCGCCGGTTGCCTCCGTGGTGTCGCCCGGTGTGCCCGGCTCCGCGAGGGAGAACTCCAGGTCGATGTCCAGGCGGGTGGTGGGGCTCATGACTACTTGGTGAGCGGTTCGGTGCCTGAACCCTCGCTCGTGGTGACCCGCAGTGTGCCGTTCAGCTTCCAAGTGGCACGGGGGGCGTCGGGGCCGATGTCGCGCGGCACCTCCACCGTCATGTCGATGAAGCTGTAGTTGATGGCGGCGCTCTTGCCGGTCAGGTAGGACCACATCTCCTTGCCGAGGTCGGTCCAGTCCTTGATGTTGTGGGCGTCGGGGCCGGTGGCGTTGGCAGTGGGTACGGGGTTCTGGCTGTCAGTCACGGTGTGTTCCTTCTCGCTTGGTTGCAGGGATACGGCACTCGGTCGTCGCACATCGGGCCCGCAATCGGCCAGAATCGGATCAACAGTGAACCGCCGCGCGGACAGCCATCAAAAACCTCGTCTGCCGCGTGTAGGCCAACCCTAGTTGAGCACGGCTGCAGGGGGAAGGGCGCGGCACCCCCTGTTCTGGTCGGTGGTGTCGGCTAGCCTCGAAACCACCGTGACCAGCGCTTCCGGTGTGGTTGTGCGTGCGCAAAGAGGAGATCGACGTGTTCCTGCCAGACCCTGCCACCGTTGTCTACTCGGCGAGCGACCTCAGCGCCGCGGCCGCGTGCGAGTGGGCACTGTTGCGCCGACTCGACGCGAAACTGGGACGCATCGACGCCGCCCCGGCAGCCGCTGACGCCATGCTCCAGCGCACCGCCGCGCTGGGCGACGCCCACGAACTGCGGATGCTCGAACAGCTGCGCGCGGCCCGCACCGTCGTCGAGATCGAACGTGGCGACCTCGCCGACATCGGTTCCGCCGTTGAAATGAGCGAGGCGGCCCTGCGCGCAGGGGCCGAGGTGGTGTTCCAGGCTGCGTTCTTCGACGGGCGATTCCTGGGCTACGCGGACTTCATCATCCGCACCGGGAGCGGCGACCCGAGCGACCCCGCCGACCCCGCCGACCATGCCGCGACCTACGAGGTCTACGACACGAAGCTGGCACGCTCGGCGAAGATCACGGCGCTGCTGCAGTTGGCGGCGTATAGCGACCAGTTGCAGCGGATGGGCATCCCGACGGGGGAGAACGTGCACCTTCTGCTCGGCGACGGCCGCACGAGCTCGCACCGGTTGCAGGACATCCTGCCGGTCTACCGCGCCCGGCGCGCCCGCCTCGAGCGGCTGGTCGACGAACGCCTCGCCGACCCTGCACCCACCCCGTGGGGTGACCCTCGCTACGCCGCCTGCGGCCGCTGTGACCTGTGCGAGGAGCAGGTGCAGCAGCACCGGGACGTGCTCCTGGTCGCGAACCTGCGGCTCAGCCAGCGCGCCCGGCTGCGCTCCGCGGGCGTCCGCTCCATCGACGACCTCGCCGCGCGGCGCGAGCCCGTCCCCGGTTTGTCAGACGCCACGCTAGCGACCCTGCAGGGGCAGGCCCGGCTGCAGATCGCCCCCCGAGCTCCCGGCCGGCCACTGAACTGGGAGATCATCAACCCGGCCGCCCTCGCGGCGCTGCCCGCACCCGACGCGGGGGACATCTTCTTCGACTTCGAGGGTGACCCGCTCTACCAGGAGGCCGGCAACGGACAGTGGGGGCTGGACTATCTGTTCGGTCTGGCCCTGCCGGACGATACCTTCCGCACCTTCTGGGCGCACGACCACGCCGAGGAACGTCAGGCCCTGATCGACTTCCTGGAGTATGTGCGGGAGCGCCGTTCGCGGCATCCGGGGCTCCACATCTACCACTACGCCCCCTACGAGCGCACCCACCTGCTCGGCCTTGCCGCCCGGCACGGGGTCGGCGAAGAAGCGGTCGACGACCTATTGCGCCGGAATGTGCTCGTTGACCTCTACCCGATCGTGCGGCAGGGCTTACGCATCGGCAGCCGCAGCTACTCGCTCAAGAAGCTCGAACCGCTCTACATGGGGCTCGAGGAACGCGAGGGCGTGGCCAACGCCGCCGATTCGATCACCGAATACGTGCGCTCGCGCACCCTGTTGGCCACCGGACAGACGGATGCCGCAGAGCAGATTCTCACGGACATCGCCCGCTACAACGCGTACGACTGCCGCTCCACCCTGCGCCTGCGCGACTGGCTGCTGGCCCGCGCCGCCGAGCAGCCGGGCGCCACCGCAGCGTCGCCGGCGACCCTGGCGGGCGTGCCCCTGCCGGTGCGGGAACCGGACCCGGTCTACCGGGAACTCTCCGCGCTGCTTGCCGACGTTCCGCCGGCCGAGCGCACCGCCGACCAGACCGCGCTCGCCCTCGCCTCGGCGGCGATCGACTACCACCGGCGGGAGCAGAAATCGTTCTGGTGGGACCACTACAGTCGCCTGGGCGCGCCCGTGGACGACTGGGCGGACACCAGGGACGTACTCATCGTCGAAACAGCAGCCCTGCACCTGGGCTGGCACCGGGAAGGCCGCCAGTCGCTCGACCGCCGGGTACTGCGCCTGACCGGGGCACTCGCGCCGGGCAGTTCGCTCACGGTCGGGCAGCAGCCGTTCCTGCTCTACGACCTGCCCTACCCGCCGATCAGCCGCAGCGACGCCCCCGGAGCGCGCACCGCGCACAACAGGGCGACCATCATCGACGTGATCGACGAGTCGGTCTATTTGGTCGAGGAGGTGCTCGAACGCGATGCACCCGCCCACCGGGAAATGCCGATCGCCCTCACCCCCGGCACCCCGCCGCCAGCCGGTAGCCAGGTGACCGCGATCTCGGAGTGGGGCCGCGCCGTGCTCTCCCGGTGGCCGGAACCGCTGCCGGACGCGGCCTTCGACCTGCTGCGCCGACGCCCGCCCCGGTTGCTCGGGGCAAGTGGGCCGGCGCAGCCCCTGGTGCAGCCACCGGCGCGCCCCGGCGATGGTGCCGGTGCCGGGGACGGCGAGGGCGATGGTGCCGGCGACGGCGACGGTGAGGGGGATGTGCGCACCGCCATCCGGGACACCCTGCTTGTGCTCGACCGGTCCTACCTCGCGGTGCAGGGCCCGCCCGGAACCGGCAAGACCTTCGTCGGCTCGAGGGTGATCGCCGACCTCGTCGTGCGGCACGGCTGGCGCGTGGGCGTCGTCGCGCAGTCCCACGCCGCGGTCGAGAACATGCTCCGGGCCGTACTCGCCGCCGGAATCGAGGCGGGGCTGGAGCCCGGCCAGGTCGGGAAGAAAGCGAAAAAGGGCGACGAGAAAAAGCCGGTGCCGTGGACCCTCCTGGATACCAAGACCTTCGCCCGGTTCACCGGGCAGTCCGGCGGCTGGGTGCTCGGCGGCACCGCCTGGGACTTCAGCAACGCCGACCGGGTGCCGCGGGGCTCCCTCGACCTGCTCGTGATCGACGAGGCCGGCCAGTTTTCCCTCGCCAGCACCATCGCAGCAGCCGTCGCGGCCGAGCGCCTGCTGCTGCTCGGCGACCCGCAACAGCTGCCGCAGGTCAGCCAGGGCACGCACCCCGAACCGGTAGACGGCTCGGCTCTGGGCTGGCTCAGCGACGGACACCAGGTGCTCCCGCCGGAATTCGGCTACTTTCTGAAGACCAGCTGGCGCATGCATCCGAGGATCTGCGCTCCGGTGTCGGCGCTGTCCTACGAGGGGCGGCTGCGCTCGCACCCCTCCGATCGCCGACTCGAGGCTGTGGAGCCGGGCCTGCACCCGGTGCCCGTGCCGCACCGGTTCAATTCCACCTCGTCGGTGGAGGAGGCCGAAGCCGTGGTCTCACTGGTGACCGGTCTGCTCGGCCGACCCTGGACATCCGGTGGCCGGAGCGCACCGCTGGCGCAGGGCGACGTGATCGTCGTGGCGCCCTACAACGCGCAGGTCGAGCTGCTGCGCCGCCACCTCGTGCAGGCCGGCCTGGGTGACGTGCCGGTGGGCACCGTCGACAAGTTCCAGGGCCGGGAGGCGGCGGTCGCCGTGGTCTCGCTTGCCGCCTCCGCAGCAGAGGACGTACCGCGCGGCCTCGAGTTCCTGCTCCTGGCAAACCGGCTCAACGTGGCCATCTCCCGTGCCCAGTGGGCGGCCTGGCTGGTCTACTCGCCGGCCCTGACCGAGACCCTGCCCTCGAGTGTGGAGAGCCTGGCCCAGTTGAGCGCGTTCATCACCCTGGTCACGCCCGACCGGGCCTGACCTCCGGCGTCGGAGCCTGACCCACGAAAAGGCACCCTCGCTCCGGCATGATTCGCGCGGACTGAGGGTGCCTTCGGTCGGGGGTGCTACTCGGCGTCGAGGTCCGTTTCGAGGAGCTTGACGAGGGATTCGAGAGCCTCATCGGCTCCGTCGCCCTCGGCGCGCAGCACGACGATGTCGCCGTTGGCGGCACCCAGGCTCATCAGCGACAGGATGCTCGAGGCATCCATCGCGTCCTCGGCCGGGTCGGCCTCGAGGGCGATGGTGACCTCGAGGGTCAGATCGCCGACGGCCGCCGCGAAGATGGATGCGGGGCGCGCGTGCAGGCCGACACGGCTCGCGATGGTGGCTTTACGTTCGGACATGGTTCCTCCTAATTGGTGCCCGGCGAAGGGGTGGCTCGCCGGCGATGATGCGATGCGACGTAAATCCGAAGCGGCTAGAGACCCAGCTCTTCAAGTATGGGCAATCCGGCGCGCACGCGGGTACGCGCTTCGTCCGAATTACGGGCCGAAACGGCGATCTGGGCAAGTTCCTGCGCCCGTTCGAGCGTCACGGACTTCAGCACGGCGCCCACGGCGGACATCGACCGGGCCGTCATGGACAGGGTGTTGACACCCAGCCCGACGAGTACGACGGCGAGAACCGGGTCGGCGGCGGCTTCGCCGCAGACGCCGACGGGCTTGTTGTGGCCCTCGTATATCGCCCCCGTGACGGTGAGCTGGATCAGCTGGAGCACGGCGGGCTGCCACGGCGAGTTCAGCGCGGCGAGGGTTCCGAGCTGACGGTCGGCGGCCATCGTGTACTGGGTGAGGTCGTTCGTGCCGAGGCTGACGAATTCGGCTTCGGTCAGGATGCTCGCGGAGCGGAGCGCCGCGGAGGGAACCTCCACCATGACGCCGGGGGTCTTCAGCCCGGCGACGCGGCACATGGCGGCGAAGTCGGCGGCCTCGTCGACTGTGGCGATCATCGGAGCCATCACCCAGACCACGGCGGAGGAGGCCTGCGCGGCGGTGGCGATGGCTGTGAGCTGGCGCTTGAGCACGCCGGGGCTGGTCAGGTCGGTGCGGTAGCCGCGCACGCCGAGCGACGGGTTGGGCTCCGTGCTGTCGGTGAGGAACGGCAGAGGCTTGTCGGCGCCGGCGTCGAGCGTGCGCACGACGACCTTCTTGCCGGGGAACGCGTCGAACACGCCGCGGTAGGCCACGACCTGCTCATCGATGGTGGGCTCGATGTCGCGCTCGAGGAAGCAGAACTCGGTGCGGAGCAGTCCGACGCCCTCTGCGCCGGCGGCCGCGGCCTTGACCGCGTCAGCGGCCCCGCCCACGTTGGCCAGCAGCGGAACGAGGTGGCCGTCGGCGGTGGTGCCGGTGCCGTCGAACACGGACAGGCTGGCCGCGACGTGCTCCCACGCCGTGACGGCGGTGCGCTCGTCGTCGCCGGGGTCAACCTGGAGGGTTCCGGCGGCGCCGTCCACGTAGACCTCGGTGCCATCGGTGAGGGCGTCGACGCCGGCGGCGGCGACGACGGCCGGCAGGCCGAGGGCGCGGGCGATGATCGCGGTGTGCGACTGCGGTCCGCCGCCGCTGGTGACCAGGGCGAGGATCTTGTTCGGGTCGAGGGTGGCGGTGTCGGCCGGGGCGAGGTCCTCGGCTACGAGCACGAAGGGCTCGTCAGACTGGGGGATGCCGGGGGCGGTGACGCCGCGCAGCTCGGCGACGATCCGGGCCCGCACGTCGAGGACATCCGTGGCCCGCTCGGCCATGTAGCCACCGAGGTTGTGCAGCATCTCGGCGACGGATGCGCCGGACTCCCAGATCGCGCGTTCGGCGGATGTTCCGGTAACGATTAATTTCACTGCAGCTTTTATCAGCATCGGGTCGGTGGCCATCAGCGCGGTGGCTTCGAGAACCGACTTGCTGGCGCCCGTGGCGGCTTCGGCGCGACGCTGAAGCTCGGTTTGCACCACCTTGGAGGCTGTCCGCAGCTCTGCCGTTGCGACTTCGGGCGTAGTCGCCGCATCCAGGCGTTCACCTGCCGGGGGTTCGCTGATCGGTTTGGGCATCTGGCGAACGGATCCGATGATCCGGCCGGGGCTTACGCCTACACCAGTGAAATTCTGCACGGGACAACCTCTATTCTTGCGCAGCAGAAATACTGCGCTATTGATGCTACGCGTCGGCCGCCCCGAATTTCTCGGAGCGGCCGACGTGCGGTTAAGCGTTGACCAGGGCGGGCGCTGCTGCGTCCGCGGTGACCAACGGTGTCTTTCGAGCGTATCGCTTCAGCGCGATCACCAGGATGGCCGTTACGACGGTTCCGATCGCGATCGCCAGGGCGAAGAGCGCGAAGCTGTCGATGGCGAAGAAGACGAACATTCCGCCGTGCGGGGCCTTCGAGGTGACGCCCCAGGCCATCGAGAGAGCACCGGTCACGCCGGCGCCCACCATGGAGGCCGGGATCACGCGGAGCACGTCTGCGGCAGCGAACGGGATGGCGCCTTCGGAGATGAACGACGCACCCAGCAGCCAGGCGGCCTTGCCGTTTTCGCGCTCGGCGACAGTGAACAGTCGGCGGTCGAGCACCGTGGCCAGGGCCATGGCGAGCGGCGGAACCATGCCGGCGGCCATGACCGCAGCCATGATCTGCCACGGAGCCTGGTTGGCCATGGTTGCGGTGCCGAGACCGGCGACGGCGAAGGCGTAGGCAACCTTGTTGACCGGTCCGCCGAGGTCGAACCCCATCATGAGGCCCAGGATCAGGCCGAGCAGGATGGCGGAGGCGCCGGTCATGCCGGACAGCCACTCGTTCAGAGCGGTGGTCAGCAGCGCGATGGGGCCACCGAGCACCAGGAACATCAGGCCCGAGGCGACGATCGACGCGACCAGCGGGATGATGACGACGGGCATCAGGCTGCGCAGCCAGCGCGGCACGTCGAGCTTGGCGAAGCTGGCGGCTGCGACACCGGCCAGCAGACCACCGGCGATGCCGCCGAGGAAACCGGCACCCATGAACCCGGCGACGGCACCGGCGACGAAACCGGGGGCGATTCCGGGACGGTCGGCGATCGCGTAGGCGATGTAGCCGGCCAGGGCCGGAACCAGGAAGCCCATCGACAGCGCGCCGATCTTGAAGAAGACCGCTCCCAGATAGGTCAGCATGCCGCCTTCCGGCAGGTTGAACAGGTTGTTCTCCAGGGTGACCGTGTCGGCGACCTCGGTGATCTCGTAGCCTCCGAGGAGGAATCCGAGGGCGATCAGCAGACCTCCACCGGCGACGAACGGGATCATGTAGCTGACACCGGTGAGCAGGGCGCGCTTGACCTTCTGGCCGAAGTGCTCGCTGGTCTCCTCGGCCTCGGCCGCACCGACGGTGCCGCCGACGCGGCGGGCGTTGGGGTTCTGGGCCGCGGCCAGGGCATCGTGGATGAGCTTGGCCGGTTCGTCGATGCCGCGTTTGACGGGCACCTGGATGACGGGCTTACCGGCGAAGCGCTCGCGACCGCGAACGTCGACGTCGACGGCGAAGATGACCGCGTCGGCCGCGGCGATGACGGCCGGGTCGAGCATCGTGAGGCCGGCCGAGCCCTGGGTTTCGACCTGCAGGTCGACGCCGGCGGCCTTCGCCGCGGCAACGAGCGATTCGGCAGCCATGTAGGTGTGCGCGATGCCGGTCGGGCAGGCGGTCACAGCGACGATGCGCTTGACACCGGCGGATGCGGCGGGCGTGCTTCCGACGTTGGCGCCGGCGCCGACGACGCCGCCGGCGGCCACGGGAGCCGGGGAGACGACGCTGGTGACCAGTTCGACGATTTCGGCCTGGGTCTTCGCGGCGCGCAGCGCGGCGGTGAAGGGGGCCTTCATCAGCGAGCGGGCGAGCTTGGCCAGGATCTTGAGGTGTTCCTGGTCCGCGCCCTCGGGAGCGGCGATCAGGAAGACGAGGTCCGCGGGGCCATCGGCGGCGCCGAAGTCGACCGGCGAAGTCAGTCGGGCCAACGCCAGCGTCGGCTCGGTAACCGCTGCCGAACGGCAATGCGGGATGGCCAGGCCGCCGGGGATGCCGGTTGCCGTCTTCGCTTCGCGAGCGAGGGCATCCGCGTAGAGGCTCTCGATCTCGGTGGCGCGGCCGGCGCCTACGACGAGCTCGGCAAGATGCCGGATTACGCTCGAGGGTGCGGCTCCGAGGTTCTTATCCAGAGCGACAAGCTCCGGGGTGATCAGTGCACTCACTGGACATCCTCCTTTGGATGGGTGTTGAGCGACGTCAGGGTGACGTCGCCCGGTCTGGTTTGGTGCAGTGCCGGAACGGTTGATCCGGGCAGGGACGCGGCTGCGGCCCCGTGGGCTGCGGCCTGGCGGAGAGAGTCGGGGGCGGAGCCGCCGGCGATGCTGCTGAGCAGGTAGCCGGCCAGGGATGAATCGCCGGCTCCGACGGTGCTGCGCGCGTTGATCGGCGGCGTTTTCGCGAGCCAGGCGCCGTCTTCGGTCACCAGCACGGCACCCTGGGAACCGAGGGTGGCCAACACGGCGCCAACTCCGGTGGCGACGAGACGCTCGGCGGCGCGGGCCACGAGCACCGGATTGCCCTCGAGGCTCTCCGGGTCGGGGATGCCGGTGAGCTCGGCCAGTTCTTCCGCGTTGGGCTTGATCAGGTCCGGTCCGGCCGTGACGGCGGCGGCGAGGGGCGCGCCGGACGAGTCGACGGCCACCCGAGGGGCGCTCGCGCCGAACCGGCTGCGGAGCTCCCGGGTGATGTCGGCGTAGAAGTCGACGGGCACTCCAGGCGGCAGCGATCCGGCCAGCACGAGCCAGCTGGCACCCTCCGCCTTCTCCAGCACGAGTTCGATCAGGTCGCTCTGCTGCGCGGCGGTCAGCACCGGTCCGGGCACGTTCACCTTGGTGGTGGTGCCGTCGATCTCGGTCAGCGCGACGTTGCTCCGGAGCGTGGCGCCGATCGGCATGCCGAGGTGGGGCACCCCCGCGGCCCGGAGGGCCACCAGAACGGGGTCCAACTCGTCGCCGGGGAGGATGGCGAGGCTCAGGATGTCCGAGGCCTCGAGGGCGCGAACGATGTTCACGCCCTTGCCGCCCGGTTCTTCGCGGGATGAAGCGGCGCGCTGAACTTCGCCGCGGGCCAGCGGGGCGCGGAGCTCGATGGTGCGATCCAGGCTCGGATTCGGAGTAAGCGTGATGATCACGCGATCACAACCTCAACGTCGGCCGCGGCCAGGGCTGCGGCAAGTTCATCTGATGGGAGAGCGTCCGCGATCAGCACGTCGATGTCGCCCAGGGCCGCGAAGCGGATCAGGGTTTCCTTGTCGAGCTTGGACGAATCGGCCAGTGCGACAACACGACGGGCCGAACGGACGATGGCTGTCTTCACGGCGGATTCAACGGCATCCGGAGTGCTGAAACCGAATTCGGCGTGCACGCCGTTGGCGCCGACGAACGCGATGTCGGGCCGCAACGAATCGAGCTGGGCGATGGTGCTGGGACCGACGACGGCGCGGGTGAGGCCGCGCACGCGGCCGCCGAGGATATACAACGAGATGGCGTCGTTGCCGGCGAGTTTCGTGGCGATCGGCACCGCGTTGGTGATGACCAGGAGTTCGTCACCGGGGGCTGCCGGGGTCCAGTCGAGCAGGAGGTCGGCGAGCAGCTCGGTCGTGGTGCCGGCATCCAGCAAGACGGAGCCGGTCTGGCTCGAGGGAATCATGGTGAGGGCGGCGGCCGCGATGCGCTGCTTCTCGTCCTGCCGTTGCGTCTGGCGTTCTTCGAGGCTGAGCTCGGACATGCTTTGCCGGTCGAACGCGACCGCGCCGCCGTGCACCCGGCGCAGCTGGCGGGCGCCCTCGAGGCTGTCGAGGTCGCGGCGCACCGTTTCGGGGGTGACATCGAAGCGGGAGGCGAGATCGCTGACCGTGACCCGGTTCGAACTGGTGACCAGATCGACGATCAGGGCCTGACGTTCTTCGGCGAACATGGCGACCTCCTCGACGCTGAGTGGCCGAAACCACGAATTTGTAGAATACAAAAACTTTACCTGTGTTTGTTTTTGTTTGTCAAGAAAAACAAAGACAAACAAAGAACCCTCTGCGCGGTGCTGCCCGGTGCTGCCCGGCGCCGCCGGGTGCCGCCGGGTGTCGGCCGTCGGCGATAGCGTGAGCATCATGAAGATCCTGCACACTTCCGACTGGCACATCGGGCGAACCTTCCACACCCATTCGACCCTGGATGCCCTGCATCAGGTGCTGGATGCGCTGGTGGAGGTGGTGCGGCAGCGCCGGATCGACGTGGTGGCGGTGGCCGGCGACATCTTCGACTCGGCCATGCCGTCGGCCGAGAGCTACACGCTGCTCGCGGCGGTGCTGCGGGAAATCAAGCAGGCAGGGGCCACGGTGGTGATGACCAGCGGCAACCACGACTCCGCCACCCGCCTCGGCTTCCAGGCGGAGTGGGCCGCACTCGCGGGCGTCCATGTGCTGACCCGGCCGGAGCAGTTCCTCGAACCGGTCACCGTGCCGGACGAGCACGGGCCAGTGCACTTCTATGGCATCCCCTACCTGGAGCCGGCGCTGGTCCGGCACCTCAGCGTTTTTCACGGGCCGGCAGGCGAACCGCTCAAGACCCACGAGCAGGTGCTCACCGTCGTGATGCAGCGCATCCGCGATGACCTGGCCGTGCGCGGCGGGCGATCGGTGGTGCTCAGCCACTGCTTCGCGGCGGGAGTGCCCGCGGCCGCGGCGACCGATACCGTGCGGGACATCACCGCGGGCGGCCTCGATCTGGTGCCCGTGTCGGTCTTCACAGGACTGGACTACGTCGCCCTCGGCCACATCCACGGGCGGGCCCACCTCACCGACCGCGTGCGCTACTCGGGAGCACCACTGCACTACTCCTTCTCGGAGGCCGGCAAACCGCGGGGCTGCTGGCTGGTCGAGCTCCAGGCCGGCCCTGCCGCCGACATCGAATGGATCGAGCTTCCGGTCCCGCGGCGACTCAGCGTGCTCACCGGCGAGATCGAACAGCTCCTGACCGATGACGCCTTGGCCGAGTTCGAGCCCGACTGGGTGTCGGCAATCCTGACCGACCAGGTGCGTCCCCTCGACGGCATCCGGCGCCTGCAGAAACGATTCCCGCACTGCGTCACGCTCGAGCACCGGCCCGCTGTCGTCGTCGACTCGGATGCCGTCAGCTACGGTGAGCGCATCGACCGCCAGAGTGACCGCGAGATTGTCGCCGGGTTCCTCGAGTTCGTGCGCAACGGGGTCGGCCAATCCGATTTCGAACGAGACCTGGTGGCGGAACTCCTCACCGAGGGTGACCTGAGGGAGCTGAGCCGATGAAGATCAAACGCCTGCGGATCGCCGGATTCGGCCCCTACAAGAACGAACAGGTGATCGACTTCGAGCGCTTCGATGCCGATGGAATCTTCCTGATCACCGGCAAGACCGGGGCCGGCAAGTCCAGCATCCTCGACGCCGTCTGCTTCGCCCTCTACGGCAGCGTGCCGCGCTATGAGGGAACGGAGTCCCAGCTGCGCAGTGACCACTGCGAACCGGATGACCCTACTTTCGTGGAGCTGGAATTCGCACTGCACGAGAACGACTACCGCATCTACCGCACACCCAGGTACGAGAAGAACAAGAAGCGTGGCCCGGGTACGACCATGTCACCGCCCGACGCGCGCCTCGACATCCGTGACCTGCACGACGACCGGGACACCCCTGAGGGCTGGCGCAGCGTGGCGACCCGTCCGGTCGACGTCGGGCACGAGCTCAGCCGCATCCTGCCGCTCAAGCAGGACCAGTTTCTGCAGGTGATCCTGCTGGCCCAGAACCGGTTCCAGCGGTTCCTGCTGGCCAAGACCGATGACCGGCGAGGGGTGCTGCGCACCCTCTTCGGCACCGCCCGGTTCGAGCAGCTCGAACTCGGGCTGATCAGCCGGCGCAAGTCGCTCGATGATGGGCTGGAATCCGTGCGCCAGCGCCTGGCCGGTCTGGCGGCCACCGCGTCCCGGCACTTGCAGCGCGAAGACCTGCCCGGCGACGACTCCGATGACGCGCCCGGCAGTCGCGACCGGGCCTGGTTCGACGCCGCCCTGGCGGAGCTGGACGAGCTGCTGGCCGAGGCGTCGGCGGGGGCCGAACGGGCCACGTCGGCGCTGGAGTTGGCCGCCGCCGACGTGCAGGCCCAGGAAGACCTGCGCAGCCAGCAGGACCGCCGCAACGAAGCCCACTCGGCCCTGGCCGTTCTCGAGGCCCGGCAGGTGACGGTCGCCCTCGACCGGGCGGCCGTGCTGGCCGCGAACCGGGCGTCCCGCGTGTGGCCGGCGCTCCGCACGCGTCGGGAGGCGGAGGAAGCGCTCGAACGTGCCCTGGTCGGCGAATCGTACGCGCACGGCGCCTGGCGTGAGTACCAGGACGACCCAGGTCTGGTGGAAACGACTGAGAGCCTCAAGGCCGTCATCGAGAATCTCCTGGGCCGGCTCGGATCGTTGAAGGACGTTCTCGACGTCGAACGGCTGCTGCCCGGCATCGAGGCCAAGATTGTGACGCTGCAGGAGGAGCTCGCCCTGCACGTGGCATCCGTCGAGCAGACCCAGGCGCTCCTGGACGAGCTGCCGGACCGGATGGATGACGTCGACGAGGCCCTGGCGGCGGCCGCGCTGGCGGCGGCAAGCGAGCCCGAGGCGCGCGCCCAGGCGGAGCGGCTGCGGGCGGCCGAGGGCGCGGCCGGCCAGGTGCGGCGTCTCGACGCGGAGCTGGAGGTGGCGCACCGGGCCGACGCGGTCGCCGCCGGCGAGAACGCGGCGGCGGCGGTGCGCTACCAGACCCTTGTGGACCGGCGGCTGGCCGGCCACGCCGTCGAGTTGGCCTCGCACCTCGTGCCGGGGGAGCCGTGCGAGGTGTGCGGCTCGACCGCGCATCCGGCTCCCGCCACCGGCGACGAAGAACCGGTCACCGAAGCCGACATCGTGGCGGCACGGGCATGCCTGAAGCAGGCGCAGACCCGACTCGATCAGACGCACGCCGCCGCAGGCACCGTGGCCACCGACCTGGCCGAGGCCCGGGCCCGGGCCGGGGAGCGCACCATCGACGAAATCGTCGCCGAAATGGCCGCGTCCGAGGTGGCCCTCGCCGCGGCCGTGAACGCGGGCGTGCGGGCGGCAGCGCTCGGCCTCGACAAGAGCCGGCTGCGGGCCGAACTCGACGAGGCCGGCCGTGCCCTGGCAGGCCTCTGCTCCGCCCGCGATGAGGCGGCCGTGCAGCTTGCCGAGCGCCGCAGCGCCCGACAGGCCATCGACGACCGAGTGTCCGCCCAGCGCGGCGACTTCGCCTCGGTGGGCCACCGGGTCGATCGGCTGCGGGCAGAGCTGGCCTCCGCGCGGGCCCTCGGCGAGGCCCTCGACCACAGCCGTGAGCGCCGGAGCCTGCGGAACGCCGCCGGCGCATCCGTTCAGGCTCAGCTGGACCGCGAAGGTTTCGTCGACGAGCAGGACGTGGCCGCCGCCCACCAGAACGACGCCGACGTGCGGCAGCTGGAAGAGCTGATCCGCGGCCACGACGATTCGCGCGCGGCGGCGCGCTCGGTGCTGGCTGAACCGGCACTCACGGGTCTTCCCGCCGGCCTGACCGACGTCGGTCCGGCCCGGGAAACCCTGGTGACGGCGGCGGCGGAACGGGATGCGGCGCTGGCCGAACGCGGCTCCCTGGGGGAGCGGGTGGCCGTCATGACCGGCCTGGTCACGGATGCCCGCGTGCACTTCGACGCCGGCGCGGAGCTTCTGTCCACGCAGACGCAGGTTAGGGAGTTGGCGGCGGCCGTGCACGGCGACGAACCCAACACGAAACGGATGCGCCTGGAGACCTACGTTCTCGCCGCGCAGCTCGAGCAGATCATTGCAGCGGCCAACAACCGGCTACGCACCATGACCGGGGGCCGCTACACCCTCGAACACGACGACTCGGTGCAGTTCCGTGGTGGCCAGTCCGGGCTCGGGCTGATGATCCGGGACGCGCACACCGGGCGGGCCCGCCCCACCCAGTCGCTCTCCGGCGGCGAGACGTTCCTGGCGTCATTGGCCCTCGCCCTCGGGCTGGCGGAAATCGTGTCGAACCAGGCCGGCGGCATCGCCCTCGACACCCTGTTCGTCGACGAGGGCTTCGGGTCCCTCGACGGCGCCACCCTGGAAACCGCGATGAGCACCCTGGACGGTCTCCGCGCCGGCGGCCGCACCATCGGTCTGATCAGCCATGTCGACTCCATGAAGGAGCAGATCCCGGCCAAGCTGGTCATCACCGTCACCGACCAGGGCTTCAGCGAGATCGACGAGGTCCTCGTGTCGGTGTAGCCGGGCTGTGCCGGTTCGTGCTGTGCCGGCGCGGGACTAGTCCAGACCGGGCGTGGCCGAGTAGGCAGGCTGGCCGGGGCAGGTCGCGAGCACGCGCACCATGGCGTCGTGCTCGGCCGGGGCCACCCATAGGCCGTAGGTGGCCTTCACGGAGATCTGGCGGGCCACATATTCGCAGCGGAACGACTTCTCCGCGGGTAGCCAGGTGGCGGCGTCCCCGTCGCCCTTCTGCGAGTTGGAGACACCGTCGGAGGCCAGCAGGTTCAGCGGGTCGTTGGCCAGGGCGATCCGCTCTTCCCGGGTCAGTTGTGCGGCGCCGGTTTGCCAGGCGTTCGACAAAGCGACCAGATGGTCGATCTGCACGAGCATCGAGGTGGTCTCGCCGCGCTCGAACGACACCGATTCGCCCGTGTACGGCGCCAGCAGCTGGCCGCTCAAGACCCGGCAGGACGCGTCGGTCACGATCGCGGCCAGGTCGCGGGCCAGGATATCGTTGCGGGTGTCGCAGCCGTTGTCGTCCACGTCGCGCCAGGCGGAGCCGAACTCGCCGGTGCGGTCGTAGCCGGTCTTCGCGGCCTTGCCCTTGACCGGCAGGGTGGCGAGCAGGTCGGCCGCGTCGCCGGTCACCGGGGCCGCGGCCGTGGATCCGACCGGGAAGGGAACGGATGTCTCGCCCGGTGTGACGCCGGGCACGCCGACCACGATCGCCCAGACCAAAGCCAGGAGCGGCAGGACCACCATCAGGGCGGTGACGGGCCGTCGCCTGGAACGCCGGCTGCGGGTTGACGCAGGCTTGCGAGATGCGTGTGGCATGGTGCTCCCAGGGTCGGCTTTCGACCCTACCGGGCGGCAATAATGACGTATGACCAAAAACTGGACCCCGCTCGCCGCCGTCTACCTGGCGCTCAGCCTCGGCGGCCTCGTGGGCACCTGGACCTTCAACCTGCTGGCGATCGTGCAGCTACGCGACTTCGTCGGTGACTGGGTGAACAGCGGTCCGGCGGTGTCGTCACTGACCGTTGACCTGCTGGTGGTGGCGGTGGCCGGCAGCATCCTGATCATCGTCGAGGCCAGGCGGATCGGGATGAAGCGGGGTTGGCTCTACGTGGTGCTCTCGGGTCTGACAGCCTTCGCCTTCACCTTCCCGCTTTTCCTCGCAATGCGGGAACGCACGCTGCAGGCGCAGCGGGTGCGGCCGGCGCCTGCCGGAGCCCGGACCCGCTAGGCGCCAGCCAGGCGGTCTCGAACCAATTCGACGGAGATTTTGCTCAAAACCGGCCCCAAACATCCGTTTCAGCCCGAAATGCTCAAAATCTCCGTCGAATTCGTTAGGCCGCACTCAGCTAGCTGGTGTCGGCGGACCGCGCCCTCGTCGAGGGGCGCTTTGCCGCCGGCTTGCGTGGTGTCTTCGCGGCGGGCTTGGCGGCCGTCTTCGACGTCGGCTTTGCCGTAGCCTGCGTGGCGGACGGCTTCGCCTGGCGTGAATTCTGCTTCGGCTTCGGCTCCGTGAGCCGCAGCACCTTGCCGCCCGTGTTGAGCACATTGTGCCGCGCGCCGGCCGGCACGACCATGGCGGAGTTCTTCCTGATCTTCGTCTTGGTGCCGTCGATCCAGATCTCGCCCTTGCCCTTCTCCACCCGAAAGTACTGGTTTCGATCCGGGTGCACCTCTTCCCCGATGTCCTCGCCCGGCTCCAGCGCCATCACGACCAGCTGCAGCCCCCGGGCGGTGTACAGCACCTGGCGGAAATTCGAGTTGCGGATGGCCGCGTCCTCGATTTTGTCGACAAAACCCGTCATGGGATCCTCCGTTGTTCCAGTGCGCGGTAGTCGCGGCGGCGGAAGTGCTCAACCGCCGCAGTCAACCCCGCTGTTTGCGCCAAAGGGTGAAGTATGCTTCACTTGTTTTCGGAGGGGAGTAATCCCCAGCGTGTGGTCGTCATTACGGTTCCGTCATCGGAGCCCGGCCACAGGGACCCGATCCGGGTTGGACCAGACCTCCAGTCGAAGCAGTGACTGGAAGGCATTCCCCATGGACGTTCCCCTCTACGCCTGGCTGGCGGTGTTCGGCATCATCGCCGTCATGCTCGCCGTCGACCTGTTCGCCCATCGCAAGGCCCATGTGATCGGAGTGCGCGAAGCCGCGATCTGGTCCGTGATCTGGGTGCTCATCGGCATCTCCTTCGGCGTCGTGATCTGGGTGACGGCCGGGGCCGAGTTCGGGCAGCAGTACTACGCGGGCTACCTGATCGAGAAGTCCCTCGCGGTCGACAACGTCTTCGTCTGGGCGATCATCTTCGCCGCTTTCGCGGTGCCGCGCCAGTACCAGCACCGGGTGCTGTTCCTCGGCGTTCTCGGTGCGCTCGTGCTGCGCGGCATCTTCATCGCCGCGGGCGCCGTGTTGATCGAGAACTTCTCCTGGATTCTCTACGTGTTCGCTGCGTTCCTGATCTTCACGGGCTACCGCATGATCCGCACCCGCAACGAGCACGCGCACCCCGAGAAATCCCAAGTGTTGCGCCTCTTCCGCCGCTTCATCCCGATGACCGAGACGTTCCACGGCCAGCGCTTACTCGTGCGCAAGAACGGCATTCTGCTCGCCACACCGCTGCTGGCGGTTCTCGTGCTCGTCGAGGTGACGGATGTCGTGTTCGCCGTGGACTCCATCCCGGCCATCTTCGCGGTCACCAGTGAACCGTTCATCGTCTTCACCGCCAACGCCTTTGCAATCCTCGGCCTCCGGGCGATGTACTTCCTGCTCGCCGACCTCATGCACCGATTCGTCTACCTGAAGATTGGTCTCTCGCTGGTGCTGATCTGGGTGGGCGTCAAGATGCTGCTGCTCGACGTCTTCTACATCCCGACGACCGTTTCCCTATCTGTGATCGCGCTGATCATCGCGGTGTCGGTCATGCTCAGCCTCCGGGCCACGCGGGGCCAGGGGCGGCGCGAGTTCGAGGCCGCTCCCGTCGGCTCGTTCCGCGAGGCCACCCCTGAGGAACTCGCCCAGATGGAGCCGGTCTGGCGCCGATCGGCCCGCACGCCCGAGCAGAAGGCACAGAATGCCGAGCAGAAGGCCGAACAGAAGGCTGAGCAGAAGAAGGTGAACGAGACCCTCCGATGACCGAGATGCTGCCCGAACCGCCGCCCGTTCCGCCGCCTGGACCGACGGATGCCCCCGGCAAGCCGTGGACGTTCCTCACCCACCACGCGCACCTGCTCCTGGCTATCGCGGGGAACCCCGATGCGCGGGTGCAGGAGCTCGCCGACACGGTAGGGGTGTCAACCCGGGCGGCGCTGAGCATCATGGCGGACCTGGTCACGGCCGGCTACATCCGCCGCGAACGGGTGGGGCGGCGCAATCACTACAGCATCGAGCGGAACCGGCCGTTCCGGCATCCGTCGACCGCGGCGCACAGCGTCGACGAGATGATCGCCGCGTTCAGCACATTCGCGCCGCCAACGCGATCGATCTGACCGCGACAGCGGATCAGGCCACAGGTTCGGTCGTCAAAACCTGTGGCCGGAGGCGGCTCGCGGCGATTGCGGCCGCGGCGAGACCGGTGATGAAGGTCGCGATGCCGAGCACGTAGAAGATCACGGTCACGTAGCCGCCCGGCTGGGCCGGTTCGAGGAAGGGATAGGTGTAGAAGCCGGTCAGGGTGCCCCGCACCACGGCGTAAGTCACCCAAGCCAGCGGGTAGATCAGGGCAACACCGAGGCGCTTCCAGGCCAGGGCCGGGCGCCCGGGCGAGAGGATCCAGTCCAGCGCGATGAAGATCGGCGCCCAGACGTGCAACACCTCGTTGGGCCAGCCGACACCGATGAAGCCATCGGAGACGACGTTGCGCAGCAGCGCGTTGTAGACGACCCCGGTGACGACCGCGTAGGTGAGTACCGACATTCGCACCCCGGTGAGGAGTTGGGAATCCGTGCTTCGACGAAGGGCGAGGGAACCTCCCACGAGCAGCACGACCACGTTCATCAGGCTCGACTGGATGGTGAAGTAGCCGAAATACTCGGTCGCCACGAAGGCGTCGTTCCAGAGCTGGTCGGTGATCTGCGTAATGATGCTCGCGAGGAGCAGCAGTCCCATGCCGATCCGCAGCAGACCGGAAAGCTGCCGGAAGGTGGAGGGCGATGCTGAGTCGGAGCCCACCGGAGAGATCGCTGTTGAAGTCACTGGAAAAGAATAGTGCGGACGAGCTGGGGATTTAGCAGGGCAGGCCGCTTGCCCGGAAGGGGGACAGCAGCAGAGGCAGGATACTGTTGACGTTCATGCTTATTTGGTTCCTCTTATGAGTAGGCTCACGCTGAAATTCTCGCTGAGGACACGACAGGAAGGTCACAGTTGCTGGAAGTAACTGCGCTCCGCTGGACGCTCACCATCGCCGTCATTCTGGGTCTGCTCGCGTTGGACCTGGGTTTGGCCATCGCCCGGCCGCACGTCGTCAAGTTTCGGGAGGCCGCACTCTCGTCGGTGCTGTACATCGCGGTCGCGATCCTGTTCGGTCTCGTTTTCGCGGCGCAGGTGGGCTGGGGGTTCGGCGCGGAATACTTCGCCGGGTACATCGTTGAGAAGAGCCTGTCCATCGACAACCTCTTCGTCTTCGTGATCATCATGTCGACCTTCGCGGTCCCGGAAAAATACCAGCAGAAAGTTCTCATCTTCGGGATCCTCCTGGCACTCATTCTGCGGGCGATCTTCATTGCACTGGGTTCCGCCCTGCTTTCGCTGTTCTCATTCATGTTCCTGATCTTCGGTCTGGTGCTGATCTTCACAGCCGTACAGCTCTTCCGGCACCGTAACGTCGACCCTGACGTGCAAGACAACGTACTGGTCCGGGTGGCCCGTCGGGGCCTGACCGTTACCGACGACTATGTCGACGGTCGAATGTTCACGCGGAGCGCCGGCCGCCGCGCGGTGACACCGCTGTTTATCGTGCTGATAGCGATCGGCAGCACCGATCTCCTGTTCGCACTCGATTCGATCCCGGCGATCTTCGGAATCACCGATGAGGCGTACATCGTCTTCACCGCCAACGCCTTCGCGCTGCTCGGGCTCCGTGCGCTCTTCTTCCTCGTCAAGGGGCTCCTCGACCGGCTGGTCTACCTGTCGACCGGCCTGTCCCTCATCCTGGCCTTCATCGGTGTGAAACTCGTTCTGCATTGGGCACACGGCCTTGATGGCCGAGTGCCGGAGATCAGCACGAATCTCAGCCTGATCGTCATCGGTGTGGTCTTGACCGTGACCACGGTCGCCAGCCTGATCAAGACACGCCAGGATCCCACGGTGCGAGCTCATGCCGGCTCACTCCGGGCAGCGGATCATTCCGAGACTGAACCAGCGGATCAGCCCGACTCCGGGCACAAGAGTTGACGGACAGGTGAGGGGCTGAGCCGCTGCCCGGCGAGGTCGGCCCCACGCCTGGATGTGCACCTAGAAGGGGAACAGCAGCCGGTGCAGGAACTGCCGGGTGCGTTCCTCCTTCGGGTGGCGCAGCAGCTGATTCGGGTCGCCATGCTCGACGATCCGGCCACCGTCGACGAAGGCCACCTCGGTGGCTACCTCGCGCGCGAATTCGAGTTCGTGGGTCACGATCACCATGCTCCAGCCCTCCACCGCCAGTTCCTTGATCAGGCGCAGAACATCGCCCACGAGTTCCGGGTCGAGGGATGACGTGGGCTCGTCGAAGAGCAGCAGCTGCGGGCGCAGGGCGAGCGCGCGCACGATGCCCACACGCTGCTGCTGGCCGCCGGAGAGTTCGAACGGGTAGCTGTCCTTCTTGGCGCTGAGGCCCACGCGGTCGAGCAACGCGAGCGCCTCCGCTTCGACCTCCGCCTTCGGGCGGCGCTGCACCACCACGGGCCCCTCCAGCACGTTCTCCAGTACGGTCTTGTGCGGGAACAGGTTGTAGTGCTGGAAGACCATGGCCGACCGGTCGCGCAGAGCCGCACGCTGACTCTTCCCCGGAATGGCTGCGAAGTCGACCGACAGTTCGTCGGCCACGTCGATCGTTCCGCCGTCGGCCAGTTCCAGGCCGTTCAGGCAGCGCAGGATGGTGGTCTTGCCGGAACCGGAGGGTCCGATCAGGGCGAGCACGTGGCCGCGACCCACCGTCAGCTCGATGGATTGCAACACCTGGTTGGCGCCGAAACTCTTCTGGAGCCCGCGCACGCGGAGCAGGGCGTCGGAGGTCGCCGCGGCATCCGGGGCCGTCGGTTCGGTCGGATCAATCGGATCAGTGGGGGACATAGCGGTCCAATCGCTTCTCGAGAACGCTCTGCACCGAGGACAGGCCCAGGCAGATCACCCAGTAGACCAGGGCGGCTTCGAGGTAGAGCAGCATGAATTCCTGGCTGAAGGCGGCCACCTGCTGTGCTTCGCGGAACAGCTCCGTGACCAGGATCAGCGAGGCGAGGGAGGTGTCCTTGACCAGGCTGATGAAGGTGTTCGACAGGGGCGGAACCGAGACACGGGCGGCCTGCGGCAGGATGATCCGGGTCAGCGCGCGACGGTGCGACATGCCGATCATGTAGGCCGCCTCCCATTGTCCCTTGGGCACCGAGAGGATGGCAGCCCGAATCACTTCGGCGGCGTAGCCGCCGACGTTGAGCGAGAACGCCATCACAGCGCTCGGCCACGGATCGATCAGGATGCCCAGCGACGGCAGGCCGTAGAAGATCACGAACAACTGGACCAACAGTGGGGTACCGCGCACGATCGAGATGTAGACCCGGGCGATGCCGGACACCCACCGGCGCCGGGAGAGGCGCATCAACGCCAGCCCGAGCGCGAGCGCCAGACCGATCGTGAACGAGGCGAGCGCCAGCGGGATGGTGCCGAGAATCGCCCCCTGCACGATGGGACCGAGCGAGGTCCAGAACAGGTCCCAGGCGGATTGGTTCATGGCTGGACGGGGTTACTGGGAAACGTCGGACCCGAAGTACTTCTCCGAGATCGACGTCAGGGTGCCGGCGGCGGCGAGCTTCTCGAGGGCCGCGTCGACGGCGTCCGTCAGCTCCGTGCTTCCCTTGACGAAAGCGAACGAGGTTGCGGACTTTTCGTCGGTGTTCGCGGCGACCTTGAGCCCGGTGGCGCCGGTCTGCTTCTGGTAGTCGAGGAAGGTAAGGTTGTCGTTCACGGTCGCGTCGACGCGGCCCTGTTCGACCAGGGCGACCGACTGGGCCCAGCCCTCGACGGCCTGCACACGTGCGCCGCTCTCGGTGGCGAGGGTGTTCCAGTTGCTGGTGAGCGACTGGGCGGTGGTCTTGCCGGCCAGGGTCTCGAAGGAGGTGATCGAGGTGTTGTCGCTCTTGACCACGATCACGCCGGTCGAGAACGTGTAGGGGGTCGAGAAGTTGTACTTGGCGACGCGTTCCGGGGTGGCCGTGACCTGGTTGGCGATGACGTCGAAGCGGCCGGCCTCGAGGCCGGCGAAGATGCCGTCCCACTGGGTTTCCTCAAACTTGGCCGTGACTCCGAGCTCGGCTGCGACGGCCTCGATGATCTCGACGTCGTAGCCGGCCAGTGCGCCGGAGCCACCCTCGTGGAAGGTGAACGGGCGGTACGTGCCCTCGGTGCCGATAATGAGCACGCCCGCGTCTATGACGGAGGACAGCGAGGTGTCGGCGCCGGTGGTGGTTGCGTCGTCGGTGTCGGTGCTCGCGGAGCAGCCGGCCAGCGACACGGTGAGCGCTGTGAGTAATACCGCCGACAGGATCTTGAGCTTCATTTTTCTGGCCTAACCGAGGTTGCAGGTGCGTATTCATCGCCGAAAAGCGATGTCTGAAGACTAACAAGGAGTGCGCCCCGGTAAGTATTCCCGTGACGCGCCGCGTCACACACCGGTTAGGCCCCGGTCAATGGCCTTGCCGGGGATTTTGGGCCGGAATAGGCTGCGCTCGACCCGTGCACCCGATGTTCGTTCTCGGATGTGCAGGTACTCCGGTCCTTACCCGACCCGAATCGGCCCGACCCGAAGGAGCCTGCAATGAAGCTGACTGCCGACCAACACGACCGATCAGCAGCGGTGCTGCTGGGCATGGCCTGCGGGGACGCGCTCGGGGCCGGCTACGAGTTTGCCGGGCCGCTACCGGAAACCACCCCGGTCAGCATGCGCGGCGGCGGCGGCTTCCACTGGGTACCCGGCGAGTGGACCGACTACACGGCCATGGCGGTGCCGCTCGCGATCGCCGCGGCGGAGGGCGGGGATCTCAGAGACGACTCGGTCCTCGACATCGTCGTGGCCCAATGGGTGGCCTGGGCGAAATCGGCACCGTACGCGGGCGTGCAGTTGGGGGCGGTGCTCTCGGGCAGCGAGCCGAACGCCGACTCCGTGCGTCGCGGGGCGAGGGAGCAGCATGATCGCAACGGGCGCAGCGCCGGCAACGGATCGCTCCTGAGAACCGCGCCGGTGGCGCTGGCGTTCCTCGGCGATCCGGTCGCCTTGGCCGAGGCCGCGCGCCTGGTCAGCGAGCTGACGCACCGTGAAACCGAGGCAGGCGATGCCTGCGTGCTGTTCGGGCTCGCTTTGCGGCACGCCGTGCTCGAGGGCGAACTCGACATTCGGGTGGGCCTGTCCGCCCTGACGAGCGAGCGCCGCGCGGACTGGTCTACCCGGTTCGACGATGCCGAGCGTGAACGGCCCGCGGATTTCCCGGGTAACGGCTGGGTCGTGCAGACCCTGCAGGCTGCCTGGTCGGCGATCACGTACGCCCGGGGAACGGATGCCGGCCAGGTGCGTCGCGCCATCGAAGTCGCGGCGCGCGGCGGCGGCGACACCGACGCCGTAGCAGGTGTCGCTGGCGCGCTGACCGCCGCCCGCTGGGGGCTGGAAGCTGTGCCAACAACCTGGCGCCACCTGGTGCAGGGCTGGCCGGGGCTGCGCGGCGTTGACCTGGTGCGCCTGTCCATGCAGTCAGCCCACTGCGGAACGGTCGGGGGAGTCCGGGCCGACGAGGTCGGCTTGCAGCGCACGGTCAAGCTGCGCGCGCTGCGTTGACGTCAGGGCGAAAGCTTCAGTTCTCCGGCAGCTCAGGACTTCAACGCCAACGCGAACGGCAGCACGGCCGCCACCCCCTGGCGACGCAGTAGGCGGCCCGCAACCGTGAGCGTCCAGCGGCTGTCGGCGAGGTCATCGACGAGCAGGATCGGTCGGCCCTGCACCGTGTCGAGGGCCGCGGCCAGCTTCGGTCCCACCGCGAAACGGTCCCAGACGTTGGAGAGCCGGTAGGCGCTGTTGCCGCCCGCCGTGCCGGTGGGGCCGCCGTTCACGAGGTCGAGCGAGCCGAGCCAGGGCAGGCGGCCGGCCTCGGCGAACGCCCGAGCCACCGATCCGACCAGCAACGGATGCCGCCGCGAGGGCACGCTCACCACCGCGGCCGGCCGTTCGTCCCAGCCCCACTCCACCAGCACGCGGATGCAGGCCTGGATCAGGGCTGGGCTCGCCGGGGCATCCGTGGACGGCGCGTCGGAGGACTGGGTGGCGAACAGGTCGCGTAGCGGGCCGCCCCAGCCCAGATCGGTGAGGCGGGCGAGGGCGCGGCCGGGCAGCATCCGTTCGCCGGTCGGGATGTTGCCGCGCACGTTCACGCCCAGGCTCGCCACCCCGGTGGGCCACTGCGCGCGCGGCTCGAGAGCCACGCCGACCCGGTCGAGGGCTCGAGCGGCGGCCGAGGTCATCTCGGGCCGCACGTCGCCGGGGAACCAGGCCGTGGTGCAGTTGTCGCAGCGGCCGCAGGCCACCGCGGTGTCGTCGTCGAGCGCGCGCTGCAAGAATTCCATCCGGCAGCCGGTGGTGCGCTCGTAGTCGAGCATCGCCTGCTGCTCGCTCACCCGGGCGGCGGCGATGCGTTCGTAGCGTTCCCGGTCGTAGAACCAGGGCCGGCCGGTGGACACCCAGCCGCCGGTGACGCGGCGCACGGCGCCGTCGACGTCGAGCACCTTCAGCAGCAGCTCGAGCGGGCTGCGCTTGAGGTCGACGCGGGCCTCGAGCGCCGGTGTGGACAGCGGGGCCAATCCGTGCTCCGTGAGCGCCCCGATCACGGCTTCCGCCTTGTGCTGGCTGGGCATCGAGGAGGTGGCGAAGTACTGCCAGATGTCTTCGTCTTCGACTCCGGGCAGCAGCAGCACGTCGGCGTTCTCGGTGGCGCGGCCGGCGCGGCCGACCTGCTGGTAGTAGGCCACGGGGGAGGAGGGGGCACCCAGGTGCAACACGAAGCCGAGGTCGGGCTTGTCGAACCCCATGCCCAGGGCGCTGGTGGCGACGAGGGCCTTGACCTTGTTGCGCTTGAGCATGCCCTCGGACTCTTCCCGCTCCGCGGTGTCGGTCTGCCCGGTATAGGCGCGCACCGGGTGCCCGGCCTCCCGCAGCAGACGTGCGGTGTCTTCCGCCGCCGAGACGGTGAGGGTGTAGATGATGCCGCTACCGGGCAGCTCGTCGATGTGGCTGAGCAGCCAGGCCAGCCGGGTGCGCGAGTCGGGCAGGCGCAGTACGCCGAGGCGCAGGGATGCCCGGGCGAGCGGGCCGCGGATGGTGACCACCTCAGCGCCTGCCACGCCGGTTGCGCCGTTCGCGACCGTCGCGCCGGTCGAGACCAGCTGTGCCGCGACATCCGTCACCACGCGGCTGTTCGCCGTGGCCGTGGTCGCCAGCACCGGCACCCCGGCGGGCATCTGGGCGATCAGGTCGCGCAGGCGCCGATAGTCGGGCCGGAAATCGTGGCCCCAGTCGGAGATGCAGTGGGCCTCGTCGACGACGAGCAGGCCCACCCGGGCGAGGAGCGCGGGGAGCTGCTCGTCGCGGAACTTCGGGTTGTTGAGTCGCTCCGGCGACACCAGCAGCACATCGACCTCGTCGTCGATCAGCTGCTGCTGCACCTCTGCCCACTCGTGCGGGTTGGAGGAGTTGATCGACACGGCGCGCACCCCGGCCCGGGCTGCCGCGGCCACCTGGTCGCGCATCAGGGCGAGCAGCGGCGACACCAGGATGGTGGGGCCGGCTCCCTGGCGGCGCAGCAGCAGCGTGGCGACGAAGTAGACGGCCGACTTGCCCCACCCGGTGCGTTGCACGACCAGGGCCCGTCGGCGCTGGTCGACGAGGGTCTCGATCGCCTCGAACTGTCCCTCGTGGAAGTCGGCGTCGTCACGCCCGACCAGGTTGCGCAGAATCTCGAGGGCGGCGGCGCGGGTGTCGGTCATCCGTCCAGCTTCGCAGATGCTGGTGACAGCGCGCCGGGCGCCAGGCCTCGCGGCGCAGGTTATGGAAGCGGGCGCACGGACGAACGTGCGCCTGCTTCCCCAGGGTGCGCCGCGACGCCGATCCTGCGAGCGCGGCTACAGTGCGTCGAACCGGGCGGCGACGTCGGCCGGGAAGCCGCCCGTGCCGATCGGGCTCCACCGGCTGGGGGTGATGCGGATCAGGGACTTGTCCTGAAGCGCCATCGCCGCCCGGTACTCGGCCCAGTCGGAGTGCTCGCCGGAGATGCAGCGGAAGTACTCGACCAGCCCGTCGCCGGCCTCGGGCATGTGCAGCACCTCGGCGTCGCCGTCGACCTGGATCCAGCCGCCGTCCCAGTCTTCCGAGAGCACCAGTACGGAGGCAAGCACATTTCGCTCCGCGTTGCGGGTTTTCGCCCGGGCAGGATAGGAGGAGATCACGATTCGGCCGGAGGGGTCGACCCCGCCGGTCACGGGCGAGATCTGCGGGCGGCCGTCGGTGCGGGTGGTGGCCAGCAGCATCCGGTGCCTCGGGCGCACGAAAGCGAGCATCTCGGCGAGGTCGACTGTGGTGGTGGTTGCAATGTCTCTGGCCATGATCCAAGGCTACGGCAGAGCGGATGCCCGACACGATCGGTCGCATCAGGCTCCGCGGCCACACCTCGCTATGCTCGCACCGTGAAGGTCGTCCAGGAACTCGAAACACGCATGCACCCCGACTCCGTCGCCGGGTTCCGCCTGGTGCTCGCGGAGGCACGGGTGACCGACTCCATTCTGCTGCCGGTGCGGGCGATGGAGCGCATGGTGGCGCCCGTGCAGTGGATGCTGCGCCGCGTCGGTGAGCACGGTATCCGTCTGACCCAGGCCGGCTACCTCCCGCCCGCGGTGGTCGTGGAAGCCTCGACCCAGCTCGACTGGGGCTGGCCCGTCACGGCCAGCCGGGAGAGCCACTTCCTGCCTCTGCTGGAGTTGCGCGCACACCTGCGCAGCGTGGGCCTGCTCCGAGTGAGCAAGGGGATGCTGCTGCAGACCAGTCGCGGCCGGGCGCTCGTCGAGGCGCCGCGCGATCTGTGGTGGCATCTGGCCAGAACCGCGCACCAGAGCCGCGACCCGGCCGAGTCCGACGCCACCAGGCTGCTGCTCCTACTCATCGCGCGGCGGGGTTTTGACGAGGCCGAGCTGTTCAAACAGCTGCTGGCCCTCAGTTTGGAGACCATCGGTTGGGTGCGGGCCGACGGTGCCCCGCTCTCCAGTGACGCGGCGTTCAACCTGGTGCTGCCGAAGTGGCGCTTGCTGCGCCGACTCGGTGTGTTCGATGCCGGCACCAGCAGTTACACGCGCTGGATCGTCACGCCCGGTGGGGCCGCGTTCGCCCGGGCGGCCCTGCAGTCCGAGGTCTGAGGCGCGCCGCGGACCACCATGCATGAGGCCGACGGGGAGCACGAATAACGCCTGACCTCGCTACGGGTTGCAATAGTCGCACCATTGCGGGTCGGCGGTGGCCTGGCCACGCGGTATCCGGGTCCTGTGGGTACAGCGTCCGCAGCCGTGGAGGTCCGCGGCGATCAATGCGGTCGCTGATCTACAGTCGGAACAGGGAACGCCGCGTTCGATGTCTACCTGACCGAACCCAGGTGCTTGACACAGGGAGCAGGGTGTAGCGAGGCGACGAGCCATCTGATAACTCAGCCTGCGAATCGTCTCTGCCCGCGCTGGCGATTTGTGCGCTCGGTAGTCCGGCAGAATCGTGACGGTGGACTGGTCCGTCAGAAGCATGTCGACGGTTTCCTCGAGGTCGCTGAGTTGCGTGAAGTTCTTGTAGACAGTCAGGTGATTATCGTTTGTGCTCTGCACGATCACTCCCTGTTCGGGGAATCCCGCGGCTGACGCGAACGCGAGAGCGCTGTCGGCGTTGTCGACGCGTCTGCCTCCAGGCAGCGCGGAGATATTCACGGCGCCCTCGACGAGTTCCAACCCCAGGGTTTTGTCGATGAACAGGAGAATCTCCGTGTTTTCAACGAGAGGACCGAATCCGGAGCTGAAGCTGCCTTCGGAGGCAAGTCCAAGAGTGGTGTCGGCGATCTGCATACCCAGTCGCGCTTTGGCGCGGGCTGCCGAGCGGGGGCTGAGGGTGCGTGGGATATCGCCGGCGAAGGTCCCGAACTGGTCAGTGTTCAGGCCCCCCGCAGCGCTGACTGTCGCGCCGAGAATGTCGCGGAATGCCTGTTGGGCGAGGTGCTCCTTGCCGTGCATGGTGGCGAAGGTGATCAGGCGCCCAGCATAGTAGGCGTGGGAGGAAGTCATTGGAAGTAGTCGGGCCTTGAGACGTAGGTCTCGGCGACGAACATGACGCCGCTGGAGGTGTTCAGCAGCTCGCGCACGGCGTTGATGAGTTCGTCGGCTTTGTCGGGGGGCAACACGGTGATGAGCATGGTGAGGGTGTCGTACTCGTTGAAGAGCAGGGATCCAGAGTGTTGTCCGTGGTGTCCGATGCCGGAGACACCGGAGACGGAGGTGTACCCGGTGGCGCCGGCGGAGGAAACCAGCTCGCGGATGGCGGGGGCGTCGCGCGCAGGCACGACGATCTCCAGTCGGGTCATCTTGGTGAGATTGTTCATGTGTGTGGTCCTTCCATCGGGGTGGCAGTGGCGGCGGGAGTAGCGGTTGCGGTCGCTGTGAAGCCGTAGGCGGTATAGCGGTGCCAGAGGGCAGCGGGGTGATCTCGTGCGGTGAGGGTGATCCAGTCATTGTCGAAAAGATCTCGCAGGACTTGGTTGCGCGAGATGATCTCTCCGATGCGGGCCAGCGGTGCTTCGACAACGACGGTGAGGCGCATCGGCTCATGGAACAGCTCCGTGCCCAGACCCACGGATTGCCACGGCAGGCCGCGGCGGAGGTCGCCGCTGTGGCCCGAGATCACGCCGAGTGTGCCGATGGCGTTGTGGATGGTTTTCGTTCCTGCGCCGAGAGTGTCGGGGTTCAGGGCTGTGAAGTAGTACTGGTGGTTGATCCACTGCGCCACGACGAGGGGGGCGGTCATGATCGTCTCCAGGGCGGCCCCGGTGGGATCCAGTTCGGTGCGGTAGGAGTGCAGGAACACCCGCCGGCCCAAATCAACGTTCCTGGTTATATCGCGGGGTCCGATGATCATGGTGGCGTTTCCCGCCAACCCGAGCTCTGGATACACCTCAGCCCAGTCGTGGGCACGTCCGCGCAGTCGTGCCGGGGAATGCCGGGGTGATGCTCCCGGTAGGTGCCGGGCGCGTTCGGTCACCAATTTGTCCGCCGCGGTGCGCTGAAGCTGCTCGAAGCGGTCTGCCGAACTCGTGTGGCTGTCGGGGATCAGGTGGCGGTCGAGCACGGTGACCATGTCGCTGACGGTGTTGTGTTCGGCGGCCACGAAGAACGTGTCGAAGGGAATCGGCAGCCCGCGGTCGGCGAGCAGCAGTCGCACCTCTGGGTCGTTGAAGATGGCGGCGGCGGCGCGGGCGTTGGCGTGCCCCGGATTACCGCCGCACGCGCCGCAGTCCAGTGCGGACTGGTAGAGGTTGTTCTCCGATTCGGAGCCGTGACCTGCCAAAACGACCAGCGGGGCGAACTGGGACAGGCCCATCATCCGCAAGGCCGTTTCGGCCAACGTGGCTCGCTCGTCCAGCGTGAACGCGTCCGCGATCGTCACGTCACTGCGCAGGTCCCGGGGCGAGAGGGAGAGGGCGCGCACGATCCGTGCGTGGATGCGCGGGGTGAGGGTGCGCAGGATGCTGATGCCGCCGTAGAACCATCCTGCCGTTTCCGCGAACGCGAACGGTGTCGCCGCTGTCGAGTCCGCCGTATGCACGGCATGCCGCAGGGCGTCTCGGAATTTTCCAGCGGCAACGACTCTGTGTGCTTGTTCGTGGTCGACGGGGATCTCGGTGATGTGGTGGCGCGCGCTCAGCAGTGCCGGGAGCGAGTCGATTGCTCCGCGCGCCTGGTAGCGGGCGAACCGGATGGGGACGCCGAAGAAGCCGGCGAAACCGAACGTCTCGACGGAGGAGCTTTCTTCGAGGTGGCGGCGCAACCCCTCGGACCGGGGGTCGATGCACATCACCAACTGCACGTTGCGGCCGTCCCGGGTCTCGACGGTGGAGCGGAGTGCCCCGATCAGGGCGGTGCGGTAGTTCAGTTCGTAGGCTTTCTGCCAGGTGTACCGCTGGTCGGTTATCGGATGGGTGGACAGAACCCGAGCGACCGCGGCGACGTCCTCGCGGCTCGGCCGTGCGGCGGTAAGCGCCTGCGCAACCCGTTCGGCCCGCAACCAGAACGGTGCCGAGGTCAGCGTGGTGTGGTCGCGCTGTGCCGTCTGTGTTGTCTGGTCGGCTGCTGGGGTAATTCCGAGCGCAACCTGGACCGTGAATCGGACGGCCAGGTACGAGGTCAGGTCGATGTCGCCGACCTTCTCGGCCCGCCATTTGATGTGCCCGACCCACCCGGGCAGGTGCCCGAGTGCGGTCCGAAGGGCACGTGGGACGTCGGCCGCCGTGATGCCGAGGCGTTGCAGGGCGTGCGCCAGCGCCGCGTCCGGTTCGGGCAAAAGTGTGGTGAGGGTGCGCCGAACCGTGCGGGGGAGGGACGGATCGAGGCAGGCCAGGGTTCGCCAGGCCCGGTAGAACCCGTCGGCATGGTGTGGCATGGGCCACGCCGGGTCCGGACACAGATAGCCGGCAACCCAGACGGCCAGGTATTCATCGAGCCACGTCAGCTCCGCCACCGCAACCGGTTCGGGGGCAGGTGCGGCTGCGACCAGGCGCATATCGAGTTCGGCAACCCGGACCGCGGACACGGCTGCGGTGCCGATCCGCAAGCGTCGGTCGGCCAGCTGGGGGATACGTTCGAGGAGTGCTGCGTCGATGTCATCACGGGTGATTCGACCGCGCTGATAGTCAGCCAGGTAGGCGCTCCCGGGGCGGGTGGTTGCCGCCTCCGCGGTTGTTTCGGTTTCGAATGGGTAAGATTCGCGGCCGGCCAGCGGGTTCACGGCGATGAAGGAGTCCAACGGCCAGGCCGGAACGATGTCGTGGGCGGCGGCAGCGACCTGCGCGCGTAGGATCAGACTCACAGGGGTGCTCCAGTTCTGATGGGGTTACGGGGCAGGGAGGCGGCAAGTGCGGACGTGTAGACACGATCGCGCAGCCAGACCGCACCGGTGCTGCTTCGAGCCAGCAGCTCGACGGCGATCAGGCCGACCGCGGGCAGAACGAGCAGCCAGCCAGGGGCCCCCTGGACCGGCACCCCGGGTTGCAGTGCTCCCGTGAACAGGTGCAGGAAGGCTACGTAGCCGATTCCGACGGCCGCCGTCACCGTGGTGCCGACCACCATCGTGCGGATCGAGAAGTGGGTTGCCAGTGCCACGGCCAGGGTGACGCCGGCGGTCAGGGCGACGAACGCCAACAGGCCGATGCTGGAGGGCGACACGGCGGGGGAGAGCACCAGTTTGGCTGCCACGAGTACGGCAACCGTTACGGTCACGGAGATGGCCACCGCGAGGCCCGCCACCAGGCGCGACGGGGCTGTGCGGGTGGGAAGGTCGCGGTCGGTGGCGTGCTGTCGCACTCCGGTTCCCGCGCCGAGGAAGAGTGTCGATTTGTACAGGGAGTGGGCAACCAGGTGGAAGATTGCAGCCGCGAACAGGCCCAACCCGCAGGCCATGATCATGAACCCCATCTGCGCCATCGTGGAGAATACCAGTCGGCCCTTCACGTCCGGGCGTGCCAGGCGCACCGCCGACGCGAACACCAGGGTGGCCGCGCCCACCACGCAGACGACGATCATCACGGACCGGTGAGGGGCGATCGCCGGCGCGAACCGCAGAAGCAGGATGGCGCCCGCGTTGACCACCCCGGCATGCAACAGCGCAGAGACCGGTGTCGGGGCGCCGAGAGTGAACGGCAACCAGCCCTGGAATGGGATCTGGCTGGATCGGGCCAGGGCGGCGAGGACCAACATTACCGCGAGGGTGAGCTGGGCCGGCGCGCTCAGGCCGGACGCACCGGCGCCGAGCTGATCGAAGGACACGTCCCCGCCGGCACCAACGAGCAGCACTGCCACCGCGAGGAGGAACGCGGTGTCGGCGGCACCAAAGCGAACCGCGGTGCGCCACACACCCTCCCGCGCCTGTGCCAGCGGCCAGTAGGTGGCCAGAAGCAGCACAAGTGCGGCGCCGGCGCCGACCCAGGCGCACGCGAACAGGGCCACGGACCCTGCACACACCATCAGCACGGTGAACCCGGTGAGCGGGTTCGCGGTCACCACGAACCAGACCTGACGAGGATCCCCGCGCAGGTAGCGCACGGCGAACCCCTGAATGAGGGAGGACAGCCCCAGAACGAGCATCGACATGATCAGTGCCAGGGCATCGAGTTGCAGGCTTGTCTCCCCGAAGCCCACCTGGATTGAACCCGTCCACAGGGTCGACACGGCAATGGCGACGGCTGCCGTAAAGACGAACCCCAGACCGACGACCGCCGCGGCAATGCGAGCGACCAGATCACCGCTCCGGCCGAGACGCCCGGCGATCGCTGAGGCGAGCACGGCAACCCACGGCCCCGCCAGGACCATTGCCACCGTCGCATTCTCGTTCAAAGCTGCTCCTTCTCTCACGATTCATAAAACACGAAAAACATAGCACGCATCGAGTGTCGGGATTCACGTGTGAGGAAACAATGGTCAGTTGGGTGAGAATAGGAGAATGGCGCAGTGGACGTTTTTAACCAATCACGCGCACGTGCTGTTGTGCGTGGCGGAGAACCCGAATGTGCGATTGCGCGACGTCGCGGCCCAGGTGGGCATCACGGAGAGGGCGGCTCAACGCATCGTCACCGAACTCGAAGACGCCGGTTATCTCGAGCGCGAACGGGAGGGACGGCGCAACATCTATCGCCTCAACACGGGAATGCCGCTTCGCCACCCTCTGGATCGTGGCCACCGCATCGGGGAATTGCTGGCCGCCTTCGCCAACCCCGAGGCTGCCCCGAGCGGCCTTGGCCCACAGGGATAGTGGTTTCAGGAGTCCGGGACAACCGACGCTAACCGAGCGGGAAATCGCGGGTCTCGCCGGGCGCAAGCACGGCCTCTTTGCCCTCGACCCGTACCCGGATCGGAGCGGCGCCGCCTGCCCGCAGCTGCAGGCGCACGTTGCCGGGAGTCAGCTTCAGCCGGATCGGCTGTTCCCGGTAGTTGATGGCGAAGGTGACCTCCGCGAGCTCCTTCGGCAGCACGGGATGCAGCCAGAGCATGTTCTCCCGGATCTCCAGCCCGGTGTAGCAGCGCACGACCATGTCGATCGATCCGGCCATCGCGCCGAGGTGGATGCCCTCGTGGGTGGAGCCGCCGAGGATGTCGCCAAGGTCGCTGTCGAGGGCCCGGGTCAGATAGTCCCACGACCGTTCCCGGTCGCGCCGGGCGTCCAGCCAGGAGTGCACCACGTTGCTGAGCGTGGAGCCGTGCGTGGAGCGTGCCGAGTAGAACTCGACCGTTCGCACAATCGCCTCCGGCGGCAGTTCGTAGCCCATGGTCTCAAGCAGTTCGCGCAGCTCCTCGGCGGAGAGCAGGTAGAGCAGCATGAGCACATCGGCCTGCTTGGAGAGCCGGTAGTTGTTCGTGCTGTCGCCCTCAGCGTTGAGGATCAAGTCGAGGCGGGCGATCGAGGGATACCGGGCCCGGTAGGCGTCCCAGTCGAACTCGGGCAGGCCCTCGTAGCCCTCGAACTGGCTGATCACGCCGTCGGCGTGGAACGGCACCCGCAGCCGCAGGCTGATCCGGGCCCACTGGTCGACCTCGTCCGGCCGCAGTCGCAGCCGGTTCCAGAGGGGCCCGCAGTACCGGTTCTGCAACAGAGCCACGGTGTCGACCGCGCGGTGCAGTACCCACGCGGTCATCACGTTCGTGTACGCGTTGTTGCGGAGGCCGTGGCCCGACGCCCCGGGGTAACCGTCGTGGAACTCGTCCGGCCCCATCACCCCGTCAATGTCGTAGCGGTCGTCCACCTCGTCGTAGCGGGCCAGGCTGGCGAAGAAACGAGCCACTTCGAGCAGCATTTCGGCACCCTGCTGAATCAGGAATTCGGTGTTGCCGGTGGACTGGTAATACTCCCAGACGCTGTAGGCCACGGCGAGGCCCACATGTCGCTGGTTCTGGGAATTGTCGGGCATCCACTGCTGGTTCAGCGGGTTGAAGAGGTTCGTCGGGGTCTCCTCACGCCCGTCGATGCCGCTCTGCCAGGGGAACATCGCGCCCTCGCGGCCGATGCCCCGTGCGGCCGCGCGGGCCTCGCCCAGGCGCCGGTACCGGTAGCCGAGCAGGGCGCGGCTCAGGTCGGGGCGGCGCAGGGTGAGAATCGGGTAGACGAACAGCTCGTCCCAGAAGACGTGCCCGCGGTACCCCTCGCCGTGCAGCCCTCGGGCCGGCATGCTCGCGTCGAGGTCGGCGTCGACGGCCGCCACCGTCTGCAGCACGTGGAAGGTGTTCAGGTTGAGCGCGAGCGACTGGTGATCGCTCGCGCGCATGCCCACCGCGAACTCGTCCCAGAGCACCTGCCAGGCCCGTTCGTGCGCCTCCAACAGGTCCGCCGGGTGCGGCAGGCGCCGCAACCAGATGGCCACCGCCCGGGCCGGCGAGGCGATGGCCCGGTCGCGGGAGGTGGTGACGACGACCGTCTTCTCCACCCTGACCGGATGCCCCGGCTCCAGATCCAGGGTGAACTCGTGCGCCACCCAGCCGGCGTCGTCGGTGAGCAGGTGCCGCGGGGGCTCGACCGGCTGCTCGTCCCTCCGCACCCGGGTGCGGGCCGCCAGGGCGATGTGGATGCCGGACTGCGTGGTCTCCATCTCGAGCAGCACGGTCTCGGCGTCGATTTGCGTGCCGGTGTGGGGAATCAGGTGAGCGTTGGTGAGAAGCCGGTCGGCGGCAACATTGCGGTTGAAGACCCGGCCCTCGAGGGCCGAGCGCACGGTCACCGGGCCGGTCCAGTCCTCCGCCTCGAACGTGGTGTCGAGCACGGCCACATGCGGGGCGGCCTGGGACACGAACCGCCGGGAGGTCACCCGGGTGGTGCGCCCCGCCTCGTCGCGCAAACGGATGACCCGGGTCAGCACGCCGCGCCGCAGGTCCAGCTCCTGCAGATAGGTGACCAGCTCGGTGTGGCCGACGTCGAACCAGTCCCCGTCGGCCACCCTGAATCCCAGCGGCAGCCAGTTGGGGGCGTTGACCAGGTGCTCGTCTTCGACGGTGCGCTCGCCGAGGGTCGTCTGCACCCGGTTGTAGACGCCGGCGAGGTAGGTTCCGGGGTAGTGCACGCCGTCGTCGGTGGACTCGGCCGCCGCGCCGCGAGTGCCCCAGTAGCCGTTTCCGAGTGTGCAGAGCGCCTCCCGCAGCCCCTCGGTCGCGGGGTCATAGCCGATGTAGCGCAGCAACCACGGGTCGCTGCCGGTCTCGCCTCCGGCCCAGCCGCGGTTCTTCCCGGTCAGAGCGGGGTCCAGGCCGGCCAGGTCCAGGTCGGCGAGGTCGGTGAGCACGAGATCGGCGCCGGCCGAGCGCAGCCGGCTGTCGCCCGTACGCTCCATGCCGATGACCAGGGCGAATCCGCCGCGCGCCGCGGCCTGCACCCCGGCCTCGGAGTCTTCGACGACCACTGTGCGGTCCGGCGTCACGTGCAGTCGCCGGGCCGCCTCGAGGAACAGGGCCGGGTCGGGTTTGCCGGCCAGGCGCATCCGCACGGCGTCGGTGCCGTCGACCGTGACGTCGAATAGGCCCGTAAGGCGCGCCGCGGTCAGCACGGCGGCGCTGTTGCGGCTCGCTGTCACGAGGGCCACCGGCAGCCCCTGCTCTTTCAACCGGCGCAGCAGCTCCAGCGTGCCGGGGAACGCCTGCACGCCGCCGACGGCGAGCTCGCGGGTGAACAGCTCCTGCTTGCGGCCGGCGAGAGCGTCGATGGTCGCCCGGCCATGCGTCGGTTCGATCCCGCGCGAGGCCAGGAACGCACGGATGCCGTCCTCCCGCGCCCGCCCGTCGACGTACCGCCGGTAGTCGCTCTCGATTTCGAACGAAGGCACCGGCGACTTCGTCAGCCCCGGCAGTGCCTCGTCGAACAGGGCCTTCCACGCCCGGGCGTGCACGGCGGCCGTGTCGGTGACCACGCCGTCGAGGTCGAAGATCACGGCGTCGAAGGCGGCGCGGGCCGGGTGCGGCGGCTGGCTCGGCTGGTTCGGCTGGTTCATGGGCGCTCCTCTGGGCCGTGAATGCCTGGCCGTGACTGCTCGGCCCTGAATGTGGACATAGTACGCAGGGTGGTTGGATATGACCCATGACATCCACACCGGACTACATCGACGATTTCGCCGAGTTCATCACCGCCTCCCCGTCGTCGTACCACGCTGCCGCGGAGGTTGCCCGACGCCTGGACACCGCCGGCTTCGACCGGGTGAGCGAAACCGAGGAGTGGTCCGGTGCGCCCGGACGGCGCTACCTCGTGCGCGACGGCGCGGTCGTCGCCTGGGTGCAGCCGGACGGGGCCGGCCCGACGACACCGTTTCGCATTCTGGGGGCGCACACCGATTCGCCCGGTTTCAAGCTGAAGCCGAAGCCGACCATCGGCGCCCACGGCTGGCTGCAGGCCGGGATCGAGGTCTACGGCGGTCCTCTGCTCAACTCCTGGCTCGACCGCGAACTCGAACTCGCCGGCCGCCTCACCACCATCGACGGCACCGAACACCTCGTGCGCACGGGCCCGTTCTGCCGCATCCCGCAGCTGGCCATCCACCTGGACCGGGACGCCAACGCCGGCCTCACTCTCGATCGTCAGCGGCACCTGACCCCGGTGTTCGGGGTGGGGGAAACGAGTCAGGCCGACCTGGTCGGGCATCTGGCGGGCCTGGCCGGGCTGGCGGGAGAGGAGGTCGCCGGCTACGACATCCTCACGGCCGACACGGCCAATCCGGCCCGGTTCGGCCTCGGCCGCGAACTCTTCGCCGCGGGGCGCATGGACAATCTCTCCTCGGTGCACGCCGGCCTGGTCGCCCTGATCGGAGCCCCGGCACCGGCCGGTCAGATCCTGGTGCTCGCGGCCTTCGATCACGAGGAACTCGGTTCCGAGACCCGAACGGGTGCGAGCGGGCCGCTGCTGGGCGATATCCTGACCCGGATCGGGGTAGGACTCGGGGCATCCGTCAGTGATCGCCTGCGCGCCTACGCCGGCTCGTGGTGCGTGTCGGCCGACGCGGGTCACTCGGTGCACCCGAACTACCCGGAGAAGCACGACCCGGCGAACATGGTCGTCGCCGGGGGCGGCCCGCTGCTGAAAATCAACGCCACTCAGCGCTACGCGACGGATGCGGCGGGTGCGGCCCTCTGGGCCCGAACCTGCGCGCAGGCCGGCGTGGAATACCAGGAATTCGTGTCGAACAACACGGTGCCGTGCGGCTCCACAATCGGCCCGCTGACCGCCACGCGGCTCGGCATCCGCACGGTCGACGTGGGTATCCCGCTGCTCTCGATGCATTCCGCCCGCGAATTGTGCCACGTGAGCGACCCGGTCGCTCTCCGGAAGGCGATCGGCGCGTTCTTCGCCTCGGAGGTCTAACGGCAGGCCGCACGTGGCTGGCCGTCGTCGAACTCGTTCGGGGTGCCGCGGGGCGTCACAGCGCGTAAGCCGACTGGCGGACCCCATGCACGGGATGCCCGGAGCGGGACTCCACGAGGTCCTTGTCATCGGCGAGTTCGCAGTCGCCCTCGTGCACGATCACCGGCCAGACGATGCGCCGGTCGGTTCCGACTTGGGCTGTGCCGCCGATCCCGCACTCCCGGCAGTGGACGGTGAGTACCCAGTCGTTTTGTCTCATGCTTGGAGGTTTCCTCACAGAGAGGAAATCATCAAGGGGGTGTACTTTCACCCCGCGATATGCAAAACAGTTCAGCGTATGCTGATGCGGCCCAGAAGGTGCTCGGCAATCGCTCGGTAGCCTGCGTCATTGGGGTGGAAACGATCGCTCGTGCCGCCGAAGACATCCCGTCCGGCGGGGCCGCGATTGGCCTCGATCAGATAGAGGTCGTAGAGGCTGACGAAGGCGCCGCCTTCTCGGGCGCACTCGTGGTCGATGATGTCGTTGTACGCGTCGGTCTCATCCGCGCTGCCCCAGGTGCCAACGCAGACGAGGGGGACGCCCGGAGATTCGGTGTGCACGCGGTCCAGGAGTGACCGGTAGCTGAGCGCGAACTCGTCGGGCGCGGTCTGGTCGAGCACGTCGTTGGTGCCCAGCTCGACCACGGCCAGGTCGAGGTTCTCCGGCACATCGACCAGCCTGGATACCGTGCGGGTGGTGGCACCGGCCCGATTCTTGTGGAATTCCTGAACCGGGCCGCCCTCTGCGAGCGCATCGACCATCAGCGGACGGAAGCCCAGGTCTTGCAGTTCCGCGTTGAGGCCGTAGCTGATCGAATCGCCCACGAACAGCACGCGCAGGGGGCGGTCAGTGGGGCGGGTCACCTGCACGTCCCCGTCGGTCTCCGAGAGGTCGGGGTTGACGGCTGCGAAGATTCCCAGTGAGGTCAGAACGAGGGCAGCCAGCCCGATCACCAGCAGTCGGAAGGGGAAGCGGCGAGTGCGAGTCGCGCCCGTACGCGAGAGGTCAGGGCGCGGAGGCATCCGTGCAGTCTAGGCGGGGTTCTCGGCGGAGAGACGCGCGATACGGGCCCGGGCGGCATCCTCTGAGGTCGACGACCGGCCAAGGAGCAGGCGCACCAGGCGGAGAACGGCTCCGGTGCCCCAGACCACCGGGAGCAGGGAGCGCCGCAGGCCGAGCAGCTCGCGGTATTCGCGGGGGATCGAGGCGACGGCGCCGGCGAACATGACCCGGTAGAAGGGCATCATGGCGGGCCGGAGCGGAGGATTGCGAATGAAGCGCACCGCCTCGGCCACGCGTTCGTCGCTCTTGAGGATGCCGGCATCCTTGAACGCATCCAGCTGTGCCTGCAGTTCGGACGCGGAGCGCGGCGGATTGTGCACGCCGACGAGTTCTCCGGCCTTGGCCCATTCGCGCACGTAGCTATCGGCCCCGCCGGGGATAGGGTCGCCCCAGAGTGTGTGCGAGGCCAGGAAGGCGTCGGTGAAAACGATGTGCACCCAGGCGAGCAGTTCGGGGTCCCCGGCGGCATAGGGGCGCTCGATACCGTGGGCGTCGCGGTAGGTGCCGGTGACCCGGTCGTGGAAGCGCCCCACGCGGGACGACTCGTGCTCGGCCAGGGTCGTGTCGGCGAAGGTCACGGTGACGAGCCACTGAATGGTGCCGGAGAGCCGTCCGAGCGGGTCTTCCCGATAGCGCGACCAATCGTGCACGCCGGCCATCGCGCCGGGATGAAGGGTCTGCATGAGCAGGGCACGGATGCCGGCGACCATCGTCGCCATCCCACCATGCACGGCCCAGGAGGCGGAGCCCGGACCGAAGAAGCCGATATCGTCGCCCTGTTCGATTTTTTCGACCCACTGCGGGCGACCAGACCCGTTCCCCGAAAAGGTCACCAGAAGATGCGACCGCCAACTGTCCACGAACCTGCCCATGGTCCGAGGCTAACCCGTCGCGGCTGGGCATCGGCCTCGAACCTTGCGTGCGGCAAAGCATCTAAACTCGAAGCCATGGCAGTGCCTCGCTTTCTGTTCGCCGACCAGCTCGGCCCGCATTTCGACGACGGCGGACCGATCCTGATGGTGGAGTCCGTCGGCGTTCTCGGTCGGCGCCCCTACCATCGCGCCAAGGCGCACCTCATTCTCAGCGCCCTCAGGCACCGGGCCAGGGAGCTCGGTGATCGGGTCGAGTACCTGCGCGCCGAGCACTACCGGGATGTGCTGGCCGGCCGGGACCTCGAGGTGGTCAACCCCACCTCGTGGGGTTCCCGCGCGCTGGTTCACGAGCTCGGCGCGCGGGTGCTACCCAGCCGCGGCTTCGTGACCAGTGAGGCCGACTTCGCCGTCTGGGCCGCGGGGAGACCGCCGTCCCGGCTGATCATGGATCAGTTCTATCGCCGTGCACGCACGGAAACCGGGCTGCTCATGCGCGGGCCCGATCCCGAGGGCGGCCGGTTCAACTTCGACCACGACAACCGTCAGCCGCCGCCGAAGGGAGCGGTGGGCCTGGGGCTGCCGGACCCCTTCCATCCGGTGGAGGACGACATCGACGAGCAGGTGCGCGCCGACCTCGACCGGTGGCAGGCCGAGGGGCGCATTCGACTGATCGGCGAAGACGGACCCCGCCGGTTCGCCGCCACCCGGGCGGAAGCGCTTGTGGCGCTCGCCGATTTCGTCGAGACGCGTTTGAGCGACTTCGGCCCCTTCGAGGATGCCTCGCTGCTCGGGGATGAGACGATGGCCCACGCCAGGCTGAGCGTTCCCCTTAATTTGGGGCTGCTGCATCCGCGGGAGGTGATCGACGCCGTAGTCGCCGCGTACGAGACCGGGGGAGCCCCACTGCAGAGCGTGGAGGCCGTGGTGCGCCAAATCATGGGCTGGCGGGACTGGGTCTGGCACCTGTACTGGCACCTGGGTGAGGACTACGTGCGGCGCAGCAACCACCTCGAGGCGCGGGTGGCCCTGCCGCGGGAGTTCCTTGAGCTCGATGGCAGTTCCGTGCGGGCGAAGTGCCTCAGCCATGTGCTCGACGAGGTGCGCCGCACGGGCTATGCGCACCACATTCAGCGGCTGATGGTGCTCGGCAACTGGGCGCTGCAGCGCGGTTACCAACCGGCCGAGCTCACCGAGTGGTTCACGAACTCCTTCGTCGACGGCGCCCCATGGGTGATGCCCGCCAATGTGGTCGGGATGTCCCAGCACGCCGACGGCGGGATCGTCGCCACGAAGCCGTATGCCTCCGGGGGCGCCTACATCTCGAAGATGAGCGACTTCTGTGGCGCGTGCACGTTCAACCCGAAGAAACGCCTGGGCGAGGACGCATGCCCGTTCACCGCCGGGTACTGGGCCTTCCTCGACCGGGTGGAGCCACGCATCCGGGGCAATCACCGTATGGCGCAACCGCTCGCCGGACTGCGCCGCCTGGTCGACCGGGAAGAGGTCGTCGAGCAGGAGCGTGCACGCACCGAGTGGTGAGCGTCGCCCGCGGGGCGCCTCGTGAGTCCGTCGCGGCCCGTAGGTCAACCACGACACCGTTAGAGTCAAACTTCTCAGCAGGTGACCTGTAACCCGAGCAGCCCTCGACTTCCCCTGAGCGAGCTGCCGCGCAAGTGTGTGGTGCTGTAGGTCAGTCAGAGCTTGAGTCCAGGCACAGGGCGGCGCGGGTCGTGGAAGCCGGCGCAGGATCCAACCTGCGCCGACCTTATAAGGTGCGCCGCGAGGCGTGCAGGGGTCTGGCCGCGGATGGCAGGCGGGAGGGAGACCTCGGGAGCGCGTCATCGGGACGCGGTCGTCGCATCGAGGTTTGCTGGGGCTTGATCCGCGTCGGGAAGGGGGGAGGAGTCCAGCGGCGGGTGGGGGTCTATCTGGGCGGGTTGCCGCGCACGCGGCTACCTGACCTCGGTCGGCCAATCGGTCACGCTGGCGAGGGCAGCCTGCAATGACAGTGCCGAAGCCCGAGCCTGCTCGGCCCCGTGGGGGTTGAAGACATCGATCGCGAGCGGCGGGCCCTCGCCGAACTTGGGGATCTCCACTTCGACGCGACCGCCGCCGACGAGGGGCACGAACGGATGCGCCGTCCCGGCATTTCGCACGGTCGACCCGGCCGCCTCCGCGATCAGCCGCAGTGCGTCGGGCTTGGTGACGTGGGTCTGGGCCACGATCGTTGCCGAGTAGTCCATGGAACTCCTTCACTGAGGCGGACATCGCGAGGAACACATCTATCGAAGCAGGCTACGGCATCCGCGGGATGGGCACCGGGCCGGTTCCGCCGTGGTGCAGCCGAACTCCTCGACCTGGTTGGTGAGCCGGAGTACCGTGGCACTGTCTGCTCACTTTCGCATCCAGAAGCTCTCAGAAGCCGGGGTCCCTATGTCGTCGCTCACCAACTACGGCCAGGCCATCGCCTCGACGACCGTCGCGCTCCAACGACTGCTGTCTTCTCCGCCGATCGGGCTGCAGGTCACGGCCTACGTGCTCGGCGCACCCCGCACCGGTGTCATCGGCCCCTCCATCAACCTGTTCCTCTACTACGACAGCCTGATCAGTTATCGGGAGGAGACCCAGAGGGGACCCAGCCGAGTGATTTCGGAGCTGCACTACCTGGTGAGTGCTTTTCCCGGCGACGACGTCGACACGGATGCCGGCAGCCACCGTGCCTTCGGTGCAGCGCGGGCCGCCATCGAACGCCATCCCGTGCTGAACGTCCCGATCGGCTCGGCAGACAACCTGCAGGTCTGGCTCTCACCCTCGCCGCTGACCAACGAGGTGCTGACCTCCCTCTGGCTGGCATCCAATGCACCGCTGCGACTGTCCTTCGGCGTGATGGCCTCGTTCACCCTGGACGCAGCCGAGCGCACGGCAGTGGTCGGAACCGTCCGTGATGTCGTGAAGCTGGCCGGGGCAGGTGCGCTCGCCGTGTTCACGGGAGCGGATGCCGTGGCGAAGGCCGAGGCCGCGGCATCCGTCGCGAACGAACTGGGCAAGCCTCTCGTGACGGTGCCCCTGAACGAGGTCGTGGGAGCCAGCGCTGCCGCCACCGAGGACAACCTCGGCCGCATCTTCGAACAGGCCGAACACCGCGGCGCCGTGCTGATGATCGCCGAGTCCGACCCTCTGTTCGGGATGCGGCCGGAGGTGCTCGATGTCGACGACCCCTACTCCGGGTTGGAGATCGGATCCATCCTCGACCTGCTCGGCCAGTCACCGAGCGTCGTGATCATTGAGTTGACTCATCCGGCCGGGGACGAGCTGGCGGACCGGACCCGGGTCGAGGTGCGCTTTCCGGGGCCGGGGCCGGGGCAGGAGCCGGAGCCGGAGCCGGATTCCGCGTCGGCCACCGGGGACTGAGCACGTCCAGCCCGAGTTGCAGAGTTAGACCTCCCGACCGGGAGGTGAGTGTCAGGAACGCCTGCAGTGCTAGAAGAGGGCCGCGCCAGATCATGGTGGGCCTCGATTCCGTCGAATCGTCGGGTCGTCGGGTCGTCGGGTCGTCGGTTCTGTCGGGACGTCGGGAAACACCTGAGACCGGTAGACACCTGTTCGTTCGCACCCGCCTACGCTGACTGGATGCCGTCTTTCCGTATCACCCTGATCATCGGTGCTCTCCATTCGGGCATCGCCCCGGACTCCGTCCTGCCGCATCTGACGGCCGCCGCCGCGGAGCTGACGACCGTGGAGGCATCCGATCTTGCCGTGGTGGCCGGTTCTCCGCGCGCGATCGTGCGCTTCACGGCGGATGACGCCGCGATGGCCCTCCGGGTCGGCGACCGAGTGCTCGTCGCGGCCCGCACCCACGTGGAGCCGGTGTCGTGGCAGGTGACCGAGCGGGTCAGGACGCGCTGGTACCCGGTGCGGTGACGAGCCGCGCCCCTTCGTCGCCGCGGCGCTGCTCCGGCCGGGCCGGCGCGATGATGGTCGGTCGGTGACCGAGCTCCGACACGTTGTCCCGGGCGCCGAGAACCTGGCAGCGCTCCGTGCCCCGGTGCCACCAGAGCGAGGCCGTCCAGGCGCAGAGCAGGGCGTCGATCAGGTCCTCCCGGTGTTTGTAGGCTCGGTCGACCAACGGTGAATGCTCCGTCACCAGGGCGTCCGAGACGGGATGGGAGCCCAGGTCGAGCGGCGGCGACGCTCGGGTGAGCCCCCAGATCCGCTGGATGAGGTCATCGCAGACCATGGCCCGCGCAGTCCGGCGTTCGTCCGGCGGAAGAGAGGTGCCCATGCGCTTGTAGCGGGGTCGCTTGTCGAGGTAGCCGAACTCCGCCGCACCCACGAGCGTCGTGTAGGGGTAGCACTCGAAGAAGCTGGGGGTGGTCTTATCCATCGGCGCGAGGCCGTCGGTGTAGGTCCAGCCGGAGGCTTCCAATCGGCGGCGGATCGTCACCCCGCCGGCCCAGGGGCGGCCGAGGTTCGACGCGTTCGCGGAGACATGCCAGCGGCCGTAGCGACTGCCGGTTTCCCGCTCGCACAGGCGCATACCGGTGGGGTTGTTCACCACCAGGGGCGCGTCAACCGCCAGCACGGCGCCGGGTTCCCACAGGGAGTCGATCCAGCGCATCACAGCATCCGTGCCGCGGGCCCAGCCGGCGTCGAGCACCCGGCCGCTCTCGTCGATGCAAGCCAGGCCGGATTCATTGGCCGGTTTCGACGTGCTGCCTTCGGCCCAGGCCAGGTCAACTCCGAGGAATCGCGTCATGAGTTATGGATAGCACAGGGAGATGGCGGGCGCAGGTTCCGCCGAGGTTCGGCACCCCTTCGTTGGGGCGTAGTCTTTTCGGATTGTTCAACAAAAAGGACAGAGGCCCTGACGATGACCCAGACTGAGAAACCATCCACGAACGGAAAGGTCATTGCGCTGGCAGTGGCGGGAGCCTTCGGCGGGTTTCTTTTCGGGTTCGACGCGTCCGTGATCAACGGCGCGGTGAATGCCATTCAAGACGAGTACGCGCTCACGGCGACCCTCACCGGCTTCGCGGTCGCGAGCGCGCTACTGGGCGCCGCAGCCGGGGCCTACCTGGGCGGCCGGGTCGGCGATCGATACGGTCGAATTCCGGTGATGCTTCTGGGCTCGATCATGTTCTTCGTCAGTTCGGTCGGTTCCGCCTTCGCCTTCAGCATCTACGACCTCGTGCTCTGGCGCATCGTCGGCGGTCTCGGCATCGGGCTCGCATCCGTGGTGGCGCCGGCGTACATCGCCGAGATCTCACCGCGAGCGATTCGGGGACGCCTCGGATCGCTCCAGCAACTCGCCATCACGATCGGTATTTTCTCTGCTCTGCTATCCGACGCCCTGTTCGCCAACACCGCGGGAGGCGCGGGTGAGCCCTCCCTGTTCGGGATCGACGCCTGGCGCTGGATGTTCCTGGCCTGCGCGCTGCCCGCCGCCGTGTACTTCGTGATCGCGAAGATCCTCCCGGAGTCCCCTCGGTTCCTGGTGCTGAAAGACCGTGAGACGGAGGCCCGCGCGGTCTTCCAGAAGGTGTGGCCCAACGGCGATGTGGACCGCGAGATCCGCGACATCCGTGCCTCGATCAAGGCCGACACGCTGGGTCAGCGTACCGGGTCACTGCGTGGCAAGGCCTTCGGCCTGCGCCCGATCGTCTGGATCGGCATCCTCTTGTCGATGTTCCAGCAGTTCGTCGGCATCAACGTGATCTTCTTCTACTCGACCACCCTGTGGAAGGCGGTCGGCTTCGAGGAGTCGAGCTCGCTCACCATCTCGGTGTTCACCGGCCTGACCAACATCGCGGTCACCTTCATCGCCATCGCCCTGATCGACCGGATCGGACGTCGGCCGATCCTGATGACCGGTTCCATCGGCATGACGCTGTCGCTGGCCACGATGGCGATCGCCTTCAGCCAGGCGGTCACTGTGGGCGGCGAGATCAGCCTGCCCGGTGCGTGGGGTGGGATCGCCCTGGTTGCGGCCAATGTGTTCGTGGTCTTCTTCGGTGCGTCCTGGGGCCCGGTGGTCTGGGTGCTGCTCGGCGAGATGTTCCCGAACACCATCCGGGTGAAGGCGCTCGGTATCGCCGCAGCGGCCCAGTGGATCGCGAACTTCCTGATCGCCGTCACGTTCCCGACACTGGCGGCAGTCTCGCTGCCGTTGACCTACGGCCTGTATGCGCTGTTCGCGGCGCTGTCATTCGTGTTCGTGCTGACCAAGATCCCGGAGACCAATGGCATGTCCCTCGACGAGGCGAACACCCTTCTGCCGCCGAAGAACGCGGCGAAGACCGCGTCGAAGAACGCGGTGAAGCAGACCGAGGTCAGATAAGCCCGTGAAGAAGTTCTCCGACGCTGACGCCGAGCCTGGCGGCACGATCGGTCAGACGGGCGTGCTCGTCGGCGGAGAGTTGCAGAGACACGGTGTGGGAGGCATCCGGATCGTCGAACGCGAACAGCTCCGGATGCGACGGGCCGGCCGGGAGCTTCGGGGTGGCGGCAGGCGAAGCGACGGCCCGTACCTTCGTGGCCGAGGTCAGCGCGGGGCGCCGAACCGGTGCGGCATCGCCCCCCCGCACCCAGCCGGGGCCGGCGTTGATCGGCGCGTTCCGCTGGTACGCCTCTGACACGGCTCGGGCCCGGCTGTCCGCGGCCTCGTTGAGCGGGTGGTTAGCGTGGCCCTTGACCCATTCGAACCGGTAGCGGCGTCCGGCCAGAGCTTCGTCGAGCTCCTGGAGCAGATCCAGGTTCATCACGGGCTTGCCATCCGCCTTGCGCCAGCCCTTGGCCTTCCAACCGCGCATCCACTTGGTGATGGAGTTGATCACATACTGGCTGTCGCACAGCACGAGAAGGTCGTCGTCGAGGTGCGCGGTGGCCCGGAACAGTTCGAGCACGGCCTTCAGTTCGCCCTGATTGTTGGTGGCGTGCTTCCAGCCGCCGGCGGCCCAACAGGAATCGTTGACGAACCAGGCCCATCCGGCGGGGCCGGGATTGCCCAGAGCCGAACCGTCGGCGGCGGCGATGATCGTCATACAGTGAGCCTTTCCTGTGGTCCCGCTGGTTCAGGACCTGTCTAGTCTGCCATCGCGGACCAGATGGGCGAGTCCTCATGGCCGCGGCCACTGAGAGTTCGCGGACGGGGGTTTTCGACTGGCTCTTCCGCCCACCCCGTCGAATTGGTTCGGTACCGGGTGCGGCGTCCGGCCCTGGAGGACCAGGGTCCACCGGGCACAGTCAGTTTTGACCGCAGGCAGCGACACAGTCAGTCGACGAGGACTCACTCAGTTAGCCACTGATGCAGGTGCCGGACGAGATCGGGGAGCCGAGCGTGGCGGCCTGCTCTACGACCGGGTCGACTTCCTCCATGGCGAGGGCGTAACCGAGGTTCTCGGTGGTGGTCGACTTCGCGAAGATGACGCCCGTTACGATACCGGCCTCGCTGAGCAAGGGGCCGCCCGATTCGCCGTGGTCGACGTCGGCAGCCAGCGTGTAGATCTGCCGGGAGGACGGGTCCTGCCCGTAGATGTCGGCTACCAGGGCCGGGGCCACGGCGACGACCTCGGCCGGCGCCGATTCGAATGGCCCGCCGAAGGGATAGCCGCTGCTCACCGCAAGGCTGCCCGGGGGAAGATTGTCGCCAATTGAGAGCGGGGGAGCATCGAGCCCCGACACTGCGATCACGGCGAGGTCCACGATCGGGTCGAAGTAGACGATCTGACCCGAACGGGACCTGCCGTCGGGCGTGACGACGACGGGCTCCTCCACCCCGGCGACGACGTGAGCGTTGGTGAGTACCCGTTCCGGAGCGACCACGAAACCGCTGCCGGACTGGTTCTGCCCGCACGCATAGGCGGTGCCGCTGATCTTCATCACCGACGCGCTCGCCGCGCGCAGGGCGTCGCTGTCGGTGCCCACGCTCGGCACGACCGGGGCCTCGCCGTTGAAGGCCTCCACGACACGCGGGATGCCCTCGGTCACCACGATGGAGCGCAGTTGGGCCAGGAAGCTCTTCACCTGGTCCGGGGTCAGGGAGTCGATCGAGCGGATCACGCTCGACGAGCTCACCGCCGACGACACCACGGGGACCCCGAGGGCACCGACGCTGAAGGCGATCATCGAGACCACGAGGGCCGACACCGCGACGGCTGCGCCGGCGCCGAGCACGCGGTCGACGACCCGGAGCTTGTTGCGAGTGCCCTGGGGAGTCAGGATCCTGCCGATGGAGCGTCCGAGCGAGAGGCCGCCGATCAGCAGAACAGCTGCGGCCGCGAGGGTCGCGGCCGTGCGCCACTCCGCGGCGGGAACCCAGGTGCCCACGAGCGGCACCAGAAAGTAGGCGGCGACGGCACCCGCCGCGAGTCCGGCGATTCCGGCGATGCTGCCGATGAGGCCGTTGCGGTATCCGGAAATCAGGTAGCCGAACAGCACGACCAGCAGCAACACATCCAGAAAAATTGAGAATGCCATCCGTGAACCTCGTCCTGTTGTCGGTGTCGTGCGCTTGCCCACCGGCCGCATCCGTCTGAACCAGAGTACGTGGCCAGTCCTCCCCAGAATGTGAATCCGCCGAGTCGTGCACCGACCCGGCTTGGATCGGGAGGTGGAGGCGGCTCCGGAGAGGGTGGACCCATGAATAGGACAATCGTCAAGACCAGGGAAGCACATGACTTCCTCGCGCTCGTGCCGCAGCTCGCCGGGTTCTTGCCCGAGAAGAGCCTGGTGCTCGTCGCCTTCCGTGGCAACCGTACCTGCGGGGCGATGCGGTTCAACCTGCCCGACCCTGCGGCACCGGAGAAGGTGCTCAAGCGCATCGCCACCACGCTCGTGGGAACGCTCTGCAAGATCCCGGACGTCGACGCGCTGGTGCCCGTCGTCTACAGCGACGAGAACATCGTGGCTGTGGCCGGCCTGCCGCAGGAACGCTTCGTCGAGGTGCTGTGCGCTCGCGCCCGGCTCTCCGGTTTCCTGCTTCGGGACGCCCTGTGCGTGGCCGCCGACGGGTGGGGCTCGTACTTCGACCCGGACTGCCCGGCCGGCGGGCATCCGCTCCGCGCGATCGCCGCCTCCGAGGTGCACCGGGCCATCCCCGACGAGGTTCGCCGCGACCTCGCGACGCTGCAGAGTCGCGCGGACTTGCCGGTGGTCGACCCGTCGATGAGAGAGCGGCTCGGCCGCCGGCTGGCGCGCTATCAACGCCTCGGCGGCCAGGCAGGCACAATGCCCGAACTGCTTGAGCTGGCCGGTGACATCCTCGACCCGGTGGTGGCCGCGGAGGCGGCGCTCGGTTTTGACCCGCAGAACCTGGGGCTTGACGACGCGGCCGCGTTGCTGTTCCTGATGCAGGGGCCGGCCTGCCGGGACCAGATGATGCTGCAATTCGCCTTCGGAGAGACGGTCGGCCGCAACACGCACTGCCTCAACCTGCGGTATGCCATCCTGCAGCGAGCCACGGGGCGGAGCCTGGACGACATCATCGCTGAGGAGCAGTCCGACGGACTCGACAGTCCGCACTCCCGGGTCACGAGCGACCTTATGCTCGGGCTCGGCCGGGAGCGCCCCGACCCCGAACGCATCGAGCCGGCGATCCGACTGCTGAAGGTGCTGGTCGCTCTGGCGCCGCGCACGGCCAGACCGGCGCCGCTGTGCATGCTGGCCTGGCTGTCGTGGGCGATGGGGCGCGGGTCGGTCGCCGGAATCTTCGTCGACCAGGCACTCGCCATTGACCGGCAGTACGGCATGGCTGAGTTGCTCCACACCGTTTTCGGTTCGGGGCACCTACCAGACTGGGCGTTTGCGGTCCCTCCGGACGAACCCGAAAACGCCTGAGCGGAATGCCGCTATCGGACTTCCGGCGGCAGGTAACCGGCTTCAGGCATCCGGTTGGCCATAGCGGCTACAGGTACTTGGGCGCCTCCGACAGCACGCCGTACAGGATGTCGCCGATCTCGCTGAATTCGGCCGGGCCGATGGTCAGCGGGGGAGCGAGCTGCACGACGGGGTCTCCGCGGTCGTCGGCACGGCAGTACAGCCCGGCCTCGAACAACGCCTTGGAAAGGTAGCCGCGCAGCAGGCGCTCAGACTCGGCGTCGTTGAAGGTCTCCTTGGTGACCTTGTCCTTCACCAGCTCGATTCCGAAGAAGTAGCCCTCGCCGCGCACGTCGCCCACGATCGGCAGGGCGAGCAGCTTCTCGAGCTCGGCCCGGAAAAGTGGCGAGTTCTCACGCACGTTCTCGTTGAGCTTTTCCTCCTCGAAGATGTCGAGGTTGGCCATGGCCACGGCCGCGGAAACCGGGTGGCCACCGAAAGTGTAACCGTGATAAAAGGTCGTGTCACCGTGCTTGAAGGGCTCGTAGATGCGGTCGCTGATAATGGTGGCGCCGATCGGGGAGTAGCCGCTGGTCATGCCCTTCGCGCAGGTGATCATGTCCGGCTCGATCCCGAAGGTCGTGGATGCGAACATGTTGCCGATGCGTCCGAAAGCGGTGATGACCTCGTCGGCCACCAGCAGCACGTCGTACTGGTCGCAGATCTCGCGCACCCGCTTGAAGTAGCCGGGGGGCGGCGGGAAGCAGCCACCAGAGTTCTGCACGGGTTCCAGGAACACCGCGGCCACGGTCTCCGGGCCCTCGAACTGAATCATCTCTTCGATGCGGTTGGCGGCCCACAGGCCAAACTTCTCCACGTCGTCACCGAGCCCGGAACCCAGCTCGTCGGCGCGGTAGAAGTTGGTGTTCGGGACGCGGAATCCGCCGGGGGTGACCGGTTCGAACATTTCCTTCATGGCCGGGATGCCCGTAATGGCCAAGGCGCCCTGCGGGGTGCCGTGGTAGGCCACGTTGCGGGAGATGACCTTGTGCTTGGTGGGGCGACCCTGCAGCTTCCAGTAGTACTTGGCCAGCTTGAAGGCGGTCTCCACGGCCTCGCCGCCTCCGGTCGAGTAGAAGACCCGGTTGAGGTCGCCGGGCGCGTTTGCGGCCAGACGATCGGCTAGTTCGATGGCGCTCGGGTGGGCGTAGGACCAGATTGGGAAGAACGCGAGTTCCTCGGCCTGCTTCGCCGCCACCTGGGCGAGCCGCTTGCGGCCGTGGCCGGCATTGACGGTGAACAGCCCGCTCAGGCCGTCGATGTACTTCTTGCCGTTCGAGTCCCAGATGTGGTGGCCGACACCCTTGGTGATGATCGGCACGCCGTGGCCGCTTTCGAGCACGGACTGGCGCGAGAAGTGCATCCAGAGGTGGTCTTTCGCCTTCTGCTGCAGGGTGGCGTTCTCTGCATCCGTGTAGACGCGGGGTGTGGCCGACGCCTCGGCTGTGGTGTCGCCGGTGCTGTCGGTGGCAACTTCGGCGGCGACTGCGGTGACGGGCGCGGCGGAGTCGGTGGTGGCTAATGTGATTGTCATTTTTTTACCGTGTTCCCCAGTTGTAGAACTGCTTGTGGAGTTTGAGATAAACGAAGGTCTCGGTGGAGCTGACGCCCTCGAGACCACGGATCTGTGAATTGAGGAGGTCGATCAGCTCGTCGTCGTCCTCGCAGACAACTTCGACCAGCAGGTCGAAGGATCCGGCCGTCAGGACGACGTAGTCTACGGCCGGAATGGCGGACAGCCGGTCCGCGAGCAGTCGAGTGTCCCCGGTCGCGCGGATGCCGATCATGGCCTGGCGGTAGAAGCCCAGCTGCATCGGGTCGGTGACGGCGACGACCTGCATGACGCCGGCATCCGTCAATTTCTGCACGCGCTGCCGCACTGCGGCCTCGCTCAGGCCCACCGCCTTGCCGATTTCGGCATACGAGCGTCGGCCGTCGTTCTGGAGCTGCTCGATGATCTTCTTCGAGACCTCATCCAGTGCTGCCGGCCTGCCCGCATTGCGCCCGTTTACGCTCATCCAGCGAGTATGCCAGCGGGAGTGACCTCAGGCAAGCGATTCCGAAGCAATTCACGTCAAACACAACGGAATCCTTGGGAGTTTGCCTGGTTCAGGCTCGGTTCCCGCCGCTGGGATGGTCGCTAATGGGGAGGTTCCGCCGGCTCATCGAACCACTCGGGAGTCCCGTGAGCGCTCGCGACCTTCGCAATTTCGTCAACGGCGGCCACCGTGGATAACCAATTCGACGGAGATTTTGGTTATAACCAGCTGCTTTGGCGGGTTCAGGGCCGATCCAGCCAGAATCTCCGTCGAATTCGTTCGGGACGGAGTTGATCCTCGGCTCGGTTCGGATCGACGTGGTGGCCGGAACGGACGTTCATCCCGCGCCGCGGCCCACTGCTCGATTGTGTCGGCGGCGGGAGCAATGGCCTCGTCGCGGAGATGCCGCACGGCGGACTCACGCACTCCGGCTACGGTAAAGACCTGTCGATGTACGAGTTCGCGGACTACGCGCAAATCACGCACGCCATGTCATACATCGGCCACCGACCTGATCGGCCACTGAATCGGCGTCCGAATATTGATCGTCAACGTAACGGAAAGGCACCATTCCCGTGGGGCGCGTCGGATACGAAACCGGTCTCGGCACCGAAGCCGCCTGGATCTTCGTCGTGGGGCGCGGCTTCATCGCCGCCCTGCCCGCCGGCACCCCGTCGGGCATCACCCTGACCCTGGCCGCGCTGGTGACGGCACCCCACGTCGAAGCCGAAGAGCTCGTCGCCCTGTTGCCACTCGGTGGCGAGCACGCCGTCGAGCATTTTGCGGTGATCATTCAGCGCGCTCCCACGGACGAAGACGGCATCCCCGTCTCCGTGGTCCTTCGCGGCGAAGTCGCGGTCGACGTGTACTCGGTCGGTGGGTCGCGCCGGTTCTCGGACGCCAGCATTCGCCCCTGGCTGCTGGCCGACTTCCGGGCCGTGACCGGTCTCACGGTGGGTTCCACCGGGCGACCCGTGGCCTCCTCGCGCGCCCTCGACTCCGGCCGACCATTCGGGCTCGGATCCGTGTTCGCGAACACCCTGTTCTGGTCGTTGGCAGAGCACAGCCAATCCGAGGCAGCGCAGGCCGACGCTGCGCAGGCCGACGCAGCGCAGGCCGACGCTGCGCTGACTGACGATTCACCTGCCGACGATGCCACGATCGTGCGCTCCGGCTCTGCGGGCCGCGCGGCGGACGCCGACACCGTTCTCGCCCGCCCGGCCGGGGCCGACACCCTGATCTCCGACGTCCGGGCGCCCGGGCAGCCCGGGCCTGCGGCCGGCGCACGGGCCCGGGCCGCCGAGGCTCGCTTTGCGTTCCGGCTGCCGAACGGGGAGGAGATCCCGCTGGACCTTCCCTGCCGGCTCGGTCGCCGACCGCAAGCGCCGCGCATCAGTGCCACCGCGCCGGTGCGGCTGATCGAGGTTGCCTCGCCCACCTCCGCCGTCTCCGGAACCCACGTGGAAATACGACAGGAGGGCGGCTCTGTCGTTGTCACCGACCTCGGTTCCACGAACGGCACCGTGGTGGCTCCGCCACGCGGGCGCAGGCAACGGCTCCATTCCGGCCAATCGCTCGCAGTGCTGCCCGGTACGACGGTGCACTTAGGGGACGGTAATATCATCGAGATCCTCCCCGCAGCCGGCAACACGCCCGGTCAGTAATCGCACGGCAATTTCGGAAGGCACAACCGTGACCCAGATTGGTCAAGGCTCAACCGGTTCCATCGTCGTACTTCCATCGGTGCAGAAAACCGTGACGCTGGCCTGGGCGGCGATCACCGACACCGGGCACCGCCGCCAGATCAACGAAGACAGCCTCGTCGCCGAAATTCCCGTCTTCGCGGTCGCCGACGGCATGGGCGGTCACTCCGCCGGCGACGTCGCCAGCGCCGCCGTCGTGACCCGGCTGGCCGAGCTCGCCGGAACGGACCACGTCGAAGCGGAGGCGATCAACGACGCGCTCAGCCGTTCCGTCGTCGACATGGCCTCGGGCGAGGGTGTGACCGACCTTGGCACCGGAACGACCGTGACGGGCGCCGCGCTGGCCGTCGTCTCCGGCGAGCCGCAGTGGATCGTGTTCAACATCGGCGACTCCCGGGTGTACCAGCTCACCTCCGGCGTGCTGGAGCAGGTTACCACCGACCACTCCGTGGTCCAGGAACTCGTGGACGCGGGCCGGATCACCAGGGACGAAGCGGATGTGCACCCGCACGGCAACATCGTCACCCGCGCCGTGGGCTTCCACGAACCGCCCGTGCCCGACTATCGCATCCGCCCCCTGCAGGCCGGGATGCGGCTCCTGATCTGCTCCGACGGCCTGACCAAGGAGCTGACGGCGTACGGCATCCGTCATTTCTTGATCTCCAACCCGCGGGCGGATGACGCGGCCAGGGCTCTCTTGGAAGCCGCGCTCGACAACGGTGGCCGCGACAACGTCACGGTGATCGTGCTCGACGTGATCACCGTCGGCGATGTCGTACCCCCAGAGTTGGGGTAGCTTTCTACCGCCCGTCCGGCAGCGAGACACCTAAAATTAGGGAGCGCCTGTCGAGTCACCCGGTCGATATGCGCCTACTCACGCACGACCCGCACTGATGATGACACCGGGAGGCGACATGGCACGGCGCTTACCCTCCACGCCGCCGAACCTGCCGGGATTCTCCTATCTCCGTCCGCTCGGATCCGGCGGTTTCGCCGACGTGTTCCTCTACGAGCAGAACATGCCCAGGCGCCAGGTCGCGGTCAAGGTACTCCTGTCCGAGATCGTCAACGATCACGTGCGCCAGCTATTCCAGGCCGAGGCCAACCTGATGGCCCAGCTGAGCTCGCATCCGTCGATTCTCACGGTTTTCCAGGCGAGTGTCTCCGCGGACGGACGACCGTATCTCGTCATGGAGTACTGCTCCTCGACCCTCAGCCAGCGCTACCGCTTTGAACCGCTCTCGGTGCCGGATACCCTGCGGATCGGTGTGAAGATAGCGAGCGCTGTCGAGACCGCGCACCGGTCCGGGGTGCTCCACCGGGACCTGAAGCCGTCCAACATCCTGGTCACCGCGTATGGGCACCCGGTGCTGTCGGACTTCGGGATCGCTGCCACCCTCGGCGAGGCCGAGAGGAGCGACGCCATCGGGCTCTCCATTCCGTGGTCGGCCCCTGAGGTGCTGCTCGGCGAGATCTCCGGGTCGGTCGCCTCGGAGGTGTGGTCGCTCGGCGCCACCCTCTACTCGCTCCTGGCCGGTATGTCCCCGTTCGAAGTGGCCGGTACCGAGAACGGTTCGGCCCAGATGATGGCCCGCATCAACAAGGCCCGCGTGCCGCCGCTCGACCGCGCCGACGTGCCGGCCCGGCTCGGCGCCATCCTGAATCGCTCGATGTCGCGGCGGCCGGAACTGCGGCAGCCGAGCGTGCTGGAACTCATCCGAGAGCTTCAATCGGTGGAGGCCGAACTCGGTCTCGCGCAGACGCCCCTCGAGGTGGAGCAGGACGGCTGGGCCGTCGCTGCCCCCGCCGACCAGGAGGACCGGACCCGGATCACGGGCATCAACTCAGTCGACGCCTACGCCGGCCGCCGCCGCCGGAAGGCGTCGCCAACCGGCCTCGGCGCGCGCTCGGCGACCTCGGCACTGCTGAGTACCGGGCAGCTGACCACCGGCCCGCAGGGGGACACTGTGACCACCCGGCCCAAGAAGCGGAGGCGCACGCTTACGGTATGGGGACTCGTGTCTGCGGCGGTGATCATCGTGGGACTCGCGACCACGGCGGCGACCGTGCTGGTGACCCAGGCCGGCACCGACATCCCTCTGGTCAGTGATGTGGATGGCGCGCTCCGCTCTGGAACCATCGTGTTCAGCTGGGCCGACCCCGGGGTCCGGGACGGCGACACCTTCGTGGTGACCCTGCGCAGCGGTCAGAGCAGCATCCAGCGGGGAACGGAATTCCGGGTCGACCCGCAGGGACAATCTCGGGTCTGTGTGACCGTCACGGTCAACCGGGACGGCAAGCTCGGCGCTCCGAGCGGGGAAAAATGCGTCGACACCGGCCTTCCGGGCGCGTCCGGCGGCGCCGGGTGATCCGTCGCTGGCTCGCCCGCCACCGCTCGCTCTTCGCCACCGCGCTCAGCGGCACCGTGGTCGTGGCCGTCATTGCCACCGTGGCCATCGCCTCCGGTGGATACACCGCGCAGCGCCTCGACCTCGGAGACGCGGCCGTCTGGGTGAGTAACGAGGCGCGCCAGGTCGTCGGGCGAGCGAATACGGCCGTCTTCGAACTGAACACGGTGGTCAGCGCCGGAAGCACCAGCCTCGACGTGGTGCAACGGGGCGCCACCGTGCTGGTGCTGGACCGTGGCAACAGCGCCCTCGACATCCTCGACCCCGCGACCGCGGAGGTGGCCGACAGCGTGGCCCTGCCGCCGGACGCTGCTTCGGTCTTCTTGGCCGGCGACCGGGCGGTGGTCACCGCGAACGGCGACGTCTGGAGCGTGGCCGCGAGCCAGCTGTCCGAGTTCGACAGCACCACCGAGCCGACGCTGGCCTTCGGTGCCGGCTCCGTGGTCAGCCTCGACGAGGCCGGCGTGCTGTTCGCCTTCACGCCGGCGACGGGGGAACTCTCCCAGGTCGACCTGCTCACCGCGGACACCATTACCAGTACGGTCACGCTCACGGCCGGCGAAAAGGATGACCGCTACCAGCTGACCAGCGTCGACGGCCGGTGGGCGCTGCTCAACGCCTCGAGCCGGCGACTGTTCCAGGCGGAGGGGGTTGAAGACCTGTCCGGGAGCATCCGTTCCGGGGATGAGCCCGTCCTGTCGGAGCCGAGCGTGACGGGCGACCGCGTTCTCATCGCCCACCGTGAGGGGCTCATTGCGGTGCCCCGTGCCGGCGGACGCCTGACTCCGCTCGTCACCGGCCGGAGCGGGGACGCCGCCGCGCCTGTACAGGACGCCTACTGCGCCCATGCCGCCTGGTCGGACGGCACCGTCTGGCGCGACTGCGCGGCGGCCGGCGCGGAGGGCGGCACCGGAAGCGACGGCGCCACCGCCACCCTGTCCGGCGTCGCCGGGGACGCCCGGCTGGCCTTCCGCCGGAACGGAACCGGACTCGTGCTGAACGACGCCCGCAACGGCACGACCTGGGCAGTGCAGCAGGGCAACGAACTGATCGACAACTGGGCCGAACTGATCGACACCGACCCCGATCAGCAGCAGGTCGAGCAGGCGGCTGACGACACCCCGCCGGAGTTCGAGAAGTCCCAGGTGCCACCCGTCGCTGTCGATGACGCTTTCGGCGGCCGGCCGGGACGCACCGTCACCCTGCCCGTACTGCTCAACGACTTCGACCCCAACGGCGACGTGCTGGTGATCTCGGCGCTCACCCCCGTGCCCGAGTCGGCCGGGCGGCTCGAGCTCGTGGCGGACACTCAGCAGGTGCAGCTGACCCTCACGCCGGAGGCATCCGGATCACTGAGCTTCGACTACATCATCGACGACGGGCGCGGCGGGAGCGCCTCGGCGACGGTCACGGTCGCGGTGCGCTCCCCCGAGGAGAACGCCGCACCCGTGCAGGCCCGCACGACGAACACCACGGTGCGCGCCAATGGACGGGTGACCACGGCGGTGCTGGGCGACTGGGTCGACCCGGACGGCGACCCGTTCTATCTGGCGGCGGCGACCGCGCCCGCACCGGACCAGGTCAGCTTCACGCCGGCCGGGTCCGTCGTCTACACGGATGCCGGCGCGGGCGGGGGCGCGAAAACGGTGGGCCTCACCGTCTCCGACGGCCGTGCCGGCGGGGCCGGCGCGCTCTCGGTGATGGTGCGGCCGAGCGGCTCGGTGCCCATCGTCGCCGAGGCGTTCGTGGTGCTTGCGACCGCCGGCAGCGAGGCGACCGTGTCGCCGCTGGAGCATGTGCGCGGTGGATCGGCGCCGCTGCGCCTGAGCAGCGTGCCGGCCAAACCCGAGGTGAACATCACTGCGGACTTCGACGCCGGCACCTTCCGGTTGCAGAGCAGCGTGGTGGGGGTGCACGAGATCGAGTACGCGGTGACGGATGGCGAACTCACCGCCACCGGGCGCATCCGCGTTAACGTGACGGCCGCGCCCGACGCCAGCAGCGCCCCCGTCACCGTGCCGCACACCGCATTCATCCGCGGCCAGCAGGCCACCCTCGTGGACGTGCTCGCCACGGACTCCGATCCGGCCGGTGGGGTACTCCTGGTGACGGGCATCACGGATGTCCCCGCCGACAGCGGGCTTCGAATCGAGATCCTCGACCAGCGCATCCTGCGCGTGACCCTGACCAAACCCCTCGAGGGCGGTACGGCCGTGTTCGGCTACCGGGTCAGCAACGGCCTCGCCGACGCCGCGGGCACGGTGACCGTGATCGAGATCCCGCCGCCGGCCCAAAAGCAGGCCCCGATCGCCGTGCCGGACTCGATCTCCGTGCGCGTCGGCGACGCCATCGACATCCCCGTGCTCGCGAATGACGAGCATCCCGAGGGCGACACCCTCACCCTGGCGCCGGAGCTCGCGACCGAACTGCCCGCTGGCGGCGGTCTGCTCTTCGTCTCGGGCCGGGTGCTGCGGTTCCTGGCGCCGGACACGGCCGGCAACGTCACCGCCGTCTACCGAGTGAACGCCCCAGACGGCCAGTTCGCGAACGCCGAGGTCAGCATCGCGGTGCGGGAAGCCGATCCCACCTCGAACAGCGCCCCCGTGCCGAAAACCGTGACGGCCCGTGTGCTCGCCGGGGACACGGTGAGCATCCCGATCCCGCTGTCCGGCATCGACACCGACGGCGACTCCGTGCAACTGGTCGGCCAGGAGACCAGTCCGGAGAAGGGGTCGGTCACGGTCACAGGCGTGGACTCGCTCGACTACACGGCCGGGGAGTACTCGGCCGGCACGGACACGTTCAGTTACTCGGTGGTCGACGCGCTCGGGGCCCGGGCCGTCGGCACCGTGCGGGTGGGGATCAGCCCGCGCCTCGACGGCGCCCGCAACCCGGTCGCCACTCCGGATGAAGTCGTGGTGCGCCCCGGCAGCACGATTGCCGTGCGGGTGCTCGAAAACGACTCCGACCCCGACGGCGGCACCCTGAGCATCACCGGCGTGGAGGCGAGCGGCCAGGCGAGCGGCCAGGCGAGCGGCGAGGCCGACTCGGGCACCGCCGTCGTCGACGGCGACACCGTGGCCGTGACCTCACCCGTGACACCGGGCCGCTACGGCTTCATCTATGAAATCCAGAACGTGCGGGGCGGAACGAGTTCCACCTTCCTCACGGTCGTGGTCCGCGAGGACGCCCCGCGCTCGCGTCCGGATGCACGCGACACTCACGTGCCGCTGTCCGACGTGCTCGAGGCCCGGACCGTCGACGTCGACGTGCTGGCCAACGTCTTCTTCGCGGAAGGGCCGGCCACCGCATTGGCTCTGACGGTGCCCGAGCGTTTCTCGGGAATCGCCGAGGTGACGCCGGCCCGGCGCATCCGGGTCACGGTGGGCTCGACCAGCCAGATCATCCCGTTCGCGGTGACGCACCCGGAGGACGCGAGCATCGTGTCCTACGCGTTCATCTGGGTTCCCGGGACCGACGACGCCCTACCCCAGGTGCGCCGCGGTGCCCCGCCGCTGACCGTGCAGAGCGAGGCGCTGCTCTCCATCGACATCAACGACTATGTCGTCGCGGTCGGCGGAAAAAAGGTGCGCCTCACCGACCGCAGCCTCGTGCGGGCGACGCATTCGGACGGGGCCGACCTGGCCCGGAACGACACCAGCCTCGCGTTCGCGAGCACCGACAAATACTTCGGGCCGGCGTCCATTTCGTTTGAGGTCACCGACGGTTCGGGGCCTGAAGACCCGGATGGGCGCACGGCGACCATCGTGCTGCCCATCGAGGTCACGCCCCGCGAGAATCAGCCGCCCGGTTTCAATGGAGCGGTGCTCGAGTTCGAGCCCGACCAGGAGAAGGTCATCGACCTGACCCGACTCACCAGTTACCCGTATCCGAACGACCAACCTGAGCTGGCGTACACCGTGCTCGACCCGCTTCCGACCGGTTTCAGCTACGCGCTCGACGGGCAGACGCTCACCCTGCGCGCCACGGAATCTACCCCGAAGGGCGCGCGGAGCACGATCACGATCGGCGTGCGCGACGGCGTTCAGGAGGGCCGAGCCGGCCGGGTCGACCTGCGCGTGGTCGCGTCAATGCGACCCGTCGCCATCCCCGTGACGGATGCCGCGGTCGCTCCCCGCGGTCGCACGACCGTCGTCGACGTGCTCGCGAACGACGGCGCCACCAATCCTTTCCCGTCCGTGCCGCTGCGCGTGCTCGCGGTGCGCGGCCTGGACGGCGGCGCCGTTCCGGCCGGGGTGAGCATCACGCCCAGCACGGACCGAAGCCGGCTGTCGGTCCGGGTGGCCTCGGACGCCGCGCCGACCGACCTGACCCTGCAGTACCAGGTGGCCGACGCGACGAACGACCCTGCCCGCTACGCCTGGGGCACCGTGCGCATCTCGGTGCAGGACAAACCTGACCCGGTGTCCAGCCTGCGCGTCACCGGCTTCTTCGATCGGGGCCTGTCCTTCTCGTTCAACGCCGGGGCCTTCAACAACTCGGCGATCACCGGGTATCAGATTTCCCTCCTCGACGCCGCGTCGGGGGCCGTGCTGTCCAACTCGCTCTGCTCAGCGACCTCCTGCCAGGTCGCGACGCCCGGCAACGGCCAGGGCAATGCTCTGCGAGTGTCGGTCGCCGCGCAGAACGGGATCGGGCTGTCCGAGGCGACCGTGCTGTCCGATCGGGTCTGGTCCGACTCGGTGCCGACCGCGCCGACCGGCCTGGTTGCGGAGCCGCTCGACGGCGGGCTGCGCCTGCGCTGGAACACCGTTGCCCCGGTGGGCGGCGGGACGGCGATTCGCGGCTATGTGGTGACCCGGAACGGCGCCGTCCAGGAGGAGGTCAGCGCTTCCGGATCGAGTTGCGCGGCGGGAACCTGCTCCGTCGACGTGATGGGCCTCGTCAACGGCGTGAACACTCCCTTTACGGTCAGCGCCCGCAACGACGCCTACCCGGCCCTGGCCGGTTGGAACAGCGCGGTGGGGAGTGCGACGCCGTTCGGCCCGGCCCGCGCCGGCGCGATCACGGCCAGCGCGGCCGACGCCGCCGGAGCGGTGACCGTGACGTGGGACGGGTTCGACGGCCGCGGCGCCCTCATCGGCGGCTACTTCGTGCAGCGGCTGCGCGAAGATCAGGTTCCGACGGGTGCGCAGGCGTGCACGGTGTCCGCGTCGGGGGAGCTTCAGCCACCGACAGAGGGCGGCATCGTCGCCCAGCAGAAGGCGCTCGGCGGTGACGCGACCAGCACCGTGTTCGACAGCCTCCTCGCGGACAACGGCCGCTACTACTTCGCCGTCTGGGGGTACAACAAGGGCGGCTGCGCCCCGACGGCGGTGGCGAGTGTTCTCGTGCGCCCGGCGCCCGGACCTGTCACCGATGTGCAGAGCACCATGGCGGCGCGGGGCGATGCTTGGGATCTGCGCGTCGACGGGATCAACCCGAGTGCGGGCATCCGGGACTACCGGCTGCGCGCGGTCGACGGCTCCGGCGGGGTCGTTCCGAGATCCGAGGTCGTCTTCGGCGGGGCCGGCTGGCCGCGCGAACTTCTGAGTCTCCCGTTCGGTGAGATCGTGCGTTATCAGGTTTCGGCCTGTACCGACTGGGGGTCGTGCGGGCCGTGGTCGGGCACGCTGAGCGCGCCCGAGGCCTCCGTCAGCTTCACCGTGACCGGGCTTGCCTACGACCCGGCCACCGGAGTCATCAGCTGGACCAATGGGCCTCAGAACAACGGCCTTCCCGCCGCCTACGGCTGCTCGGTGCCCGGCGACGCCACGGTGACCCCGCGGGATGCCGACTCCCCGAACACCTGCAGGTTCGGCACCGGCGCGCCGCCCCCGCCGGCCGGTGCCGTGCTTCTGGCGGTGACCGTGAATAATCAGACCTATACCTATGCGCCGTGAACCAACGAAAGTGATCACCCCATGACGATGACCGCGGAGCAGGCGGCCCAGTTCGCCGACGTTTTCGACCGACTGGTGACCGGGGTCGAGCAGGTGCTGCTGGGCAAGCACCACGTCATCCGGATGTCGTTCACCGCGCTTCTCAGCGGCGGACACCTGCTGCTCGAGGATGTGCCCGGCACCGGCAAGACCTCGCTCGCGCGCGCCATCGCACAGAGCGTGCGCGGTACCAGCAACCGGGTGCAGTTCACCCCCGACCTGCTGCCGGGCGACATCACCGGGGTGAGCATCTACGACCAGCGCAGCGGGGCGTTCGAATTCCACCGCGGGCCGGTCTTCGCCAACATCGTTCTGGCCGACGAGATCAACCGGGCCAGCCCGAAGACCCAGGCCGCGCTGCTCGAGGTGATGGAGGAGGGTCAGATCACCGCCGACGGCGTCACCCACCCGGTGGCGGCCCCGTTTATGGTGATCGCCACCCAGAACCCGATCGAGCAGGCCGGCACATACCGGCTACCCGAGGCGCAGTTGGACCGATTCATCATGAAGGCCTCCATCGGCTACCCGGACCACGCCTCGACCATTCGCATCCTCGAAGGTGCCGGGCAGCGCGCGCACGAGGTGACCGTGCCTCCGGTGGTGTCCGCGGCGACCGTCGTCGAACTCGCCGCCCTGGCCCGCACCGTCTACGTCGACGCCACCATCAACGATTACGTGGCGCGACTGATCGACGGCACCCGCACGAGCTCCGAGGTACGTCTGGGCGTCAGCGTGCGCGGGGCGCTCGCGCTGATCCGCACCGCGAAGACCCTCGCCGCCGCGAACGGCCGCCATTACGTGGTGCCCGATGACATCAAGGAGCTGGCTCACGCCGTGCTCGGGCACCGGCTCGTGCTCGACCCCGAAGCCGAATTCGACGGCGTCACCGCCTCCAGTGTGATCGCCCGGGTGCTGATCGAGACTCCGCCGCCCAGCGACAGGCAGGCTGCGTGACGCAGATCGTGCCGGGTCCGGGCGCAGGCACAGCTACCGCGCCTGCGCTGCTCGCGCCCGCGCCGCCCGCTACTCTGCCGGTCGCAGTCTCCGGTGACGGCCGGCTGGCCGACTTCGTCGCGGCGGGAGTCCGGTTCGGGTGGGAATGCGGTGCTCGTGTCGCTGGCGCCCTGCGTGCGGTCTTGTCCGTGGTCACCCCGCTCGGCTGGGCCGTCCTGGCGGTCGTGGGGGTCTCGTTCCTGTTCGGCTATGCGCTGGGCTGGACCGAGCTGATCGTGATCGGCTGGGCCGGGCTCGTGCTCCTGGTGGCGGCATCCTGTTTCCTGATCGGTCGGAACGCGTTCGAGATCAACCTGCACCTGCCCGTGGATCGGGTGGTCGTGGGGGAGCGGGTGCCCGGCCAGGTGAGCGTGCGGAACCCGACCCGCCGGAGACTGCCGGGCGTGGGCGTCGAGGTGCGGGTCGGCTCCGGGCTGGCCGAATTCTCGATGCCGAGCCTCGCCCGCGGTGAGGACTTTTCGGACGTCTTCATCGTGCCGACCCGCAGACGCGGCGTGATGCCGATCGGTCCGGTGCGGACGGCGCGCGCCGACCCGATCGGGCTACTGCGCCGGGAGATCGTCTGGGCCGAACAGGTCTCGCTGTTCGTGCACCCGCGCACGGTCTCGATCCCGAGCATGAGCACGGGCTTCATCCGCGACCTTGAGGGCAATCCCACCCGTGACCTGACCAACAGCGACGTCTCGTTCCACGCGCTGCGCGAATACGTGCCCGGGGATGAGCGGCGCACCATCCACTGGAAGAGCACCGCGAAGACCGGCCGCTACATGGTGCGCCAGTTCGAGGAATCCCGCCGCAGCCACCTCATGGTCGCTCTCAGCCTGGCGCAGTCCGATTATGCCGGCGAGGACGAATTCGAGATGGCCGTCAGCGTCGCCGGCAGCCTGGGGGTGCGGGCCATCCGCGACGCGCGCACGGTCTCCGTTGTCGCCAGTGCGGTGCCGCCGGACTCCAGCCGACGACGGATGCCGGGACTCCGTCCGCTGAGCACCCTCACCCGCACCCGGCTGCTCGACGATCTCAGCGGCGTGGAACGCTCCTTGGCCGCCCTGCCGGTCAGCGAGCTGGCCAGGGCCGCAGCGGACACCGTGGCCGGCATCTCGGTGGCCTTCCTGGTGTGCGGGTCGGCCACCACCCTCACGCAGGTGCGCACGGCCGCCAGCCGTTTTCCGGCCGGCGTCGACGTGGTCGCCGTGATCTGCGCCCCGGAGACCGTCCCCAGCCTCCGCCGCGTGGCCGAGTTGAGCGTGCTCACCATCGGCTACCTCGACGACCTGCAGCACAGTCTCGCCCGAACGAAGGCGGCATGAGCGCGCGGTGGGTGAGGAGGGGCGGCGCGCGCCGAGGCGGGATGGCGGTCCGCGGCATCCGTCTGGACTGGCGCTTCATCGTCGGCAACACCGTCGGGCTGCTCCTGGCGACCCTGATCGCGAGCGCCTCGCTCTGGCCGGTCTATCAGAGCCGCGAGTTCATCGTGCTGGTCGGCGTCACCTTCGGGCTGGGTACCGTCGTCGCCATACTGGGGGCGCTGTTCCGCTGGGGCACCTGGCTGGTGGCGCTTTCCACCGTGGGGGTCTACCTACTCGCCGGGGTGCCACTGGCCGTTCCTGGTCGGGCGGTGCGCGGCATCCTGCCCACCCCGGACGGCCTGCTCGACCTGCTCGCCGCGACCGCGCTGAGCTGGAAACAGCTCGTCACCATCGTGCTTCCGGTCGGTTCCTATCAGGCGCTGCTCGTGCCCGCCTTCATTCTGGTGCTGCTCAGCACCGTGATCGGGCTGTCGGTCGCCCTCCGCGCCCCGGTCGGCGAGCTCGGCACACTGGCCCCCGCCATCCTGTTCGTCAGCGGCATCGTGCTGGGCCCGACGGTCGCGACCATGCCGATCGGAACCGGTCTCGGCCTCTTTGTCGTGCTCTTGTTCTGGCTGCTCTGGTTTCGCTGGATGCGCCGCCGTTCCGGCGTGCGGCTCGCCCTGCAGCAATCCCGCCGCAGCACGGCGTCGTCGTCCGACCGGCGGCTCGCGGCGGCCCGCGGGCTGGTCAGCGCAGCCGTGATCGTGGCGGTGGCGATCGCCGCGGGAACCGGGGCCGCGGTCGTGCTGCCGGCCGACGTGCCGCGCGACGTGCTGCGCGCTCGGGTGCAGCAGCCGTTCGACCCTCGGGCCTACCCGAGCCCGCTGAGCGAATTCCGCGGTTACCTGCAGGCCGGGCGGGCGGATGCGGTGCTCCTGGAGGTGACCGGCCTCCCGAGCGGCGGCCGCCTCCGCTTGGCCACCCTGGACAGCTACGACGGGATCGTCTACTCGGTCGGCAGCGACCAGGTCAGCAGCGCGTCCGGCTCCTTCACCCGGCTGCCGGACCGTCTCGACCAGTCCCTGGTCGACGGCGACCCGGCCACCCTCACGGTGACCGTCGAGGGCTACACCGGCGTCTGGGTGCCCGGCGCCGGACAGCTCGAACGCATCACGTTCAACGGCCCCACCCGGATCCTGCGCTCCGACTCCTTCTATTACAACGACAACAGCGGCACGGCCGCGGTGCTCACCGGGCTGGTCCGGGGCGATGGTTACCAGAGCGTGGGCGTCATCCCGCGGTCACCGGACAGCCTGGCCGACCTGCGACCCGGCAGCGCCGTGCTGCCTGTGCCCGCTGTTCTGCCGGACGAGGTCGAACAGACGCTCGCCCGCTACGTGCAAGCCGGCGACCCGCCCGGTGTGCAGCTGCAGGCCATGCTCGACGGCCTGAAAACGGATGGTTACATCAGCCACGGCATCCTTCCGGACGAACCGGCGAGCCGGTCCGGGCACGGCGCCGACCGCATCAGCGAGCTGTTCACCGACCAGCCCATGCTCGGCGACGCCGAGCAGTACGCCGTGGCCGCGGCCCTGATGGCGCGCCGGCTCGGCTTCCCGGCCCGGGTCGTCATCGGCTTCGTGCCGCAGGCGGCCGCCGGCGCCGAGGCCGCCTCCGGGGCCGAGGCGGTCCCCGTCGTCGGTTCCGACATCTCGGCGTGGATTGAGGTTTCCTCTACCGAGGGCTGGGCCACGATCGATCCGAACCCGGCCGTGCGGGACATCCCGGCTCGGGCCCCCGATGACCCGTCGGTTGTTTCCCGGCCGCAGTCGGTTGTGCCCCCGGCCCTCCCCGACCCGGTGGAACTGCGCGAGCCAGCCCCGCCGGAAAGCACCAGCGACGACCCGCCGGAACCGCTCAACCCGCTGCTGGTCTTCCTGCTCGCCGCGGCGACCATCGCCGCCTGGACGCTCCTCGGTCTCGGCGTACTGATCTCGCCCCTCCTGCTGATCGCCCTGGCCAAAGCGCGCAGGCGGCAACTGCGCCGCACCCGGTCCACACCGCTCGACCGGATTCGGGGCGGCTGGCGAGAATTCGCCGACGCCGCCGTGGACCATGGCATCGATGTTCCGGTGGGGGCCACCCGCACGGAAGTGGCCGCGCTGGTGCCGGGAGCGGAACCTCTGACACTGGCCGTCGCCGTTGACCGTGCCGTGTTCTCCCCGGAACGGCCGGGCAATGCCGCCGCCGAGGACGTGTGGACCGCGGTCACCGACCTGCGTCGCTCGCTCAACGCGGGGAGCAGGCGCACCGACCGGCTTCGGGCCCTCGTGTCGTTGCGTTCGCTGGGTCGGTACGCTGGAGGGGCATCCGTTCGCCGATCTGCCCCGAGCGGGAGCGGCCCTGCACCGGGAGGAGCCCGCCCATGAACTGTCTGATCTGCGGTGCGCAGCTTCCCGTCGGCGCCATGTTCTGCGGCGAATGCGGCAGCTCGAGCACGGCCACCCCGCTAACCCGGAAGCGACCGGACCCGCGGCCCAGCGACACAACGGTCATCCTGCCGCTCCGTCGGCGCTCCGTGATCTCGGTGCCGGTTGTGTCGGTGCCGGTCGTGGTGCCGGTTGTGTCGGTGCCGGTCGTGGTGCCGGTTGTGTCGGCTCCGGTCGATGCTCCCGGCCCAGTGCCGCTCCAGGCTCCGGAACCCGCCCCGGCCCCCGCCCCTACCGCGTCCCTGTTCGTGCTCCAGTTCAGCACGGGGGAGACGATCTCGGCCCTCGGCACCGGCCTGATCGGTCGCCGGCCGCTGCCCCAGCCGACCGAACGCGTCGACATCCTGGTGCAGATCAACGACCTCGGCCGTTCGGTGTCGAAGAGCCACCTCGAGTTCGGCCAGTACGATGGCGAGTTCTGGGTCAGTGACCGGTACTCGGGCAATGGCACCATCATCCGTCGCCCGGATGCGGTGGCGGTGCGCTGCGAACCCGGCCGGCGCTATCTGGTGCCGCGTGGTTCCCGGGTCGAGATCGCGGACCAGTTCTTCATCCTCAATTAGTCCCTCACCAACTGACCCCTCCCCGGCCAGATGAGTGTGCCCAATGACCGTGGGCGCTGAAGGTCCGCGGATTGGAGTGTTCCGAGGCGATTATGCTCGGTGCCGGTGCCGGTGCCGGTGCCGCGCCGCTGCCGCCGCCGCCGAGCCGACGCCGAGCCGACGCCGAGCCGACGCCGAGCCGACGCCGAGCCGCCGCCGAGCCGCCGCCGATGTGGACGCCGAGCCGACGCCGATGCGGACGCGATCGACCCGAACGAATTCGACGGAGATTTTGGCTCCCCTGCTGTATCCGTGGGTGTTTCGGAGCGCCTTAACGGCCGCACGCCGCTTCCTGTCTAGGTTTCTGACTGTCAAAGGAAAGAAACT
>NZ_SOGC01000002.1:0-134242 GCF_004402765.1 Cryobacterium sp. TMT2-17-1
GGCGGCGGGCCGCGGGGCCGCGGGGCCGCGGGGCTGGCGGCGCGACAGCGGGCGGGAGGCACGCAAACTCGCTCCGGTAGACTGGGCTGACTGCCCACAAACCTCAGGAGTTGCACCATGGTTGACGTTCGGCGGGTCAAACTTCCCGGGGTGGGAGTGCTGCACACCTTCATCACGGATGACGGCGGCAAAGTGGGCGTCATCGCCCACCGCTCGGGGCACAGCGACCTCATCACCTTCGCGGACGACGAGGGCGGCCCCGACGCCGCCAAGGTGTCCCTGCGGCTGAACGAAGACGAAGCGCACACACTCGCCGAGCTCCTCGGCGGCACCCAGATCACCGAGTCGCTCACCGCGCTCGACCAGATCCCCGGCCTCAGCATCGACTGGTTCACCGTCGACTACGAAGACCACATCGCCGGCCAGGCGCTCGGCAACCCCGCCGACCGCGGCATAGCCGGTCTGACGGTCGTGGCCGTCGTCCGCGGGGAGTCCGCGAACCCGGCGCCCGCCCACGACTTCCGTGTCTTCCCCGGCGACACGCTCGTCGTCGCCGGCTCGCCCGAGAAGGTCGCGAAGGCCTTCGCCTTCTTCCGCACCGGCGAGGTTAAGGCCAAGTCCGTCGACGCGCCGCCCGGGGGCTAGTACATGCAACTCGGCGAAGACCTCATCACTCTTGGCATCCTGCTCGTCGTTGCCTATCTCCTCGGTCGTGCCGGAAAGCTGATCGGGCTGCCGTCCATCCCCATCTACATGATTGTCGGGCTCCTGGCCAGCCCGAACACCGGCTGGTTCCCGCTGGACTTCCAGTCGGCGGACATCGAACTGATCGCCATTTTCGGGCTGATCCTGCTCCTGTTCAGCCTCGGCCTCGAATTCGACCAGGAGGCGTTCTTCGGCGACGCCGGAAAACTCCTGATTTCCGGCGGCTCCTACGTTCTGATCAACATGGGAGTCGGCTTCGCGTTCGGCCTGATGGTCGGCTGGGGCAGCCGGGAGGCCCTTGTGATCGCCGGAATGACCGGCACCTCCTCGAGCGCCATCATCACCAAGCTCCTGATTGAACTGCGCCGGCTTGCCAACAAGGAAACTCCGATGATCCTCGGCGTGACCATCGTCGGCGACATCTTCATCGCGGTCTACCTGGCGATCGTCTCCGTCGTGCTCAGCGGCAAGACCGAGGCCTGGCCGATCGTGCTGCAACTGAGCATCGCCTTCCTCTTTCTCGTCGTGATGTTCTCGGTGGCCCGCTGGGGCGCCAAAGTCGTCTCCCGGCTGATGCGCACCAAGGACGACGAACTGTTCACCATCCTCTTCTTCGGGCTCGCCGTGCTCTTTGCCGGGATCGGTGAGATCATCGGCGTGACGGATGCGATCGGGGCCTTCCTGATCGGGGTGGTGCTCGGCGCGAGCACGTACCGCGGCCGGATCGAGCGCGTCGCCGTACCCCTGCGCGACGTGTTCGGGGCTTTCTTCTTCCTCAACTTCGGCCTCGCGCTGAACGTGGCCGAATTCGGATCGGTGATCACCATCGTGTTCGCGGCCGTCGGCATGACCTTCGTGCTCAGCCTGATCTCCGGAATGCTGATGGCGAAACTGCACGGCATGGGCCCGCGGGAGGGACTCAACACCGCGGCCATCTTCGTCAACCGCGGCGAGTTCACGCTGATCCTGGCAACCCTGTCGGTGACCGCGGGTCTCGATCAGCGGCTGCAGCCCTTCGCCGGCCTCTACGTGCTCACGATGGCGATCCTGGGGCCGCTCTTCGCGGCGAACTCCGAGAAGATCGGCGCGGCCCTGCGGCGACGCCGGAAAGCCGTCCCGGCCCGGAAACGCGCCCACGACGTGATGCTGGCGGAGGAAATCGCCCTGGTCGAGGCGGCCACCGCCGCCGACACCGGCACGGATGCCCAACGCGCCGCCGACCGTCTCCTCGCCGACCACCGCCAGCGCCCTGCCGACGCGACCGCCGACTCGGAGGCAGATGCCGCCGCGGCCGACGGACCGGCGTCCGCGGCCCCGGACTCCATGCTCGACTTCATCTCCGGCCGGCGCCCGGCCGAAACCGGCCCGGTCGACAAGCCGGCGCGTGACACCGCTTCAGGGGACTACTCATGATCACAACCATGCTCCGGCCGCGCTGGCTGATCGCGCTGCTGCTGGCGCTCGCGATCGCCGCGGCCTTCGCCCTGCTCGGCCGGTGGCAGCTCGAACGCGCCATCGCGTCCGGCGAAGTCGTGGAGCGCAGCACCGAGACCGTGCAGCCGCTCCACGAGGCGGTGTCGCCGGACGGGCCGCCGCGCGAGTCAGCGACCGGCCAGCTGGTCACCGTGGACGGCTCCTTCGTGCCGGGGGACGACGTGCTGATCAGCGAACGCCTCAACGGGGGCGACAGCGGTTTCTGGGTAGTGAGCCGCTTGTCGACGGTGGAAACGGCATCCGTGCCCGTCTCCACCATCGCCGTGGCTCGCGGCTGGGCCGCCACCGAGGAGGAGGCCAGGTCGGCGATCGAGGCGCTCTCGGCGCAGGCCGCCGCGCAGCAGCAGACCGTGATGGGCCGCTTCGTTCCCTCCGAGGCTCCCGTCGTGCCGGACGAGGACAGCGACCCGCGCACCCAGACCACGGTCTCCACCGCCGCGCTGATCAACCGGTGGGCGGACTTCACCGACCAGTCCGTCTACGCCGGCTACATCGTCGACACGGATGCTGCCGCGAACCTCACCGTGATCGACTCGCCCGTGCCCGGCAACGACGCATCGGTCAACTGGCTGAACATCTTCTACGCCCTCGAGTGGGCAGTCTTCGCCGGCTTCGCGGTGTTCCTCTGGTACCGCCTGGTTCGGGACGACTGGGAGCGTCAGCAGGAGCAGGCCGCCATCGACGCGACGGAGGCCGTCTAGAATTGGCCCATGCCACTTGACCCCAAGCCTGCCGACATCCCCAAAATCCCCGGTGCGCTCCGGCTCTACAAGGTTTCCTCGGTCATCACCGGTGTCTTCCTGCTGCTGCTCTGCGTCGAGGTCTTCCTGAAGTTCGTGCTGCAGCTCGAAATCGAAGTCGGCGGCCCGAACGGGATCATCGCCCTCGTCGCCCGGGACTCGGTGACCGCATTCAACCTGAGCACCGGCATCCTGATCGTGCACGGCTGGCTGTACGTGCTCTACCTGTTCAGTGACTTCCAGCTCTGGAGCCTGATGCGCTGGTCATTCCCCAAGTTTCTGCTGATCGCACTCGGAGGCATCATTCCTACCCTGTCCTTCTTCCTCGAGGTGCGCGTCGCGCGCGAGGTCAACGCCTTCCTGGCGACGCACGCCGACTCGGCTGCCGCTGCCGCTGGGGCCGAGGCCCGCTCGTGAGCGCCGCTGTGAGCGCCTCGACCGGTGCCCGCCCCGTTCTGGTGGTCGACTTCGGTGCCCAGTACGCGCAGCTGATCGCGCGCCGGGTGCGCGAGGCATCCGTCTACTCCGAGATCGTGGCCCACTCGATCACCGCGGCCGAGGTCGCGGAGAAGAACCCGCTCGGCATCGTGCTCAGCGGCGGGCCGTCCAGCGTCTACGCCGAGGGTGCCCCCACCTTCGACCCGGACATCTTCGACCTGGGCATCCCGATCCTGGGCATCTGCTACGGCTTTCAGGTGATGGCCACGACCCTTGGCGGCGAGGTGGCCCGCACTGGCCGGAGCGAGTACGGCGCGACCCCGGTCAGAGTCACCGACAGCGGCAACGCGCTGCTGGCCGGGCAGCCGGCCGAGCAGACGGCGTGGATGAGCCACGGTGACTCCGTGTCGAAAGCCCCCGCCGGCTTCTCGGTGCTCGCGTCCACGAGCTCCACCCCGGTCGCCGCCTTCGCGAACGATTCGCGCCGGCTCTACGGCGTGCAGTGGCACCCCGAGGTCAAGCACTCCGAATTCGGCCAGAACGTGCTCGAGAACTTCCTGCACCGCGCCGCCGGCATCCCCGCCGACTGGAACAGCGGCAACGTCATCGCCGAACAGGTGGCCCGCATCCAGGCCCAGGTCGGCACCGGCAAGGTCATCTGCGGGCTCTCCGGCGGAGTCGATTCCGCCGTGGCCGCTGCCCTCGTGCACAAGGCCATCGGCGACCAGCTCGTCTGCGTGTTCGTCGACCACGGCCTGCTCCGCCAGGACGAGCGCCGTCAGGTCGAGGAAGACTTCGTCAAGGCCACCGGCGTGCGTCTGGTCACCGTCGATGTACGTGAGCGGTTCCTGACCGCGCTGGAGGGCGTCAGCGACCCGGAGACCAAGCGCAAGATCATCGGTCGTGAGTTCATCCGCACCTTCGAGCAGGCTCAGGCCGAATTGATCAAGGAAGCGGCGGCAACGAATGAAGACCCGATCCGCTTCCTCGTGCAGGGCACCCTGTACCCGGACGTCGTCGAGTCCGGCGGCGGCAGCGGCACCGCCAACATCAAGAGCCACCACAACGTCGGGGGCCTGCCGGAAGACCTGCAGTTCGAATTGATCGAACCGCTGCGCACCCTGTTCAAAGACGAAGTGCGCGCGATCGGCGCCGAGCTGGGACTGCCGGCCGAGATCGTGCAGCGCCAGCCGTTCCCCGGACCCGGACTCGGCATCCGCATCGTGGGCTCGATCACCCAGGACCGGCTCGACCTGCTTCGCCATGCGGATGCGATCGTGCGCGCCGAGCTGAGCGCCGCGGGCCTCGACCGTGAGATCTGGCAGTGCCCGGTGGTGCTGCTCGCCGACGTGCGGTCCGTGGGCGTGCAGGGTGACGGCCGCACCTACGGGCACCCGATCGTGTTGCGCCCGGTGTCGTCGGAAGACGCCATGACGGCCGACTGGACCCGCCTGCCGTACGACCTGTTGGCGCGGATCTCGAACCGAATCACGAACGAGGTGGACGGGGTGAACCGCGTCGTGCTCGACGTCACGTCCAAGCCGCCGGGGACCATCGAATGGGAGTAGGGGAATGCTCCCGGTTGTGACGCGGGGAGTGAGCGTGTCGCTCCTCAGCTCAAACAATGGGCGGCGGATGCCGGACCCTCCGCTTCGCTCCGGGGCCGGCATCCGCCGCCCATAACTCGACACCCCGCGACACGCCCTCTCCCCGCCTCGCGATCGCTGAGGGACAAGCAACTTTGGGGGTGAGGACGACGAAAGGGCCGCCCCGATGGGGCGGCCCTTTCTACGTGCGGTCGTGCGGCGGGGTGGGTACTACTCGCGGGCGATGGCGAAGATGCGGAGCATCTCGACGTAGAGCCAGACGACGGTGAGCATGATGCCGAAGGCCCCGGTCCAGCCGTACTTGCGGGGGATTCGGTTGTTGACGCCGCGCTGGATGAAGTCGAAGTCGAGCACCAGCGAGTACGCGGCCATGATCACGGCGAGGACGCCGATCAGGAGGCCGATCGGGATGCCGAAGATCTCGGCGCTGCGAAGACCGAACGCGTTGTCGGTCGCGCCGAAGACCATCATGCCGAAGTTGATCAGCGAGAACACGCCGTAGCCGATCATGGCGATCATGAAGACCTTGGTGGCCTTCTTGGAGGCGCGGATCTTGCCGCTGGCGAAGAGGGCCAGCGTGACGCCGACGACGACGAGCGTGGCGAGCACGGCCTGGGTGACGACACCCGGGTAGATCTGCTCGAAGACGATCGAGATGCCACCGACGAAGAGGCCCTGGGCCGCGGCGTATGCGAGGATCAGGGGCGGCGACGGCTCCTTTTTGAACGCGTTGACCAGTCCGAGGACCAGACCCGCGATCGCGCCGACGATGAGCGGCAGCATCGTCACCGGGGTGACCAGCCAGCCGATGGCTGCGGTCACCAGCAGCAAGGCGAAGCTGAGCACCGTCTTGCGGATGGTGTCGTCGTAGCTCATCCGGTCGGTGTCCTGTGAACCGGCGGAGGGAGCGTTGAACATGCCCTGCAGGTCGCTGTCGGAGAGCACCTTGCCACCGGCAGTGGCGCCAGGAGCGCCGAACGCGGCGTTTCGGGAGAATGCGGGGTTGGAAGATGCCATGGTTGCCGAAGCTCACAATCAAGTGGGTAGGTAGCGGAGCCAACACCGGTAGGTGCTGGACAGTTCCTAGATTCTATTCAGATCTGCTGGGGATCCGCCCAATTTGATGCCCGTGGTTCGCGGTGACCGGGGGGCGGCGCCCCGCCGACCAGCCGGCCAGCCACCAGGCGAGCCAGGAGGCGGCCGCCGTGGTGATGAAACCGATTAGATAACCGACCCAGTTCTGGTCGTAATTGTTCAGCGCGTCCTTGAGCAGGAAACTCATCGTGATCGACGGGATCAGGGCCAGGTAGCTCAACCACGGGCGGTGCCGCACGAGCAGCCAGCAGGCCAGAAGCACGGCGAAGACACCGTTGAAATCGGCTCCGCCCAGCAGCAGGATGCTGCACAGCAGGGCCGGAACCAGAACCGTGAGCCGCCGCCACAGGGCCCCCGGCAGAATCAGCCAGCCCAGCACGTGCAGGGGCGGGCCGATGGCCAGGAAGAACAGGCTGTAGGTACTGGTGAAGTTCGTGGCAAGCACCCCGAGCACGACCAGCGTCAGTCCGGTCACGTAGCGGGCGCGGTAGCTGCCCCACCGGTGCAGACGGGTCGGTGGAACGGTCCAGGGTGTCATCGCCTCGATTCTGGCAGTTGCACGCGTAGGGTTGGCAAATGCAGCCGATTGTGATCGGTCACCGCGGGGCGAGCGGTTACCGACCAGAGCACACCCGTTCCGCCTACGAACTGGCCGTCGCTCTCGGCGCGGACGCGGTCGAGCCTGACATCGTCGCCACCCGCGACGGTGTACTGGTGGTGCGCCACGAGAACGAGATCGGGGCGACGACGAATGTCGCAGCGCACCCCGAGTTCGCCGGCCGCCGGGCGAGCAAGGTGATCGACGGCATCCGGCTCACCGGCTGGTTCACCGAGGACTTCACCTGGGCCGAGCTGCGCACCCTGCGCGCCCGGGAGCGCCTGCCCGAGGTGCGGAAGGCAAGCGCCACCTTCGACGACCGGTTCCCCCTGCTGCGCCTGCGGGACGTGTTCAAGCTGATGGACCGGCTGTCCGGACGGGTGCGCCGGCCCATCGGCGTCGTCGCCGAGCTCAAGCACGCCACCTACTTCGAGTCGATCGGGCTTCCGCTCGACGAGCTGTTCGCCGCCGAGGTCAACGACGCCGGTTGGAACGCCGGCGACGGCCGCCTCACCATCGAGAGCTTCGAGCGCAGCCTCCTCGACAAGGTCTACGCGCGCGGCATCTACGGCAAGCGTGTCTTCCTACTCGAGGCGCGCGGCAAACCCGCCGACGAGGTCGCGCTGCTCGGGCCGAAAGCGCCCCACTACGCCGACTACCTCTCCGACACCGGGCTCTACGGGCTGAGCGGCACGGTCGACGGGATCAGCGTGCCCAAATCGCTCATCCTGGCCACGGATGCCGATGGTCACGTCTCCGGCGCCTCCGACCTGGTCGACGCCGCGCACGCCGCGGACCTGGAGATCTACTGCTGGACGCTGCGCCCGGAGAACCGGTACCTTGCGAAGACGTTCCGCCGTGGGCGGCTGCGGGCCGACTTCGGAAACTGGCAGGCCGAGTTCCGCACCATCCTCGGCACCGGGATCGACGGGGTCTTCGCCGACCACCCCGACCTGGCGGTGCTCGTGCGGGACGAGCTGGCCGCGGAGGACTGACCGGGGCGCTGCCCCGCACCGGGGCGGTGTCAGACGCAGCACCTAGAATTGGGAGCGATATGACGACCCTCTTCGACCCGGACCACACGCCCGCCCGCCAGGTCCCCTCCGCGGTGCCCATCATCCTGGACGGAGCGGCTCCGCGCGACCGAGAGAGTCCACTGCTCGAAGGGCTCAACCCCCAGCAACGCGAGGCTGTGCTGTACCGCGGACCGGCGCTGCTGATCATCGCGGGCGCCGGCTCCGGGAAGACCAGCGTGCTCACCCGCCGCATCGCCAGTCTGCTGGAGAGCCGCGAGGCCTGGCCGAGCCAGATCCTCGCCATCACCTTCACCAACAAGGCCGCGGCGGAGATGCGGGAGCGGGTGCGGGCGATCCTCGGCCAGGGGGCCGACGGCATGTGGATCAGCACCTTCCATTCCTCCTGCGTGCGCATCCTGCGCCGCGAAGCGGAAAGCGCGGGCCTCTCTTCCACGTTCAGCATCTACGACTCGGCCGACACCAAGGTCACGCTCAAGCGCATCATCAAGGCCCTCGACGCCGATACGCTCGGCTTCACGCCCGGTAATGCGTCAGCGAAGATCTCCAAGCTCAAGAACGAGCTCGCGGACGCCGACTCCTACGCCCGCAACGCGAACATGAGCGACCCGCAGGAGGTCATGTTCGTCGAGATCTTCCGGCAGTACACCCATCGGCTGCGCGCGGCCAACGCCCTCGACTTCGACGACCTGATCGGCGAGACGGTCTACCTGTTCCGCGCGTTCCCGAAGGTCGCGGCCCTCTATCGGCGCCGGTTCCGCCACATCCTGGTCGACGAATACCAGGACACCAACCACGCGCAGTACTCGCTGGTGCGCGAGCTGACCCGTCCCGTCGAGCCCGACCTGGCCGAGGAGATGGAGGCGACCGGTGTGCACGTGCGCAACCTGCGCGACGCCTCCGGCGGCATCCCGGGAGCCTCGCTCACCGTGGTCGGCGACTCCGACCAGTCGATCTACGCCTTCCGAGGCGCGGACACCCGCAACATCAGCGAGTTCGAGCGCGACTTTCCGGGCACCAGGGTGATCCTGCTCGAGCAGAACTACCGCTCGACCCAGAACATCCTCTCGGCCGCCAACGCGGTGATCGGCCACAACTTCGACCGCACAGACAAGAAACTGTGGAGCGCGGGCGGCGACGGCGAGAAGATCGTGGGCTACACGGCCTATTCCGGTCACGACGAGGCCCAGTTCGTCTCGGACGAGATCGAGGTGCTGCACCGCGCCGGCATGGCCTACCGCGACATGGCCGTGTTCTACCGCACCAACGCGCAGACCCGTGCGCTTGAAGAAATCCTGGTGCGCTCCGCGGTGCCCTACCGGGTCGTCGGCGGCACCAAGTTCTACGAGCGGGCTGAGATCAAGGATGCGCTGGCATACCTGATCGCCGTCGCGAACCCGAACGACGAACTGGCGCTGCGTCGCATCCTGAACACCCCCAAGCGCGGAATCGGCCCGGCCACCGAGACGGCGCTGGCGAGCTTCGCGGAGGCGAACCAGATCAGCTTCCGGCAGTCGATGCGCGACTGCGCATCGCTGGGCCTCGGCCCCAAGGTGACCGGGGCCATCCTGAAGCTGGCAACCTTGCTCGACGAGGCGGCGCTGAAGCTCGACCCGGAGAACCCGGCCGGCACGGCGAACGTGTCCGAGCTGCTTACGTTCCTGCTCGATGGCAGCGGACTGCTCAGCCTGCTGCGAGGCAGCCGCGACCCGCAAGACGAGGCGCGCGCCGAGAACATCGAGGAACTCGTCGCCCAGACCAAGGACTTCAACAAGGAGAACCCCGACTCGGGACTGGTCGACTTCCTCACCCAGGTGTCCCTGGTCGCCGCCGCCGACGACCTCGACGACGCCTCCGGAACGGTGTCCCTGATGACCCTGCACACGGCGAAGGGACTCGAATACGAGGCCGTGTTCCTGACCGGCGTGGAGGAGGGCCTGCTGCCGCACCAGATGTCGGCCAACGAGCCCGGCGGGCCCGCCGAGGAGCGGCGCCTGTTCTACGTGGGCATCACCCGAGCCCGCCAGAGGCTCTACCTCTCCCTGGCGATGACCCGGGCCCAGTTCGGCGACATCAACGTGGCCATGCCCAGTCGCTACCTGCAGGAGATCCCCGTCGACCTGATCGACTGGAAGCAGTCCCCGGGCATGGCGAACTCCCGCGGCGGTACCCAGCCCCGGGCGCTGAACGCGAGACGCGACGGGTTCGGCGGCGGGTTCGCGGGGCGCGGTGACCCGCAGGCGCTGCCGCCCGCGCCGAAGAAGAAGACCGAATGGGCCAGCCGGGTGCCGAGCCAGGTGCGCGACAACGGTGACCTCACCCTGATGCAGGGCGACCGCATCCGTCACGTCGATTTCGGCGACGGCCGCGTCAACCAGGTCACCGGTGACGGCACCAAGCGCATCGCGCACGTCCAGTTCGACACGGCGGGCGCAAAGAAGCTTCTGATCAAGATCGCGCCGATCGAGAAGCTCTAGTGGCGGAGCCGCGTGCCGCGGGTCCCGGCGCGCCGCGGCCTTCCTGCTGGTCAGCGTCGCCGCCGGGCTCGTGATGAGCGTGGCCGAGGCAACCCTGCCGGCCCTGGTGCTCGGGCTCCTGCTCGTGATCACGGCGGGGATCCTGCTGGCATCGACGTATGGCTTGTTCCCCGGCACGCCGATCTTTTTCGTCTTCGCCTACCTGGTCTGTGCGCAGGTGCCCGCGCCGGTCGACGAGATGCTGCCGCGCCTGTTGGTGGCAGTGACGAGCGCCGCGCTGGCCTGGCTGCTCACCATGTCCGGCTGGGCGTTTCGGCGCCTGGTCGGAGACCGCTCCGGCGACCTGTTCAAGGAGCTGCCGCGCACGCCGCTGCTGCGACCGGCCGCGTTCCGCGACGTCCAGGTGTGGCTCACCATCCTGCAGCACCAGGTCGGCGTGCTGCTGGCCGGCGGGCTCGCCCTCTTCGTGAGCATCGGGCACCCCTACCGGGCAGTGGTGAGCGTGGTCGCCGTGCTCCCGCCGCCCCGTGCCGCGCACTCCATCTCCCGGGCGGTGCACCGCATCATCGGTACCGCGCTCGGAGTGGCGGTGACCGCCCTCGTGCTGCTGCCCGGGCCATCCGTCTGGGTGCTGATCGCGGTGATCGCGATCGGCCAGTTCGGCGCGGAAATCCTGATCGGCAGGCACTACGGCGCCGCCCTGCTGTTCGTCACGCCATTGGCGCTGACCGTGGCTCACCTGGCCGACCCGGTCGCCGTGCCGACGCTGCTGGTCGACCGGGTGGTGGAAACCGCGCTCGGCGGCGTGGTCGCGGTGCTGATCGTGCTCGCGGCGCGCGGCCCCGCCCGGCAGCATTCGCGTCGGCTCGGTGGAAAGCGTCCACCCCTGAACGCTTAGGAACTGCACAGGTTGCTCCCAGCTTTTCGATAGCCCGTCGATTGGTACGCTCGCGAGGCTCTTCGCATGAGCATCGACACCCGCACCACCCCGCCGCGTCGGCGCACTGCTCCCGCGCCGCGCGTGCGCCCCGAATACCGGCAACGGATGCGGCTGGCTGACACCCTGCAGGTTCTCTGTACCGTCTCCGTCGCCCTCGTCATCGCCCTGTTCCTGGCCGATGGCGGCGCTGCCCGCTTCGCCACCCCCGCAGACGTGCTCACCTCCCTCGGCGTGCTGGCCGGACTGATCGGCACAGACCTGCTCCTGATCATGATGCTGCTGGCCGCACGGTTGCCCGCCATCGACCGGGCCTTCGGCCACGACGGTGCGATGGCCCTGCACCAGTCGCTCGGTAAGCCGGCGCTCTCCCTGATCCTCGCGCACGCCGGGCTTTTGATCGTGGGCTACGCGCTGGCCGGCGAGATCAGCGTCGTCGCCGAGGTGTGGCGCATGCTGACCGTGCTGCCGGACATGCTCCTGGCCGTCATCGGCCTCGGACTCCTGGTGCTGGTGGTCGTCAGCTCGATCGTGATCGTTCGGCACCGCCTGCCGTACGAGGTGTGGCACATCGTGCACCTGCTCTCCTACGTGGCCGTGCTGGCGTCGCTGCCGCACCAGCTCACCGTCGGGGCCCTCCTGGTCGCCGGCTCGCCGCAGTGGTTTTACTGGCTGGCCCTGTACGTGGGGGTGGCCGGCTCGATCCTCGTCTTCCGGGTCATCCTGCCGGTCGTCCGCTCGCTGAGGGCCCGGCTGCGGGTGGAGGGCGTCGACCGGGTCGCCGACGGCGTCGTCTCGATCCGTGTGTCCGGCCACCGCCTGGCCCGGCTTCAGGCCGACGCCGGGCAGTTCTTCATCTGGCGGTTCTGGACTCCCGGGCTCTGGTGGCAGGCGCATCCGTTCTCCCTCTCGGCCGCGCCCACCGGCAACTCCCTGCGCATCACGGTGCGCTCCCTTGGCGACGCCTCTGCCGCGCTCGGCGGCCTGCGCCGGGGCACCCGGGTGAGCGTCGAGGGCCCATACGGACTGTTCACCGACCGGGCCAGAACGTCACCGCGGATCGTGCTCGTGGCCGCCGGTATCGGCGTCGCCCCGATCCGCTCCCTGTTGGAGACGGCGAGTTTCCTGCCCGGGCAGGCCACGGTCATCCTGCGCTCCCACACGCTCGCAGACAGCTACCTGGCCGACGAACTCGCCGAGTTGTGCCGGGCGCGGGGTGCGGAGTTCCGCGTCATCGTGGGGAAGCGGCCGCCGGGTGTGGAGATTTGGCTGCCCGCCGACGCGGTGGCGGGCCCGGTGAACCTGCTGACCCTGGTGCCGCGGCTGCGTGACGCGGACGTGTATGTCTGTGGTCCACGGCGGTGGACTGATGAGGTCGTGCGGGATGCCCGCTCGGCCGGCCTTCCCCCGCGACAGATTCATTTCGAAAGGTTTGACTGGTGAGAATTCGAGCAGCGGCTGCGGCCGCCCTGGCTTCCGTTTCCGTTCTGTCGGTGGGTTGGCTCGTCGGAGCCCCCGCCGTGCAATCCCTGCAGGCCACGCTGACGACGACCCTGACGAAGCCGCCGTCCAACGAAACGACGGGCGTGTCCTCGACGGGCGGTGGCACGGGCGGTGCGACGACCACGATCGACGCGTCGGCACCTGTCGCCGAGGCGCTCGCGCCCACCAGCGTCACCGGCACGTTCGAGGGCTCAGCCGTGCAGACCCGGTTCGGCCCGATGCAGGTGTCGGTGACCATCGACAACGGTACGATCACCATGGTCACCCCGCTGCAGCTGACCAATGACGACCGGAAGTCGGTCCAGATCAGCAACCGGGCGGCCCCGATCCTGCGGGACGAGGTGCTCGCCGCGCAGTCCGCCAACGTGGCGAACGTCAGCGGCGCGACGTACACGACCCAGGGGTACCTCCGTTCGCTCCAGGCAGCCCTCGATGCCGCACAGTTGTAGCGCGGTGGCCGGTCACACGGCGATCACGGCCCTGAGCATGGGGACCGTCATCAGCATCCGTCTCGGTGACGGCGCCGCCCCGCACGACGACGCCCGCCTGGCTGCTGCCCGGAACGCGGTCGTGGAGGTGTTCCGAGGCTGGAACGAACGCTTCAGCCTGCACCGGGAGGGGTCGGAGCTCAGCCGCGTCAACCGTGGCGAGCTGCGGCTCACCCAGGCCGGGCACGAACTCCGCGACTGCTACGCGCTCGCCCTGGCGTGGCGGGGCCGCACCGACGGGGTCTTCACCCCGCACCGCGCCGACGGCGCCATCGACCTGTCCGGCATCGTCAAGAGCCTCGCGATCGCGGAGGCCGGAGACCTGCTGAACCGAATCGGAGCCCGGGACTGGTCGCTCAACGCAGGCGGGGACATCCTCGTCGGCGGTGACCGGGCGCCCGGCCTCGCCTGGTCGGCCGGGATCGTCGACCCTCTGGACCGAGGAACCCTGCTCGCCACGGTGCCGCTGACCCTGCCGGTGCGGGCCGTGGCCACCTCGGGCAGCGCGGAGCGCGGCGACCACATCTGGACCACCGTCGACGGCGGGGTGTCGCCCTACCGCCAGGTCACCGTCTTCGCCCGGGACATCGTGACCGCGGATGTGCTGGCCACGGCCATCGTCGCCGGCGGGCAGGCGGCACTGGACCGCAGCACGGAGGCTTTCCCGATCGATGTGCTGGCGGTGCTGCGCGACGGTTCGCTGCTGGCCACGCCAGGCCTGCGGGCAGCGTCGGGCCTGCGGGCAGCGTCGGGCCTGCGGGCAGCGTCGGCCTGACCGGGCTCGCGGGCGCGGGGCCTGTCGCCCTGCCTGGATGCCCTTCCTTGTCGCTTGCGGCTCGGGAGCGTAGCGTTGCCGCCGCGGGGATGCCCAAACGGGGCGGCTCCCATCAAGCTGGAGGTGTCATCATGGCGAGCGACCCGGAGGGACTCTGGCCGCGGCGAGCGGATGCGACGAGCGACGGACTCGACGAAGACCGCGAGATCGATGACATCGAACTGACCCTCGACAAGGATGTGCCGCTCGCCGAGCACGGAGATGCGGTGTGGATGATCGACGCCGACCAGCGCCCGGTTGAGCTTGACGACGAGGACGACGACCGGGGAACCGAGGAGCCCGGCGAGCCCGGACCCCGGGAGTAGCCGGCCTCGTCAAACCGATTGGTTCTGTCGCTCTCGGAAGATCAGAGCCGACCGCACCGCGTGGCGCCGTTCACCCCCGGAGGAGCGCCGTGCCCGCGGCGAACCAATTCGACGGAGATTCTCCTGAAAAACGGCTTTTCGAGGGTAATCAGGGCCGTTTCTGGCAAAATCTCCGTCGAATTCGTTCAGGCCGGAGACGCTGAAGCGCCGCGTACTCGAGAGACTCGCCGAGCCGTGAGTTCGGCTCCTCAACCCTGTGGCCCGTGGGGAGAGGAGCTCTGCTCACCGTTCGGCGAGCGTACGTGCGTCGGAGCGGCTACGCGACGGCGCGGGTGCGTGACGGAGCGGCTACGCGACGGCGCGGGTGCGAGCCTGCCGGTGGCGGAGGAGCACCGCGAGCCCGCGCCAGCCGAGCAGGAACACCCCGAGCACGACGGTCGCCACGACGACGAAGCTGAATTCCGTTCCCTGCCCGCTCACGGTGCGCAGCAGCATCCCGACGCCGACGGCGAAGAGCCAGATTCCGGTGCCTGTCCAGACGATCTTTTGCGGGCTGCGCCAGGCGCGCATGACGAGCCAGCCCACGAGGAGACCGCCAAGGAAGGGCAGCCCGGTGATCAGGGTGCCGAGAATATCCTCTTGGTGGCTGGCCCGGCCGATCAGCACGAAGACCAGCACCAGGGCGGCGTCGAGTCCCGCCGCGAGGAGGAGACTGGACCGACTGCTCTGCTGGATTGCCATGCTTCCAGCCTACGGGGGCCCGGAGGGTCAGACCGCGTTGCCGATCCGGCCGCGGTGCCGATCAGACCGCGTTGCCGATCAGACCGCGGTGCCGAGCAGGGAGCCGATCGCCCAGGTGACTCCGAGCGCGAGCAGGCCGCCGACGAGCACCCGGGAGATCGCGCGGGCTTTCGGACTGCCGCCGAGGTAGGAGCTCAGCCAGCCGGTGATGACCAGGGCGATCGCGACGGCGAGGAAAGTGGCCGGCAGGCGCCACTCCGGCGGCGGCAGCAGCACCGCCAGCAGTGGCAGGCTCGCACCGACCGTAAACGCGATGGCGGAGGCGTAGGCGGCGTGCCACGGGTTCGACAGCTCGTCGGCGCCGATGTGGAGTTCCACCTCGAGGTGCGCGGCGAGGGCGTCGTGCGCGGTCAGCTCGAGGGCCACCTGCTTCGACGTCCGGGGGGTGAGCCCCTTTGCCTGGTAAAGGTCGGCCAGTTCGGCGAGCTCCTGCTCGGGCATGTTCTCGAGTTCCCAGGTCTCCTTGGCGATCAGGGCGCGCTCGGTGTCGCGCTGGCTGCTCACCGAGACGTACTCGCCCAGGGCCATCGAGATCGCGCCGGCGAGCAGGGCGGCGACACCCGCGATCAGGATCGCCGAGGCATCCGTGGTCGCCGCCGCGACGCCGACCACCAAGGCCGCAACCGACACGATGCCGTCGTTGGCTCCGAGCACGCCGGCCCGCAGCCAGTTCAGGCGCGAGGCATGGTCGGCGGAGTGGGGATCGACGCCGTGTTCGGGTTCAGTCATGACTGAATCCAAGCAGGCGGATGCGCGCCGCGCCAGCAAGGACTGGCTTGCCTCACGGCGGCAACTTCACGGCGACCGACGTGCGGCGCACGGCGTGTTCGCGATGTCGGCGGGGACCGATAGAGTTTCAAATGGTACGCATGTCTTGATGTCGAGCTATCTGCGGCGCGGGCATCCGTGCCCTTGCCCCTCAAGACCTTGCAGGAACGCTACGACGCGGATTGGAAGAGCAGCGTGGATCTTTACGAATATCAGGCACGAGACCTGTTTGAACAGTATGGAGTCCCGGTTCTGCCGGGCATCATCGCGGACACTCCGGAGGAGGTGCGTGCCGCGGCCGAGAAGTTGGGCGGCGTTGTTGTCGTCAAGGCCCAGGTCAAGGTCGGCGGCCGCGGCAAAGCCGGCGGCGTGAAGGTGGCGAAGACCCCCGACGACGCTGAAGCCGCCGGGCGCGCCATCCTCGGACTCGACATCAAGGGCCACACCGTCAACCGGGTCATGGTGGCCGGCGGAGCCCGTATTGCGCAGGAGTTCTACTTCTCCGTGCTGCTGGACCGCACCAACCGCTCCTACCTCTCGCTCGCGAGCTACGAGGGTGGCGTGGAGATCGAGGTTCTCGCTGTCGAGAAGCCCGAAGCGCTCGCCTACACGGCCATCGACCCGATTGCCGGGATCGACCTGAACACGGCCCGTCAGATCGCGGTCGACGCGAAGTTCCCGGCCGACCTCGTCGACAAGGTCGCACCCGTCTTCGTGCAGCTCTACAACGTATTCACCGGTGAAGACGCGACCCTGGTCGAGGTCAACCCGCTCGTGCTGACCGAAGAGGGCGACGTCATCGCCCTCGACGGCAAGGTCACGATCGACGAAAACGCCGGCTTCCGCCACCCGAGGCACGCCCTCCTCGAGGATGCGGCCGCTGCCGACCCGCTCGAGGCGAAGGCCAAGGAGAACGACCTCAACTACGTCAAGCTCGACGGCGAAGTGGGCATCATCGGCAACGGCGCCGGACTCGTGATGAGCACCCTGGACGTCGTCGCCTACGCCGGCGAAAACCACGGCGGCGTCAAGCCTGCCAACTTCCTCGATATCGGGGGCGGAGCATCCGCCGAGGTCATGGCCGCCGGTCTCGACGTCATCCTCGGTGACCCGCAGGTCAAGGCCGTGTTCGTCAACGTCTTCGGCGGCATCACCGCCTGTGACGCTGTGGCCAAGGGCATCGTGGGCGCGCTCGCCGAACTGGGCAGCGCCGCCAACAAGCCGCTCGTTGTGCGCCTCGACGGCAACAACGTCGAGGAAGGCCGTCGCATCCTCACCGAGGCCAACCACCCGCTCGTCACACTGGCCGCCACCATGGACGAGGGTGCCGCCAAGGCCGCCGAACTCGCCCACGCCGCGAAGTAAAGGATTTTCGAACATGTCAATCTTCCTCAACAAGGACTCCAAGGTCATCGTGCAGGGCATCACCGGCGGTGAGGGCACCAAGCACACCGCCCTCATGCTGAGGGCCGGCACCCAGGTCGTCGGCGGCGTGAATGCTCGCAAGGCCGGCACCACCGTCGTGCACGGCAGCGTTGAGCTGCCCGTGTTCGGCACGGTTGCCGAGGCGATCGAAAAGACGGGCGCGGATGTCTCCATCGCATTCGTGCCGCCGGCCTTCACCAAGGACGCCGTCATCGAAGCCATCGACGCCGGCATCCCGCTGCTCGTCATCATCACCGAGGGTGTGCCCGTGCAGGACTCGGCCGAGTTCTGGGCCTACAACAACGCCAAGGGCAACAAGACCCGCATCATCGGTCCGAACTGCCCCGGCATCATCACCCCCGGTGAGGCGCTCGTGGGCATCACGCCGGCGAACATCACCGGCAAGGGCCCGGTCGGCCTCGTCTCCAAGTCGGGCACCCTGACCTACCAGATGATGTACGAACTGCGCGACCTAGGCTTCTCCACCGCCATCGGCATCGGCGGCGATCCCATCATCGGCACAACGCACATCGACGCGCTCGAGGCGTTCGAGGCTGACCCCGAGACGCTCGCCATCGTCATGATCGGAGAGATCGGCGGCGACGCCGAGGAGAAGGCGGCAGAGTACATCAAGGCCCACGTCACCAAGCCCGTTGTCGGCTACGTAGCCGGCTTCACCGCCCCCGAGGGCAAGACCATGGGCCACGCCGGCGCCATCGTCTCCAACGGGGCCGGAACCGCCCAGGGCAAGAAGGAGGCCCTCGAGGCCGCCGGGGTCAAGGTCGGCAAGACGCCGAGCGCGACCGCCACCCTGCTGCGTGAGGTCCTCGCGGCGCTGTAACCGGCATCGCTGCACAAGCACCGAACGACAGGGCCCGCCTCACCAGGCGGGCCCTGTCGCGTTGTCGGCCGCGGCCGACGAGCCTGCCTGCCGTGCCTCTGCCTGCCGCCTGCCGTGCCTCTGCCGCCCTGCCTCTGCCGTGCCCGGGGCCCGAACGAATTCGACGGAGATTTTGGTCAGAACCGGCCCGAAATATCTGTTCCAGCCTGGATCGAGCAAAATCTCCGGCGAATTCGTCAGCGCGCGGCGGGGGGCAGGGGAGCCGGGGCGGCGGAAACGGTAGGCTCCGATCGGATGAAACGCTTAACGACCGCCCTGCTTGCCGCGCTCGACGCGCTCATTGTCGTAGCCATCGGGGTCGGCATCGCGCTCGTTCCGCTCACGGTTCTGTGGGCCACGCAGTTCGACATGGCCGTCAACTGGCTCGTGTTCTGGCGTGCCGCGGTCGACGTCTGGCTCGTCGGCAACGGCGTCGACCTGGTCGTCCAACTCGACCCGACCCTCGTCGCCGCCCTGAACCTGCCCGGCTCGGACGCCGCGTTCCCGATCACGATCGCACTGCTGGGCTTCGCGCTGATGGCCGTGCTCTTCGGCTTGCGCACCGGCCGCCGGGCGGCGGAAACCCCCTACCGCTGGGTCGGGGTGACGGGCGCCATCGCCGGTTACGCGCTGCTGACCGCTCTGCTCGTGCTGTCGGCCGGCACGGATGCCGTGCGCCCCCAGACGGTACAGGGTCTGGTTCTGCCTCCGCTCATCTTCGCCGCCGGCGTTTTGATCGGCGCCGGCCAGGGTCAGCTGGACCGCCTGATCGGCAGCATCCCCGGCCTGCCCGGCCGCCTCCCGGGAGTCGTCCGGGGCGCGGGCCGCGGCGCAACCGGCAGCAGTGCCGACAGCGCCGGCAACGTCGCCAGCGTCAGCGGTTCCGGCGCCGGCAGCAGCGCCGGCAAGAGCGTCCACGGCCTCAATGGCACCAGCAACACCAGCAACACCAGCAGCAACACCAGCAACATGGGCGCCGCAGCCGGCCTGCTCCCGGTCGCGGTGCGCGCGGGCGCCGCCGCGGCGCTGCGGAGCGGAACGGCCGCGGCCGCCGGTATCCTCTGCGTCTCTGGGATCACCGTTTTCGTGCTGATCCTAACCAGCTACGCCACCATCATCGGACTCTACGAGACCGTGCAGGCAGGCGTCCTGGGCGGCATCGCGCTCACACTCCTGCAGCTTTCGCTGATCCCGAACCTGGTTATCTGGGCCGCGGCCTGGTTTGCGGGACCCGGCATCGCGGTAGGCGTGGGCACCAGCGTGTCCCCGGTCGGCACCTCGCTCGGCGCCGTACCGGGCCTGCCGATCCTTGGCGTGCTGCCGCAGGGCAGCCTGGCGTTCGGGTTTGTCGGCCTGCTCGTGCCGCTGCTGGTCGGTTTCCTCGCCGCCGTCATCCTGAGGCAGCGGGCGACCGCGGATGTTCCTCCTTCCATCTCGGAACGGCTCCTCACGGGCCTCGGCACCGGGTTCGTCGCCGGTGTGCTTCTCGGGCTGCTGGCCTGGTGGTCGGGCGGAGCTCTCGGCCCGGGCCGTCTTGTCGAGGTCGGCCCGAACCCGCTGCTGGTCGGGGCGTTGGTCGCGCTCGAGGTCGGCATCGCGGCCTGCCTCGGTCTCCTGACTCCCGCGCCCACGGTCGGCGAGAACGGCTCCGGGCGCGGTGCGACGGGCGAAATGCCGGGAACGAAGCCGGGCACGAAGCCGGGCACGAAGCCGGCAACCGCTTCACGTGCGGCGCGCAGTGGGGATACCGGGGTCGGTCGTCTCCTCGGCCGGCTGCGCGACGCGCTCCCTCGCCGGTAGGCTTCTCCCGTGCTGAACTTGGTCGTACTGATCTCCGGCGGGGGATCCAACCTTCGCTCCCTGCTCGAGGCCTGCCGCGACGCCGAATACCCGGCCCGCGTGGTGGCCATCGGCTCCGACCGGGACGCCGACGGGCTCGTGCTCGGCGAGGAATACGGCATCTCCACGTTCACGGTGCCGTACACGTCGCATCCGTCCCGGGAGGCCTGGGGCGACGAGCTCCTCGCGCAGATCCAGCAGTGGGACGCCGACCTCATCGTGCTCAGCGGCTTCATGCGCCTGCTGCCGCCCCGGGTGGTGGCGGCGCTGACCCCGAACCTGCTCAACACGCATCCGGCCTACCTGCCCGAATTCCCCGGGACGCACGGGGTGCGTGACGCGCTCGCCGCCGGGGTCGCCGAAAGCGGCGCCAGCCTGATCGTGGTTGACACCGGCGTCGACGACGGACCGATCATCGCGCAGGAACGGGTGCCGGTGCTGCACGGTGACACCCAGGCATCCCTGCACGACCGCATCAAAATCGTCGAGCGTCGCCTGCTGGTGCAGGCCGTGCTCGATATCGCCAACGGACACGTCGATCTCAAGGAGTATCCCCACATATGAGCGGTCCCACCTACGCCCCGAGCCTGTACCGCCACCGCGACGTCGTGCCCGTGCAGCGCGCCCTCATCTCGGTGAGCGACAAGACGGGTCTGGTCGAACTGGCCGCAGCTCTCGCGGCGACCGGCGTCGAAATCGTATCGACCGGTTCAACGGCCGCCTTCATCCGCGCCGCCGGCCACGACGTGACGGATGTCTCCGCCGTCACCGGCTTCCCCGAATCCCTCGACGGCCGGGTCAAGACCCTGCACCCGGGAGTGCACGCCGGTATCCTCGCCGACCTGCGCCTCGAGGCGCACGAGGCGCAGCTCGCCGACCTCGGCATCGCCGCATTCCAGCTCGTCGTCGTGAACCTGTACCCGTTTGTCGAGACCGCCCTGTCGAGTGCGGTCCCGGCCGACGTGATCGAGCAGATCGACATCGGCGGCCCGGCCCTCGTGCGCGCCGCGGCCAAGAACCACGCCAACGTCGCCATCGTCGTGGACCCCGACAACTACGACGAGATCATCGCAGCCGTCGAGGCCGGCGGCACCCCGCTTACGCTGCGCCAGAAGCTGGCCTCGCTCGCCTTCGAGCACACCGCCGGCTACGACCTGAGCGTCTCCGCCTGGTTCACGGAGAACGTCTACGACCAGTGGCAGGACGACGCAGCGGCCCTCGACGAGGAGATCCTCGAGGAGTTCGACGCCGTGATCGGCGACGCCCTCTCCGAGGAGATGCCGTTTCCCGAGACCCTTGTCATCGAGGCCACCCGCAGTGCGGTGCTCCGCTACGGCGAGAACTCGCACCAGGCCGCGGCCCTCTACCTCGGTGAGGGCGGACAGGGCATCGCGCAGGCCGTGCAGCGCCACGGCAAGGAGATGTCGTACAACAACTACGTCGACGCGGATGCCGCCGTGCGCGCCGCCTACGACTTCGTCGCACCGGCCGTCGCCATCATCAAGCACGCCAACCCCTGCGGCATCGCCGTCGCCAACCCCAAGGCGCCCGACGCGATCGCCTCCGCGCACCACCGCGCGCACGACTGCGACCCGATCTCCGCGTTCGGCGGCGTCATCGCGGCCAACCGCACAGTCACCCTCGGCATGGCCGAGACCGTCAGTCAGATCTTCACCGAGGTGCTCGTCGCCCCGGGTTTCGAGCCGGCCGCGTTCGAGCTGCTCAGCGCCAAGAAGAACATCCGCCTGCTCGAGCTTCCGGTTGACTACCACCGATCCTCGCTCGAACTGCGCCAGATCTCTGGCGGCCTGCTCGTGCAGGAGTCCGACACGTTCGACGACCTCGACTCGTCGACCTGGGCCCTCGCGGCCGGCGACGAGGTCGACGCGGCCACCCGGGCGGACCTCGAGTTTGCGTGGAAGGCCTGCCGCTCCGTGAAGTCGAACGCCATCCTGCTGGCGCGCGGCGGGGCATCCGTGGGCGTCGGAATGGGCCAGGTCAACCGGGTCGACTCCTGCCACCTCGCGGTGCTGCGGGCCGGCGACCGGGCGGCCGGCTCGGTCGCGGCCTCGGACGCGTTCTTTCCGTTCGCGGACGGCCTGCAGGTGTTGCTCGACGCGGGCGTCACCGCTGTTGTGCAGCCCGGCGGCTCCGTGCGCGACGCCGAGGTCATCCAGGCGGCCGCGGATGCCGGCGTCAGCATGTACTTCACCGGGGAGCGCCACTTCTTCCACTAGGCGTTCATCGGGGCAGCCCCGGTGCGGCCACGGAATCTGGCACGATTGAAGGAACCGTGGCTTCGCCAGACCCGTCCCGGCAGGAAGGAACGCCGTGCCAGACCTCGAGGGATTCATCCAGACCGGCTACCTCGTCGCCCTGGCGGTCGCGGTCGTGGCCGCGGTGGCGATCACGGCGATCGTCGCCCTGGTCTTCCGGGTGGTGGGCCGGAAGGAAGCCTGGGCGCGCACGCTGGTCGGCCTGGTCAGGGTGCCGTTCCGGTTGACGCTGCTGGTGGGCGCGATCTGGACCGTTAACACGCTGTTCCTGCAGACCTCCGAGGGGATCGAACGACTGGTCGACTTCTTCTTCCGGGCCCTCTTCATCGCCGCGTCCACCTGGCTGGTCTGCGCGCTGCTCTACTTCTTCGAGGAGGTGGCGGCCGCCCGCTACCGCATCGACGTGCGCGACAACCGCGTCGCGAGAAGGGTGCGTACCCAGCTGCGGATGCTGCGGCGCATCGGCGTCGTCGTGATCGTCATCTGCGCGATCGGGGCAGTGCTGCTCAGCATCCCCGGCGCCGCGACCCTGGGCGCGAGCCTGTTCGCCTCAGCCGGTCTGCTCAGCGTCGTGGCCGGCCTGGCCGCGCAGTCCACTCTCGCGAACGTGTTCGCCGGCATCCAGCTGGCCTTCAACAACGCCCTGCGGGTCGACGACGTGGTCATCGTCGAGACCGAGTGGGGCAAGATCGAGGAGATCACCCTCACCTACGTGGTCGTGCACATCTGGGACGACCGCCGCATGGTGCTGCCGTCGACCTACTTCACCACCAACCCGTTCCAGAACTGGACCCGGCACAACAGCGAGTTGCTCGGCGCGGTCGAGTTCGACCTCGACTGGCGTGTCGACCCCGCCGGCATGCGCGTGGAACTCGACCGCATCGTCGCGCAGACCGAGCTCTGGGACGGCCGCGTGGTCGTACTCCAGGTGACGGATGCCGTGGGCGGCTTCGTGCGCGTGCGCGTGCTGGTCTCCGCCGCCGACGCTCCCACCCTGTTCGACCTCCGCTGCCTCGTGCGCGAGAACCTGATCGACTGGCTCAACACGCACAACCCCGAGGCACTGCCGGTGGGACGGATGGAACTGCGGCGGGAACCCCCGCGTGCGGAGGTTCCCGCGCGCGCCGCGCCGTCGGCCCACCCCGTCACCGCGCCCATCGGGCTGTTCTCCGGCGACGAGAACGCCAAGGCGCGGGCGGCCGAGTTCACCGCGACCATCCCCGTGCAGGAGGGTCCGGCCGAGAAGCGCTGACGCGCCGCCGGTCACGACGCGCAGTCGGGGAGTCGCGCGGCTATTCTGGTGCAGTCGACGCGTCACGATCGCGGCGGCACAGCCAGCCCACAAGGCCGACCAGCGAGGAGAACCACCCCATGACGCTCACGCACCCCACCACCTCGCTGGATGCCCTGATCGGCCTCCCATTCACGCACGAGCGCGTGTTGATCACCACCGGCATCCGTTCGGGCCTCGTGATCACCGTGGCCGTGCACTCCACCCGGCTCGGCCAGGCCCTCGGCGGCGCCCGCCTGTGGCAGTACGAGAACTGGACGGATGCCGTCGCCGACGCCCTGCGCCTGTCCGCGGCCATGACGCTGAAGAACGCGGCCGCCGGGCTGAACCTGGGCGGCGGCAAGTCCGTGATCCACGTGCCGCTCGGCACCGAGTTGAGCGAGGCGGAGCGGCGTGACGTCATGCTCGACCTCGGCGACGCCATCGAAAGTCTGGACGGCGCGTACATGACGGCCGAGGACGTCGGCACGAACGCCGAGTCGATGGCCATCGTGAAGGAACGCACCGACCACGTCTGCGGTCTCCCGGCCGCCAGCGGGGGCGTGGGCGAACCGGCCGACGCGACCGCGGCCGGCGTCTACGCCAGCGTGCTCGCCACCCTCGACGCCCTGTTCGGCAGCCGCGAGGTGTCCGGCCGGCACATCGTCATCTCCGGCCTCGGCCAGGTCGGCGGCCGCCTTGCCGGCGAGCTCGCCGCCGCCGGGGCACGCCTCACGGTCAGCGACGTCAACCTGGGCAAGCAGCAGGTCGCCGCCAGCCTCGGCGCGACCTGGGTCCCCGTCGACGAGGTGCACCACGTGCCGGCCGACCTGTTCGTGCCCTGCGGGCTCGGCGGGGTGCTCACCGCCCGGGTGATCGGTGAACTCAATGTGCTCGGGGTGGTCGGGGCCGCCAACAACCAGCTCGCCCAGCCGGAGGGTGCCGCCCAGCTGGACGCGCGGGGCATCCTCTGGGCACCCGACTTCGTTGTGAACGCCGGCGGCGTCATCTACCTGGCCCTGGCCTCGGAGCCGAACGCCGACCGGGCCGTCGTGACCGAGCGGGTCGCCGCGATCGGTGATGTCGTCGCGCAGATCTTCACGGATGCCCGCGAGCAAGGCATCACAACGCTCGCCGCCGCCGAGCGCCTCGCTGCCGCGCGGCTGGACGCCGCCCGCCCGCGGTAGCCGCCCCGGGCGGCTCCCCGGTCGCCTCGCTGGCGCTGCGCGCGTGCTGCGCCGCTCCGCGCACGGCACGCCACGCGCGGAGCGGCGCATGACCGGCGCGCCGAATCCGAGCCACCCATCTCCGACTTCGAGAAGCTCGAGGGCTGCGTCACCTGCCTGAGCGTACGGGTGCGCTGAATCCCGATCCCCGAATTCGGCGCTTGCGCCCGAGGCCCCGGAACCGTAGTCTGAAAAGCTGCCTGATCAGGGGGGCACAGCTCAGACACCACGCGCTCAGGAGGCCGACATGACCAAGACAGCACCGTTCACGATCGCAACGTGTGCGAACGACGGCGCGCGCCTTGGCGCAGCCACCTCGTTCCCGCGCGCCGCTTAGCCTGCCCCCTCCCGCGATCTCCCGCCCCGCCTCGGGCCTGACTCCGGGCCGCTGACACCCAGCGACCGGCTCCGCCCCGCAGGCCGGCAGCCATGCTGCCCCCGGAAGCTACGGCTTCCACCCCCGCCGACCGACGTGCTCGTCGTCGGCCTCCCGGCGCCGCGCGCCGACGTTCACTGGAACCAGACTCGTTCAGGACTCACTCGTGACCACGCTCACCGACCACAGCCATCCGCCCGACCCCGACCCCGCAGCGGGAACCGACCCCGTTGCCCTGCCCCGGAGGAACACCCTCCAGGTGCTGCTGCGCCTCTACCCCTTCGCCCGGCCGGCCCTGCCGCGGCTGGCCCTCGGCATGCTCGCCGCCCTGCTGGCGGCGCTTGTGGCGCTCACCATCCCGCAGGTGCTGCAGCGCCTCGTCGACGGTGCCCTGACTCAGCAGGACGCCGCCCAGATCTGGCCGGCCGTCATCGTGGTACTCGCCCTCGGCGTGATCGAGGCGGTGCTGATCGCACTGCGCCGCTGGTTCGTTCTCGGCCCCGGCACCCACATCGAGGCGCGGATGCGCAACGCGCTCTACGCCCGGCTGCAGGACCTCCCGGTCACATTCCACGACAAGTGGCCGAGCGGCCAACTGCTCTCCCGCGCCGTCAGCGACCTCAACCTGATCCGCCGCTGGATCTCGTTCGGCCTCGTGCTGCTCATCGTGAACGTCGTCACCGTTGTGATCGGCGCCGCCATCCTGGTGTCGATGAACTGGATCCTCGGCCTCATCTTCCTCGTCTGCTCCGTGCCGCTGTGGATCGTCGGCTACCTGTTCGAGGAGAAATACTCCGTCGTTGCGCGGCGCAGCCAGGACCAGGCCGGCGACCTCGCGACGGCCGTCGAGGAGTCGGTGCACGGCATCCGGGTGCTCAAGGCCTTCGGGCGCGGCAAGTTCGCGTTGAAGAATTTCTCCGACCAGGCCGAGAGCCTGCGCGGCACCGAGATTGAGAAGGCGCGCGCCATCGCCGGCATCTGGCTGTGGCTGCTGATGATCCCGGATGTGGCCTTCGCCCTCTGCCTCGTCGCCGGTGTCTGGCTGGCCAGCCAGGGCGAGTTCAGCGTGGGCGGGCTCGTGGCCTTCTTCGCCACGGCCACCGTGCTGCGCTGGCCGATCGAGTCGGTCGGGTTCCTGCTGTCGATGACCTTCGATGCCCGCACCGCGACCGACCGGTTCTTCGACGTGCTCGACGCGCCGAACGCCATCACCGACCCCGAGCATCCCGTCACCGTCGACCGGCCCCGCGGCCGCCTCGCGTTCGAGAACGTGCACTTCCGCTACCCCGACTCGCCGAGCCGCTTCCCGGACCTGCTCGACGGCGTGGACCTGGTGCTCGAACCGGGGGAGACCATGGCGCTCGTTGGTCTGACCGGCTCCGGCAAGTCCACCCTGACGGCGCTCACCACCCGCCTCTACGACGTGACGGAGGGGGCGGTGACCCTCGACGGGGTCGACGTGCGCTCCCTCGGCCGCGAGGAACTGCGTCGCCACCTGTCGATGGCGTTCGAGGATGCGACGCTGTTCTCGGCATCCGTGCGCGACAACGTGCTGCTCGGCCGTCCGGAGTGGGCCGAGCGCTCGCCCGAAGCGGATGCCGCACTCGAGGAGGCGCTCATGGTCGCCCAGGCCGGCTTCGCCCACGACCTCCCGGAGGGCGTGGACACGCTCGTCGGAGAGGAAGGGATGAGCCTCTCCGGCGGCCAGCGGCAGCGGATCGCGCTCGCGCGGGCGGTGGCGGCGAAACCCGCCGTGCTCGTGCTCGACGACCCGTTGTCGGCGCTCGACGTGAACACCGAGTCCCTTGTCGAAGCCGCGCTGCGCGAGGTGCTCTCCGCGACCACGGCGCTGATCGTGGCGCACCGGCCGTCCACCGTGATGCTCGCCGACCGGGTGGCGCTGCTCCAGAACGGGCGTGTCACCGCGATCGGACGGCACTCCGATCTACTCCGCGAGAGCGAACACTACAAGTTCGTCATCTCGAGCCTGGAAGACGAAGAACGACGAGAGTCCGCACGAGAGGAGGCGGCGCGATGACCGTCACCGGTGTCGAGGGCGAAGACCGCAGCAACTTCACCGCCGCGGAGAGCAAGCAGATCCGGGGCCGGTCGCTGCGCCTGCTCGGGTCGCTGCTGCACCCGGTGCGCTTTTCGGTCCTCGCGGCAATGCTGATCGTGGTCGTGTCCACGGCCGCGCAGGTGGCCGGCCCGGCCCTGATCGCGTTCGGGATCGACCGCGGTCTGCCCGCGCTGATGGAGCAGGACTGGGTGCCGCTGGCCGCCACGGGGGTGGTCTACCTCGCCACGGGTGTGGTCGGGGCCATCCTGATCGCCTGGTACACGATCATGTCGGCGCGGATCAGCCAGGCCGTGCTGATCGACCTGCGCAAGAGGGTCTTCCTGCACACGCAGCGGCTGAGCCTCGAATTCCACGAGTCGTACACCTCGGGGCGCATCATCTCCCGGCAGACCAGCGACCTCGACGCCATCCGGGAACTGCTGGATTCGGGCATCAACCAGCTCGTGCAGGGGCTGCTGTACATGGTGTTCACGGCGATCGCCCTGTTCCTGCTCGACGGTACGAGCGGGCTTGTCCTGCTCGCGTCGATCGTGCCGTTGGCGCTGCTCACCCGCTGGTTCCAGGTGCGCTCGCAAACGCTCTTCCGCCGGTCGAGAACGGCGTCGGCGAGCCTGATCGTGCAGTTCGTGGAGACCATGACCGGCATCCGTGCGGTCAAAGCCTTCCGGGCGGAGAAACGCAACGAGAAGGTGTTCGGCGAACTGGTCGAGGACTACCGCAAGGTGAATGAGCGGGTCATCCAGCTGTTCGGCATCTTCGATCCGGGTCTCGTGTTGATCGGGAACGTGGCCGTCGCGGTCGTTCTCCTGGTCGGCGGGTTCCGCGTCGTCGACGGCCAGCTCTATATCGGCGCGCTGCTCGCGGCCCTGCTCTACACCCGCCGGTTCTTCGACCCGATGGAGGAGATGGCGATGTTCTACAACTCCTACCAGTCGGCCGCCGCGGCGCTGGAGAAGATCTCCGGGGTGCTCGAGGAGCATCCCGGAGTGCCGGACCCGGTGACGCCGGTCGACCTCTGGGCGGCAAAGGGTGCGGTCTCGTTCGAGAACGTGCAATTCGAATACCAGAGCGACCGGGTCATCCTGCCGCAGTTCGACCTGACGATCCCGGCCGGGCAGACCATCGCCCTGGTTGGGTCGACCGGGGCCGGCAAGTCCACCCTGGCCAAGCTGATGGCGCGTTTCTACGACCCGTCGATGGGTCAGGTGACCCTCGACGGCGTCGACCTGCGCGACCTGCACCCCAAGGACCTGCGCCGAGCGATCGTCATGGTCACCCAGGAGGCCTACCTGTTCAGCGGTTCGGTCGCCGACAACATTTCGATCGGCAAACCGGATGCGTCGCCCGCCGAGATCGTGGCGGCGGCCCGAGCGGTCGGCGCGCACGACTTCATCGCGGGGCTGCCGAACGGGTACGACACCGACGTGAACAAGCGCGGCGGGCGCGTCTCCGCCGGGCAGAGGCAGCTGATCTCGTTCGCTCGGGCGTTCCTGGCCGACCCGGCGGTGCTCATCCTCGACGAGGCCACCTCGAGTCTGGACATCCCGAGTGAACGCCTCGTGCAGCAGGCGCTGCAGACACTGCTCGGGGGACGCACCGCCGTGATCATCGCGCATCGCCTATCGACTGTGGCGATCGCCGACCGGGTGCTCGTGATGGAGCACGGGCGCATCGTGGAGGACGGCACGCCCGACCACTTGATCGCCGGCACCGGCCGGTTCGCGCAGCTGCACGCCGCCTGGCGCGACTCGCTGGTGTGATCGGCGACGCGACTCGCGGCGCGAGCGGTTAGGCGAACCCCCAGGCCTTCTCCTCGTCGCTCGAGTCGTCGGAGAGCGGCGTGCCCGTCAGGGGGCGGTTGGAGGCGACCGGTCCGAGCGGGTGGTAGCTGGGATCCCGCGGGATCGCGGGCGATTCCTTGAGTTCGACGAAGATCGCGTGCGTCGGCGTGCGGCCGATGTTCACGCCGGCGTGCTCCTGGGCCGGCAGCCAGCGGGTCTCGCCGGCGGGCAGCTCGACGTCGATTTCGCGGCCTTCCGACGACAGGCGCCGGGCGTAGGCGCTGAGCGTGATCATGACGCTGTCGGGATGCTCGTGGGGATTGGTCTCATCGCCGGGAGCGTCGAGGAACTCGAGCACGCGAACGCGGTCGTTCTCAAGCAGTACTCGGTAGGCGCCCGGGTCGGTGACGACGGGATCGAGGGCGGTGTGTGCGGCTGTGCTTTCGCTGTCCATGAAAAACGGTAGCATCCGGCGCAGCCTCGAACCAAGCATTGCGGGCAACCCCGGGCGGTGATCGCTATGCGGGGCTCCAGCGCGCCGCCGCGTAATCGATGCGGTAGCCGTATGCCCCGGCCTTCAACGGGGTGCCCTCCGCGGTGTAGTGGGGGAGCGCGCGCTCCTCGTGCCCGATCGGCGGGCGTCCGCCGGCCCGGATCACACGCCACCAGGGCAGCGCGGCGCCGTGGCGCGCCATGATCTGCCCGACCAGGCGGGCTCCACGGGAGCCGAGCACGGCCGCGACATCACCGTAGGTCATCACGCGACCGGCCGGGATCGACTCCACGATTCCGAGAACGTGCGTGACGAAGGCAGGTTCCCGGGTGCCGGCATCCGTCATCGGCTGCGAGTCAGAGCTGCAATGCGCCGATAATCTCGCCGTAGACGGTTTGGCCGATGTCGCTGAAGCCCAGGCGGTGGAAGAACGACTCCGGCCCCTCTTCGCCGGGTTCCCAGATCACGGTGATGTGGTCGAAGCCGCGCTTGCGGGCCTCGGCGGCGAGTGCGTCTGCGGCGAACTTGCCGACACCCTTGCCCTGGGCCTCCGCGTCCACGTTGATGCGCCAGATGCAGGCACGGAATTCTTCGTGCGGTGAGTCGGGGTCAAAGTTTCCGTGAATGAAGCCGGCAACCTCGCCGTCCAGCAGAACGACGCGCTGCCAGGCGGTAGCAGGGTTGATGACGGACGCCGCGACCGCGTAGGAGACGGGGGCGATGAACTGCTCCTGACCCGGTTTCAGGCTCAGGCTGTTCGCCGCGACGATGTTGCGCGCGGACAGTTCTTCCAGTCGTAGTTCACCCATGCGAACAGGCTAACGTGCACCGGAGCCGGCCGGTAGTCGGGTTTTCGGACGACAGGGCGTGGGGGGTGGCCCCATCCGGAAGATCCGGAAACTGTCTCGATGTCAAGATAGTTACGTCGCTCCACTAGAATCGGTGTGGCTATTCTTGCCCCCCCCGATATTCTGAGGAGATTTCCATTGGCGAAGATCAAGGTTGAAGGCACTGTCGTCGAGCTCGACGGGGACGAGATGACCCGCATCATCTGGCACGCGATCAAGGAGACCTTGATCCACCCGTACCTCGACATCGACCTCGAGTATTACGACCTGTCGATCCAAAAGCGCGACGAGACCGACGACCAGATCACGATCGACTCGGCCCGCGCCATCCAGAAGCACGGCGTCGGCGTCAAGTGCGCGACCATCACGCCCGACGAGGCGCGCGTCGAGGAATTCGGCCTGAAGAAGATGTGGGCGTCGCCCAACGGCACCATCCGCAACATCCTCGGCGGCACCATCTTCCGCGAACCCATCATCATCTCGAACATCCCGCGCCTCGTGCCGGGCTGGAATAAGCCGATCATCATCGGCCGCCACGCGTTCGGCGACCAGTACAAGGCCACCAACTTCCGCTTCGAGGGCGAGGGCACGCTCAGCATGACCTTCACCCCGAAGGACGGCTCGGCCCCGCAAGAGTTCGAGGTATTCCAGGCCCCCGGCAGCGGCGTCGCGATGGGGATGTACAACCTCGACGACTCCATCCGCGACTTCGCCCGCGCGTCGTTGAACTACGGCCTCGAGCGCAAGTACCCGGTCTACCTGTCGACGAAGAACACGATCCTCAAGGCTTATGACGGCCGCTTCAAGGACATCTTCCAGGAAATCTTCGACGCCGAGTTCAAGGCCCGCTACGACGCGGCCGGCCTCAGCTACGAGCACCGCCTGATCGACGACATGGTCGCCTCTGCCATGAAGTGGGAGGGCGGTTACGTCTGGGCCTGCAAGAACTACGACGGCGACGTGCAGTCGGACACCGTCGCGCAGGGCTTCGGCTCGCTCGGCCTGATGACCAGCGTGCTCTCCACGCCTGACGGCAAGGTCGTCGAGGCCGAGGCCGCGCACGGCACCGTGACGCGCCACTACCGCCAGCACCAGCAGGGCAAGGCCACCTCGACCAACCCGATCGCCTCGATCTATGCCTGGACCCGCGGCCTCGCGCACCGCGCCAAGCTTGACGGGAACCCGGCGCTCGCCGAGTTCGCCAACACGCTCGAAGACGTGGTCATCAAGACCGTCGAGAGCGGCAAGATGACCAAGGACCTCGCGCTTCTCGTGGGCCCGGAGCAGGCCTTCCAGACGACCGAGGAGTTCCTCGCGGCCATCGCGGAGAACCTCCAGGCCCGCATGGCCTAACCCGCAGCGACAGGGCGGCAGTCTCACCCCCCCCCCCCCCCCCCCCCCCGNCCCCCCCCCGGGGTGAGGCTGCCGCCCTTTTTTAGGCGTTTTTCCGGGTTTTCCCGGCCCTGAGGGGAGGCTTTCCTTGCTGGCGGTGGCCGGCGAGTGAGGCAAGAATATGACCATGTCGTCTCTGGTCGCCGCCGTTCGTCGTTACCCGCTCGTCGCCACGACCGTGCTGCTCGGGCTCATCGGCGCGGTGCTCGCCCTGGGCGGTCAGACGGATGCCGTGCGCTGGCTGTTCAGTGGATTCGGCCTGCTGGTCGCCGGTTACGAAACGATCGGCATGGTACGACGGCTGCTGGGCGGCACCCTCGGTGTCGACGTGCTCGCGATCACGGCCATCGTCGCCACGGTGCTGGTGGGCGAATACGTGGCCACCCTGATCATCGTGCTGATGCTCACCGGAGGCGCGGCCCTCGAAGACTTCGCCGTGAACCGGGCCAAGCGCGAGCTCGACGCCCTGCTCCGGCGGGCCCCGCAGATCGCGCACCGGCTCGGCGCCGGCGCCGGCACCGGCACCGATACCGACACCGGCACCGATACCGATACCGATACCGATACCGACACGGGAAACGGCGAGGTCGAGGACGTGCCGGCCACCGACGTGCGGCCGGGCGACCTGCTTCTCGTTCGCCCTGCCGAGATCGTGCCGGTCGACGGCGCTCTGGTCTCAGTCAGCGCAGTCTTCGACGAGTCCTCGCTCACCGGGGAGAGCCTCCCGGTCGAGCGCGAAGCCGGCGACGCCGTGCTCAGCGGGTCGATCAACGGCCAGGCTGCCGCCACCATCCGAGCCACCGCGACCGCCGCGGACAGCCAGTACCAGCAGATCATCGCGCTGGTCGAAGAGGCATCGGCCAGCAAGGCCCCCGTGGTGCGCCTGGCGGACCGCTACGCCGTGCCGTTCACTGCGGTCTCGCTCTCGATCGCCGTCCTGGCCTGGATCGTCAGCGGCGACCCGGCCCGGTTTGCCGAGGTGCTGGTGGTGGCGACCCCCTGCCCACTCCTGATCTCCGCACCGGTCGCCTTCATGGGCGGCATGAGCCGGGCCGCCCGCAACGGCATCATCGTCAAGGGCGGTGGGGTGCTCGAAATGCTCTCTCGGGCAAAAACCGTGGTCTTCGACAAGACCGGCACGCTCACCCACGGCAGCCCCACCATCGCCCGCGTGCTTCCCGAGCCCGGCTTCGACGAGGACGAGTTGCTCGTACTCGCCGCGTCCGCGGAGCAGTACTCGTCGCACGTGCTCGCGGCATCCGTGATCGCGGCGGCCCGGACCCGCGGGCTGGAGCTGATCGGGTCGGAGACCGCGAACGAGGTTCCCGCGCACGGCGTCGTGGCCCGGCTGGGCGCCCGCGAGGTCACCGTGGGCAAGCTGTCGTTCATCCGGGAACGGGCGACGGATGCCGTGGCCGCCCCGATCGAGGGCGGCGAACTGGCCATCTACATCGCCGTCGACGGGCGCTTCGCCGGCAGCATCGTCGCCAGTGACACGCTGCGGGAGAACGCACCGCAGACTCTGGCGGATCTGCGGGCGCTCGGCCTGCGGGACACCGTGATGCTCACCGGCGACGCTCGGCCCACCGCCGAGCACATCGCGGCGCTGGTGGGGATCGAGCAGGTGCAGGCGGACTGCCTGCCCGCCGACAAGGTCAACGCCGTGCGTGGCCTGGCCCACCGCCCGGTGATCATGGTCGGCGACGGGGTGAACGACGCACCCGTGCTGGCCGTCGCCGACGTCGGTATCGCCATGGGAGCCCGCGGGGCCACGGCCGCGAGCGAATCGGCCGACGTCGTCATCCTGATCGACGACCTGACCCGCGCGGCCCGCGCGGTCGCGATCGGCCAGGACACCATCCGGATCGCGCTGCAGAGCATCTGGCTCGGCATCGCTCTGAGCCTCGGCCTGATGGTCCTGGCCGCGTTCGGCTTCATTCCCGCCACCGCGGGAGCACTATTGCAGGAATTCGTCGACCTGGCCACGATCCTGAACGCGTTGCGGGCGATCGGCGGCCGCCGGGACGCCTCGGTGCAGGCCCAGATCGCCGCTCGCAAGCCGGCGGCGGCCGGCGCGCTGAGTCGCTGAGTCGCTGAGTCGCTGAGTCGCGTCACCCTACTGTGCTGGATGCCCCCAGTTTAGGTGTCAACGCGTGCAAGTTGCACAGTCTGAGGTCGAATTCAGCTAGCTTCAAGTTCATGTGCCTCCGTTGGGGGTCAACCTTTCGTCGTTGAACGGATTGGATGATGCACGTGAACTCACGAAATCGGCATTTCTCACCCTGGGACCTCGACCCCCGGCCGCCGCGCGCACTGTGCAGGGCCACCGCGGTGGCCCTGACCGTCGGGCTGGTGGCTACCGCGGCCCTCGTCGGCGGCACCGTCGCAGCCGGCGCCGCACCGCAGCAAGCTCCGCGGTTGGCCATTGAAAAACCGGCCACCGCCTTCGAGGCCGGCCGCTACGTCGTCACGCTGGCCGCCAGCGCGGTCGCCGCCTACTCCGGCGGCGTCGCCGGTTTCGACGCCACCAAGCCGGCCCCGGGCCGGCAGCTAGACGCGAGCTCGAAGAACGCGACCGCTTACGCCGCGCACCTCGCAACCGAGCAGAGAAGGGTCGCCGCGGCCGTCGGGGTAAGCGTCAGCGTCTCCTACACGACCGCACTCAACGGATTCGCCGCCGAACTCACCGCGGTCCAGGCCGCCGCGCTCTCCGCGAACCGAGAGGTTCTCGCCGTCGAGAAGGACGCGATCCGCCGGGTCACGGCGCAGTCCTCGACCGACTTCCTCGGGCTCGGTGACGCCGCCGGCGTCGGCGGGGTCTGGGACGCGGTCGGCGGCGTTGACGCGGCCGGCGCCGGCGTCGTCGTCGGTATCATCGACACCGGCATCGCCCCGGAGAACGGGTCCTTCGCCGGCGACCCCCTCGGCACCGATCTCGGCGACGCTCCGTTTCGCACGGCCGACGGCGGCATCCGCTTCGGCAAGTCCGACGGCGGCACCTTCACCGGCGCCTGCGTCGTGGGTGTGCAGTTCACCGCAGACGACTGCAGCACCAAAATCGTCGGTGCCCGGTACTACGTCGACGGGTTCGGCGCCTCCCGGATCGGTGCCGAAAGCGTCGGCGAGTACCTTTCGCCGCGCGACGGCGACGGCCACGGCTCACACACCGGCGGCACCGCAGCCGGCAACCACGCCGTCGCCGCGTCGGTCGGTGGCATCGACTTCGGCACCATCTCGGGCGTTGCGCCCGCGGCGAAGATCGCCGCGTACAAGGTCTGCTGGTCCGGCCCCGACCCGGTCAGCCAGGACGACGACGGATGCGCCACCAGCGACCTCCTCTCGGCGATCGACCAGGCCACGGCCGACGGTGTCGACGTGATCAACTTCTCGATCGGCGGCGGTGCGGCCCAGACCACGGTCTCCGCCACCGACGTCGCCTTCCTGGGCGCGGCATCCGCCGGCATCTTCGTGGCGGCGTCGGCCGGTAACGCCGGTCCCGACGCCTCCACGCTCGATAACGCGTCGCCGTGGATCACCACCGTGGCGGCCAGCACCATTCCGAGCTACGAGGCCACCGCCACCCTCGGCAGCGGCCCTGCCTATGGCGGCGGCTCGATCACGGTCCCTGCCGTCGGCGTGACCGGTGCGCTGGTGCGCGGTGACCTCGTCGCCGCCCGGCGCGGAACAGACCCCTTGCTCTGCGGGCCGAACTCGCTCGACCCGGCCAAGGTGACCGGCACGATCGTGTTCTGTCAGCGCGGCGTCTATGACCGGGTCGCCAAGTCCGTCGAGGTGAAGCGTGCCGGGGGTATCGGCATGGTGCTGGTGAACAAGACGGCCAGCTCGCTCGACCTCGACCAGCACGCGGTGCCGACGGTGCACCTCAACGCCGAAGCGTTCGCCACGGCCTTCGCCTACGCAGGCACCACCGGGGCGACCGTGACACTCACGCCGGGCAATGCGCTCGGGACCACTCCGCCCGCCCCGCAGGTCGCCGGGTTCTCCTCGCGCGGACCGATACTTGCCGACGGCAGTGACATCATCAAGCCGGACGTCTCGGCGCCCGGGGTTGCGATTCTCGCCGGCGGTGCCAACGCTGCGGGCGCGGCAGGCACGTACCAGTTCCTGTCCGGAACGTCGATGTCGTCGCCGCACGTGGCGGGCCTTGCCGCCCTCTACCTGGGCCAGACGCCGAGCGCGAGCCCGGCCGAGGTGAAATCGGCCTTCATGACCACCGCCTACAACACGGTCACCGGCTCCGGCGCTGCCGTGACCGACCCGTTTCTGCAGGGCGCCGGCCACATCGACCCGACGAAGTTCTTCAGACCGGGACTCGTCTACCTGAACGGGGAGAGCGACTGGATGTCCTACATCAAGGGCGCCGGCTACACCGGGGGCGGCCTGGACGCCGTCACCGCGGTCGACCCGTCGAACCTCAACCTGGCCTCGATCGGCATCGGTTCGCTCACCCGGCCGGAGACGATCACCCGCACGGTGACGTCGACCCAGGCGGGCACCTTCGACGCCTCTGTGTCCGGCCTCGCCGGCATCGACGTGACGATCGAGCCATCCACGCTGACCTTCGGCGCGGCAGGGGAGACTCAGTCCTACACGGCGACGTTCTCCCGAACGGATGCGCCCGTCGACACGTTCGCGACCGGCTCGCTCAGCTGGACCAGCGGCGCGACCGTCGTGCACAGCCCGGTGGCGGTCAAGCCCGTCACCCTCGAGTCGCCGATCACCGCCGACGGAACCGGTCTGGCCGGCTCCGTCGGCATCCGCGTGACGCCCGGCACGACCGCCGACATCCCCCTGGCGACCGACGGCCTCGCGGCCGGCGTGCTGCTCAGAGAGAAGAAGGGCGGCCCGGGCAAGGCCTACACCGGAACGGGGCTCCCCGGAACGGAGATCGTCTTCACCGTGCAGGTTCCGGCGGGAACGGTGTTGCAGCGCTTCGACCTTGATTCACTAACCGACGCTGCCGACCTTGACCTGGTGGTCAACCGATTGAGCGGCAAGGGCGGCACGCCGATCGAAGGCTGGCAGTCGGCCACGGCGGCGACGGACGAACACGTCGACCTGCTGAACCCGACGGCCGGGTACTACCAGGTTGTCGCGTCGGTCTTCAGTGGCACCGACCGGTACGACCTGACCACCTTCACGGTCGCACCGGGTGCCGGCGCCGGAGCGTTCACCGTTGCCCCGAACCCTCTCCCGGGAGTGCAGGGCGTTGAAGCGACCTACACGGCCTCGTGGAGTGGTCTGGCCGCGGGCACGGATTACCTCGGGCTGGTGCGCTACGGCGACACTGGCTTCTCGACGGTCGTGGCGGTGGAGAACTAGCGGCCGCCAGGTTCGTCAGCGAGGTCGGACTCGCCCGCTGCGTCCGGCGTCGAACCAATTCGACGGAGATTTTGCGACACGAGGCCGCTTGGGAGCTGTTTCGAACCCGTTTTGGGCAAAATCTCCGTCGAATTCGTCAGGGTTCGGTTCTGGGCGGGCGGCGGACGGATACCGAGCGACGGCTTACCCTGAGGTAATGCGATTCGCACGAATGCGCCGAGGCGGCGAGAACCTCGGCGTGAGCCGGCCGCGGCTGTCCCGAGAGGTCTACGTGCTCGGCGTGATCGCGTTCTTCGTGATGGTGGGCTTCGGCGTCGTCGTGCCGGTGCTGCCCGTCTACGTGCGCAGCTTCGGGGTCGGCTACCTGGAAATCGGCGCCGTCGTCTCCGCGTTCGCGCTGATGCGCTTCGTCTCCAGCCCGTTCACCGGGCGCCTGATCGACTGGGCCGGCGAACGCGTGATCCTGGCCTCCGGCATCGGGATCGTCGCCGTTTCCAGCGGGCTGGTCGGCGTGGCCCAGAACTATCCGCAGCTGCTGCTCCTGCGCGGAGCCGGCGGCGTCGGTTCGGCCCTGTTCACGGTGGCGGCCATGACTCTCCTGCTCGGCTCCACGGCACCGGGATTCCGGGCCAGGGCCATCGGGTTCTACCAGGGTGGGTTCCTGCTCGGCGGGATGGCCGGCCCCGCGCTCGGCGGGCTCCTCGCCACGATCTCGCTCACCGCGCCGTTCTTCTTCTACGCCGCGACGCTCGCCGTTGCCGGCATCCTCGGGCTCGTGCTGCTGCGCCCGGTGCGGGGTGGGGTCGCCGCGGCCGGCCCGGCGCCCGAGCGCATCCCGTTCCGAACGGTGCTGCGGGACACCCGGTTCCGCGCGGCGTGCATCGCCAACTTCTCCACCGGCTGGAACTCGTTCGGCGTGCGCAACGCCCTGATCCCCGTGCTGGTCGTCGAGGTGCTGCGGGGTCCGACCGCCTGGACCGGCATCGCCTTCGCCTTCGCGGCCGTCGCCCAGACGGTGGCACTCGCGCCGGCCGCGCGGTTCGTCGACACTGTGGGCCGTCGCCCGGCCATCATCGGAGCGTTCCTGGTTGCCGGGCTCACCATCCTCGCGGTCCCGTTCGCGCCGAACATCATCGTGCTCACGGCCCTGCTTTGCCTCTACGGCGTGGCCTCGGCGTTCATGGGCACCGCCCCGGCCGCATCCGTCGGCGACGCGGCCGGCGCCGGTGGCGGTCGACCCGTGTCGGTCTTCTCGATGTTCTCCGACCTGGGTGCCATCGTCGGCCCGCTCGCGGCCGGGTTTCTCGTTGACAGCGCCTCCTATCCGGTAGCCTTCGGCGTCGGCGCCTTGCTGTTCTTCGCGACCTCTGTCTACGCGCTGCGGATGCCGCGGCAGGCCCGCCCGGCGTAGTCCCGCCCCGAGAGAGGTCGAATACAGCTACGAAACTGTCACCAATAAATAGTGACAGAGACTCGACTTCATGTGCGCAACGAGGTATCCTCGTAACATGACGAACCTCGCAGAAGACCTCAGGCAGGCGGCCGACGCCGTCGCGCTGTTGCGTTCCTCGCGCGCCGACCTCGCAGCCCTTCCCGACGCCGGGGCGCTGGCCGGCCAGAAGCGAATCGCATGCGCCCGCCGTCTGCTCGACACCTATGCCGCGTTGATGGCCGCAACCATTGCTGACCGTTCGCGGCCGGAGCTCGGCCATTCGGGGTTGGCGGCGCAGCAGGGGTACTTGTCCCCGGAAGCCCTGATCCAGAACTGGACAGGCTCGTCCAAGGGTGACGCCTACAAACTGGTCGCAGTCGGCACGATGATGGCCGACACCGAGGCGGCCGAGAAGCTGGTCAAGGAGGCGCTCTCGTCGCCCGACACGGATGCCGCCGAGGTTGCCGAATTCGTCGCGAAGGTGCCGTGGCACGCGCCGATCGCCCGGGCCGTCACCGCCGGCACGCTCTCGGTCGACGCGGCCGAGTCGATCCGCGCCGGCCTCGGCCAGATCGACGCCGCCGTCACCGCCGAGAAGCTCGGAGCGGCGCTGGAGTCCCTGCTGGCCGAGGTGTCAACGTTGAACGCCGACGATGTCTTCAAACGCGCAAGACGGATGCGTGACCACCTTGACGAGGCCGGCATCGCCGCCCGGGAGAAGCAGGCCCACGACGACCGCTACCTGAAGGTCTACCGGCTCAGCACGGGAACGTGCGCCTGAGCGGCCTCTTCGCCCCCGAAGACGGGAAGTCGTGCTTTCGACCTTTGACTCCATCACCGGCCCGCGCCGCGGCGGGGTGCGATTCGTCGATAAGGAGCGGGCCGCCTGGGCCGAGAAGATGCAGGACGACCCGCGCAGCAACGAGCAGATCAACGCGGACTCGCTCGTGCAGCTGCTCACGATCGCCGGCGAGGCCGACCCCGGCCGCGTGTTCGGCGGACGACGCCCCTCGGTGCGCGTGATCGTGACCGAAAAGGCGCTCAAGACGGGGCAGACTGTGCAGGCCGGGCAGACCGGGCAGGCCGGGCCGGATCAGGCGGCCGAACCCGCCGCGCACGGGCAGATCGAGGGCAACCCCGTCCCGATCTCGCAGGACACCATCGACCGGTTGCTCTGCGACACCGGCACCCGTGGCATCAAATTCGACGAAGACGGTCAGATCATCAACGTCGGCCGTGACGAACGACTCTTCACCGAGGCACAGCGCGCCGCGATGGCAGTGCGTGACGGCGGGTGCCTTTGGGTCGGCTGCGACCGATCACCGGCCTGGAGCGAGGCCCACCACATCAGTGAGTGGCTCACGGACAATGGGTACACCGACCTCGCCAACGGAGTGCTGCTGTGCCACCCGCACCATTTGCTGCTGCATAATCAGCACTGGAAGATAACCCGCACCAAAAGCCAGTACTGGCTGCGTCCACCGGCGGAAGTCGACCCGGAGCAGACGCGTATTGTGTTGCAGAGCAAGAGGACAGGGCTGTAGGGCGGGAGTCTGGCTTTTGGTCTCGACAGGCTCGATCAGCGTCGCGGGAACCTCCGGAGGACCGGTCGCCGGTCTTGACAAGCTCGACCAGCGTCGGGGGAACCTTGGGAGGGTTCGTCACCTGGTCTGACAAGCTCGGCCGGCGTCAGGGGAACCTTGGGGCCGGGATCCTCCCGGCTCAACCCGGCTCAACCCGGCTCAACCGGGCTCAACCCGGTTCTGCACGGTTCTGCACGGTTCTGCCCGATGCGGCCGCCAGCGCCAGCGCACCGACTCTTCCCGAGCAGTTCCCGGTGCAGCATCGCGGTTGCCACGTTATCCTTCGGGAACCTCATCTCGGCCACGGCGCCGAGCACGACCATGGAGACTCCGGTCCCCTCGGCAAGCAGGATGGTGCCCAGCGGGAGGGCGGCGAACTGCGCCAGGAGCAACTGGCAGCGCCCGAGCGGGTTGGAGACCAGGAGGTCAATGGTGCCTCGGGCATCGGCGCCTGCCCGGACGTCGGCGACGGCATGCCCAACAGCAACCGGGTGGTCGTCGTCTTTCCGGCGCCGTTCGAGCCAAGGCAGCCTGACTGTGCGGCGGCCGCCGCCCTCAGTGCAGTTCTGCGCGGCCCGAGGTGACGCCGCTGACCGTGGCCACCAGGGCGAAGATCACGGCGACCAGCGGCAGGCCGAGGTCCCACCAGGCCAGCGCGGCGGCCCCGAAGACGCTGATCTCGACGATGGCCTTGCCGAACGGGTCGAGGCGGAAGACCGCCTTGGGCGAGCGGAACAGCGCCCAGAGCACAATGGCGAAGGCAGGGGCCAGGATGCCCATGAGCATGCCCGGCCACGGCAGCGGCCACGCGGTGAAGCCCCAGATGCCCAGGCTGATGAACGCGAACAATTCGAGCAGGAAGCGCACGATGTCGTTGGGGCTGGTACTGGTCGTCGCGCTCGTATCGGTCACTCGCCCCATCCTACCGAGAGGCGGGAGGCTACCTGAAGATGATGGTGCGGGCGCCGTCGAGCAGGACCCGGTGCTCGGCGAACCAGGTGACCGCCTGGGTCAGGGTGCGGCTCTCCTCGTCCTGTCCGATGGCGACGAGTTCGGCCGGGCTGCGCGAGTGGTCCACCCGCACGACGTTCTGCTCGATGATCGGACCCTCGTCGAGGTCGCCCGTGACGAAGTGGGCCGTCGCCCCGATCAATTTCACCCCGCGGGCGTGCGCCTGCTTGTAGGGGTTGGCGCCCTTGAACCCGGGCAGGAAGGAGTGGTGGATGTTGATGGCGCGGCCTTCCAGCAGCGTGCAGAGTGCGGGGGAGAGGATCTGCATATACCGGGCGAGCACCACGAGCTCGATGTCGTACTCGGTGATGGCATCGACGACGCGAGCCTCGAAGGCCGCCTTGCCGGCGGCATCCGTCACCGGACGCGACTCGAACGGCACCCCGTAGAAGCCGACCAGGTCGCGCAGCGTGCCGTGGTTGCTCAGCACCAGCGGAACCTCGATAGGTAGCTGGCCCCCGCGCTGGCGGAAGAGCATGTCGTTGACGCAGTTTCCGGCGGTTGAGGCCAGGATCAGGGTGCGCTTGGGACGCCCGACGACGTCGATGACGGATTCCATGGCGTATCTGCGCACGACCGGGGCGAGCTCGTCCTCGAGATCAGCCTGGCTCGCCGCGGATTCCACCTGCAGCCGCATGAAGAACCGGCCGGTGTCGGCGCTGGTGAACTGCTGGCTCTCGGTGATGTTGCCGCGCGCCCGCACGATCGCGCCGCTGACCGCGTGCACGATACCCGGCTGGTCGACGCAGACGAGAGTGATCACCCAATGGTGGCGCGGGTGCGGTGCGAGGGAAGAGGTCATCGGACTAGGTTACCGGCCCCCTGCCGCACACTCGGCCCGTCGGCTAGGCTGGAAAGCGGTCGGCGCAGCACGCCGGCCCCGGGCGCGCACGTCGGCGCGCAGTCGATCCGGACCGGCCCGCGGCACACCCGCGCTGCCCCTGTTCCCGTCTGTGAGCCACAGAGCCATGTCATTCACCGCACCCATCAACCTGCCCTCGCTGGAAGCGCCGGAAGCGCCGCACGCGCCGGAGAGCATCGCGGCCGCCGCCCGACCCTTCCCCTGGGTGGGCCTGCTCGCCCTGGCCGCCGCCGTCTTCCTCTCCGTCACCTCCGAGATGCTTCCGACGGGCCTTCTACCCGACATGAGCCGGGCGCTCGGGGTCACCGAGGGACAGGTCGGCCTGCTCGTTTCCTGGTTCGCGTTCACCGTGGTGCTCACGAGCACCTCGCTCGCCCACCTCACCCGCCGCCTGCCGCGGCACGGCCTGATTGTGCTCGTGCTCGTGGTGCTGGCGATCAGCAATGTGCTCACCGCCATCGCCCCCAACTACGCCTTCATGGTCGGCGGGCGCATCATCGGCGGAATGGCCCATGGCCTGTTCTGGGCCGTCGTCGGCGCCTACGCCGCGCACCTCGTGCCGCGGGAACAGATCGGCCGTGCCGTGGCCATCACCGTCTCGGGCGGCACGCTTGCCTTCGTGTTCGGGGTGCCCATCGCCACCGCCGCCGGGCACCTGCTCGGCTGGCGGCTGTCGTTCCTGGCCCTCGCCGCCCTCATGCTGATCGGCGCGGTCGTCGTCTGGCGGTTCCTGCCGCCGGTGTCGCACTATGGTGCTCGCGTGACGGATGCCACGGCAAGCGATCCGACCGCGGCCGGCAACGCGGGGGCCGCCGCCGCACATGCCGCCACTGCTATCGCTGAACCGCGTCGCGACCCGACCATGCGCGCCGTGATCCTGCTTTCCGTGATCACCGGCCTGACCATGGTCGGGCATTACACGTTCTACACGTACATCGCCCCATTCCTGATCGACGAGATGGGCGTGGACTCCGGCGCGGTCGCCCCGCTCCTGTTCGCCTATGGGATTGCCGGCGCGGTCGGCCTGGTGCTCTCCGGCACGGTCTTCGGCCCCCGGCCGCAGCTCGGGCTCGTCATCGGCATCGCCGTGTCGGCGCTGAGCGTGACCGTGCTGGCCCTCTTCGCGGCGACGCTGCCGGTTGCCATCACCGCCTTCGTGCTCTGGGGTCTGGCCTTCGGCATGCTGCCGCCGCTGCTGCAGACGCGGCTGCTGCGTACGGCCTCGCTCCGCATCCGTGACACCGCCAGCGCCATCTACACGACCGCGTTCAACGCCGGGATCGGCGGTGGCGCCCTTCTCGGCGCCGCGCTGCTCGGCTCGGCCGGAATGCAGGCCGTGCCGCTGGTCTACGTCGGAATCCTGGTGCTGGCCTTCGTGCTGGTGATCGTCAGCGACGTCGTCGTGCGCCGCCGGGCGGCCTGACCGGCGGCGTGTCGACCTGAAACGGCTGAGACGACACGATTGCGGGGCGCGGAAGCATCCGCACCCCTCAATCGTGTCGGTTCACCGGCCGCCGGTGTACGGGACCGCTGCGAGGATCTCGATCTGAATGCTGACGTTGGTCGGCGTCGTGTACGCGACGGTGTCGCCGACGTGGGTTCCGATGATGGCCTGGCCGATCGGTGATGAGGGGGAGTACACGTCTACCTTCACCTCAGGGTCGAGGGAGACAAGTTCACGCTCGCCAAGGAGGAACACGGTCGCCCGAGTGTCGCCGGAGAGCATCGCGGTGATCCTCATCCCGGGCTCGACCAGGCCGTCGTCCGGTTTGACCGAGGCCTCGGCCTGGCGGAGGGTCGTGCGCAGCTCCCGGATTCGCTCGGACGTGGCCGCGTTCGGGGTGGGGTCGCTGCCCAGCACAGCGAGTTCCTCGATCAGGAGGGCGAGCGAGCGGGGTGGCAGCCACACCGATTCGGTGGTCATAGAGTTCTCCGTAAATCGCGAGGCAATCTGCCGCGCAGTGATCAATCGGCCATGCTAGCCGCCCCGGCTCCACGCATGGGGGAATCGGCGATCGGTGGCGTGGCGGCTACTCCTCGCGGTCGGTGTCCTTCCGGTCGGCGCCCCGCAGCTGGTCCGACAGCGGGCGGCTGGGAAGGATCGGCACCTGGCCGGTGAACCCCTCGCGGGCGCTCGCGATCTCGAGAATGCGGCCGCGGCAGGCGTACCAGCCCACGATCAGCAGCGGGATGATGATCACGAGCGAGCTGATCGTGAGCGTGCCGACCGGCCAGTCGAAGGCCATCAGCACGAGCACGGCGACGAGGAAGACCAGGCTGGCGTACCCCGAATACGGTGCTCCGAACATCCGGAACGCCGGTCGCCGCAGGATGCCGAGCTTCGACCAGGCGTGCAGGCGCAGCTGGCAGAGCACGATCATGCCCCAGGCGCTGATGATGCCGATGGCGGCCATGTTCAGCACGATCTCGAAGGCCCTGTCGGGCACGACGGCGTTCAGGGCGACGCCCAGCAGGGTGACCACGCCGGTGAGCAGGATGCCGCCGAACGGCACACCCGTGCGGCTCACCTTGCCGGCGAAGCGCGGCGCCGATCCCGCCAGCGCCATCGACCGCAGGATGCGCCCGGTCGAGTACAGGCCCGCGTTGAGCGAGGACAGGGCCGCGGTGAGCACAACCAGGTTCATGATCACGTCGACGCCGCCGACGCCGATCGTGCCGAAGAACGTCACGAACGGGCTCTCGCCGGCCTTGTACGCGGTGTAGGGCAGCAGCAGGGAGAGCAGCAGGATCGAGCCCACGTAGAAGACGGCGATGCGGATGATGACGGTGTTGATCGCCTTCGGCATCACCTTCTCCGGGTTCTGGGTCTCCCCGGCGGTCGTGCCGACCAGCTCGATCGAGGCGTAGGCGAAGATGACGCCCTGCACCACGAGAACGGATGCGATCAGCCCGTTCGGCAGCCAGCCCCCGTTGTCCCCGATCAGGCTGAAGCCCGTCTCCTGGCCGGGGATCGGCGTGCCGAAAATGACCATCCAGGTGCCGACCAGCAGGAAGGCCACGATGGCGAGCACCTTGATCAGCGCGAACCAGAACTCGAGTTCGCCGAACACGCTCACTGACAGAAGGTTCAGGGAGAGCACGACGGCGAGGGCGGCGAGCGCGTACAGCCACTGCGGCACATCACCGAAAGGTGCCCAGTACTTCGCGAAGAAGTTCATGTACAGCGCCACGGCCGTGACGTCGACGATGGCGGTCATCACCCAGTTCAGCCAGTACAGCCAACCGGTGACGAACGCCGTCTTCTCGCCGAAGAACTCGCGGGCGTAGGAGACGAACGAGCCCGACGAGGGGCGGTGCAGCACGAGTTCGCCGAGCGCGCGCAGGATCAGGAACGCAAAGAAACCGCAGATCGCGTACACGAAGACGAGGGAGGGCCCGGCGATGGCCAGGCGTCCGCCTGCCCCGAGGAACAGGCCGGTGCCAATGGCCCCGCCGATGGCGATCATCTGCACCTGGCGGGCCTTGAGGCCCTTGTGCAGCCCCTCATCCTCGTGCACATTGAGGGCGTCCGAGATGTGCTCGAACGGCGTCTCCACGCCACGACCGTGGTACTCGGGATGGTCAGGTTTAAGGGGGAGTTGTGGTCCCCGGCTTGCACGCGTCATGGGGCTCTTCCGATAGATCCGGTTTTGGCCAACCCTAGCCGCCCGCGCACGGGGCCGGCGTCCACGGCCTCCGGTAGACTGAATCCGACATTCTGACTTCACGAGAGCCGGGAGGCCGCATGGCGACAATCCTCCTGACGTTTGCTGCCCTGTCCGCGCTCACCCCGATCCTTACGCGGTGGCTCTCGCTGCGTGTTTTCTACGTCATCGCATTGCTCCCCGCGACCGTCTTCGGCTATACCCTCACCCAGACCCGGGCCGTGTCGACCGGCGGAGCGATCACCGAGAGCGTCCCGTGGATTCCCGCGTTGGGTATCTCGCTCTCGTTCCGCGTCGACACCCTCGCCTGGCTGCTCGCCCTCGTCGTGACCGGGGTCGGCGCGCTCGTGCTGGTCTACTGCGCCCGCTACTTCAGCGCCGACGAGCCGGCGCTCGGGCGCTTCGCCGCGGTCCTGCTGGCGTTCGCCGGCGCGATGTACGGCCTGGTGACATCCGACGACATCGTCGTCATGTTCATCTTCTGGGAGATCACGAGCGTGCTCTCCTACATTTTGATCGGGCATTACACGTTCAAACGGGCGAGCCGCGGCGCCGCCCTGCAGGCGTTGCTGGTGACCACCTTCGGCGGGTTGATCATGCTGATCGGGGTCGTCATCCTCGCGGTGGAGGCCGGAACCACGTCGCTCGCAGCGATCGTCGCCGACCCCGTCACCGGCCCGGCTACCACCTGGTCGGTGCTGCTCATCCTGGTCGGCGCGCTGTCTAAGTCCGCGCTCGTGCCCTTCCACTTCTGGCTGCCGGCCGCGATGGCGGCGCCCACCCCGGTGAGCGCCTACCTGCACGCGGCCGCGATGGTCAAGGCCGGCATCTACCTGGTGGCGCGCCTCGCCCCTGGCTATGCCGACACGCCGGGCTGGATGCCGGTGCTCGTCACCCTCGGCGTCGTCACCATGCTGGTCGGCGCGTGGCGTTCGCTGCGCCAGTACGACCTCAAGCTGGTGCTCGCCTACGGCACGGTCAGCCAGCTCGGGTTCCTGATGGTCGTCGTCGGCTTCGGCACCCGGGACGCCGCGCTCGCCGGGGTGGCATTGCTCCTCGCCCACGCCCTCTACAAGTCGGCGCTGTTCCTGACCGTCGGCATCATCGACCACCGGGCCGGCACCCGCGACTGGCGACAGCTCTCCGGCGTGGGGCGCAACGCGCCCGTGCTGGCCGTGATCGCCCTGCTATCGGTCGCATCTATGGCCGGTATCCCGCCGCTGCTCGGCTTCGTCGCCAAGGAGTCCGTGTTCACGGCATTCCTCGAGGCAGGCCTGGCCGGCGACGGATGGGGCTGGGTGGCCCTGGTCGGCACCGTGGTCGGCTCCGTGCTGACGGTCGCCTACAGCGCCCGCTTCTTCTGGGGTGCCTTCGGCACCCGGGTCAGCCTCGCAGACACCGCCCTGCACCCCGCCCGCTGGGACTTCCAGCTGGCGCCGGGACTGCTCGCCGTGGCCACCCTCCTGCTCGGCCCCCTCGTCTTCCTGCTCGACCCGGTGCTGGTCTCCTACGCCGACACCGTTCCCGGCGGCGGCGACTACCACCTCGCGCTCTGGCACGGCTTCGAACCGGCGCTCGCCCTGAGTGCCGTTGTTCTCCTGCTCGGCGCCGTGCTGTTCTGGAAGCGGCCGGGCGTGGCCCGGCTGCAGGGCACGGTGCCGGCCTACATCGACGCCGGTCAGGGCTACGGCTCCACCGTGCGCGGCATCGACCGGGCCGCGGCGCGCATCACCCACTTCGCCCAGCAGGGCGGGTTGCCGCAGTACCTGTCCACCATCCTCGTCGTCTTCGTGCTGGCCCTGGGCTTCGCGGCCTTCGTCAACCGCAGCTGGCCCGAGGAGGTCGTGCTCTGGGACTACCCGGGCCAGGTCGTGATCGCCCTCATCATGGGCATCGCGGCGGTGATGGCGGCTCGCGTCGGTGAGCGCATCACTGCCGTGCTGCTGGCCGGCGTCACGGGCTACGGCCTCGTCGCGTTCTTCGCCTTCCACGGCGCTCCCGACCTGGCCCTGACGCAGGCCCTGGTCGAGACGATGACCATCGTCGTCTTCGTGCTGGTGCTGCGCCGGCTGCCGCAGAAGATCGCCCAGCACGCCCGGCCGATGCACCGGCGGCGGCGCGTGCTGATCGGCGTGCTGGTGGGCGCCGTGATGGGCACCATCGGCGTGATCGCGCTCGGTGCACGGGAGGCCCCAAGCATCGCGGCGGAGCTTCCGCGCCTCGCGGTCGAGGAGGGGCACGGACGCAACATCGTGAACGTGATGCTCGTGGACATCCGTGCCTGGGACACGATGGGTGAGATCTCCGTGCTGATCGTGGTGGCCACCGGCGTCGCCAGCCTCCTCTTCGTCTCGGGCCGCAACGCGGTCGTGCCCCGGCTGCTCGATTCCCGCAAACGCCGGTCGCTGCCGCACCGTCGCAAGGTCGTCGCCGACCCGGCCGCGTCCTCCGAGGGGCATGCGGTCACTCGCCAGTCCTGGCTCCTGGCCGGCCGTACGGTTGCCGAGAAGGACCGGTCGATCATGCTCGAGGTGCTCGTGCGGCTGCTGTTCTACCCGGCCATGATCGTCTCCGTCTACCTGCTCATCGCCGGCCACAACGCGCCCGGCGGCGGCTTCGCCGGTGGCCTGATCGCCGGGCTGGCGCTCGTCTCCCGCTACCTCGCGGGAGGCCGCTACGAGCTGGGCGAGGCGGTACCCGTCGATCCCGGCAAGATCCTCGGGCTCGGCATCGTGCTGGCGGTCGGGATGGCCGTGGTCTCGCTCTTCTTCAGCGGCATCCCGCTTGAATCCGCCTACTTCGAAACCACGGTACCCGTGCTCGGCCCCCTTTCTTTCGGCACGTCCACCATCTTCGACATCGGCGTGTACCTGGTCGTGGTCGGTCTCGTGTTGGACATCCTGCGCAGCCTCGGCAGCGAAGTCGATCGACAGCAGGAAGCCGGCGAGACCGAGCCGCACCCGCAGTCCGAGCAGGGCGCGGTGGTAGCCGGATGAGCGCCTCCCTCACTCTCGTGATCGTGATGGCGGTCCTGTACGCCGCCGGCGTCTACGTGATGCTGGAGCGCAGTCTCACCCGGGTGCTGATCGGATTCCTGCTGGTGGGCAACGCCACGAACCTGCTGATCTTCATCATGAGCGGCCGCCCCGGCAACGCGCCCATCGTCACCGGCACGGCCGCCGACGCTGCGATGGTCGACCCGGTGCCCCAGGTGCTCATGCTCACCGCCATCGTGATCAACTTCGGCATCACGGCGCTCATCCTCGCGCTGATCTACCGGTCCTGGTGGCTGGCCCGGCTGGGCGACGAGGGTGACACGGTCACCGACGAGCATGCGGCCGAGACCGTGGCAAGCACGGAGGAGTCCTTCCGCTCGGTCACCGAGGACGAGGCAGCCAGCCAGGAAGACCTCGATGCGAGCGAGCGCGAGAGCGAGCTCGGTGCCCCTGCCAACGCGCCGGACAAGGGGATGAAGCTATGAATCTCCTCGTGCCTCTGGTCGTCACCATCCCGCTGCTCGGAAGCGCTCTGACCCTCGCCCTCGGCCGCCGTCGCCCCCAGCAGATCGTGGTCAGTGTGATCGCCCTGACGCTGGTGGCGTTTATCGGCGCGGTCCTGCTGGCGCAGGTCGATCAGACCGGCCCCGCCGTCGTGCACGTGGGCGGCTGGGATGCGCCGTGGGGCATCGTGCTCGTCGTCGACCGGCTCTCGGCGATCATGCTTCTGGTCTCCGCGCTGATGCTGCTCGGCGTGCTCCTGTTCGCCGTGGGGCAGGGCATCGTGGACGGAGACCGGGAAACCCCGGTTTCGATCTTCCATCCCACCTATCTCGTGCTGGCGGCCGGGCTGTTCAACGCGTTCATCGCGGGGGACCTGTTCAACCTCTACGTTGGTTTCGAGATGCTGCTCTCGGCTAGTTACGTGCTGTTGACGCTCGGCGGAACGGGTGCGCGCATCCGTGTCGGTGTCACCTACATCGTGGTGAGCCTGGTCTCCTCCATCCTGTTCCTCAGCGCGATCGCCCTGATCTTTGGGGCCACGGGCACCGTCACTATGGCGCTCATCGCCGAGCGGGTGGCGGACCTCCCGCCGGACGTGCAGCTGATCCTCAACCTGCTGCTCCTGCTGGCCTTCTGCGTGAAGGCCGCAGTGTTTCCGCTGTCGTTCTGGTTGCCCGACTCCTATCCCACGGCCCCGGCGCCGGTCACTGCGGTGTTCGCGGGGCTGCTCACGAAGGTCGGAATCTACGCGATCATCCGCGCTCAGACCCTGCTCTTCCCCGAGAGCCCGCTGTCGGTGCCGCTGATGGTGGTGGCGTTGCTGACCCTGATCGTGGGCATCCTCGGGGCGCTCGCGCAGGCGGACATCAAGCGGCTGCTGTCGTTCACGCTGGTGAGCCACATCGGCTACATGATCTTCGGCATCGCGATGGGCACGCCGCTGGCGATCGCGGCCACCATCTTCTACGTCGTGCACCACATCACGGTGCAGACGACCCTCTTCCTCTGCGCGGGGCTGATCGAGCGGGTGGGCGGCACCACCTCGCTGGCCCGGCTCGGCGGACTGTTGACGGCGGCGCCGTTCGTGGCCTTCCTGTTCTTCGTTGGGGCGCTCAACCTCGGCGGCATCCCGCCGTTCTCGGGCTTCCTCGGCAAGATCGCCCTCTTCCAGGCCGGCGCGGACATCGCCGAACCGGTGACCTACATCCTGATGGGCGCCGGCGCCGCCACCTCGCTGCTCACGCTCTACGCCCTGGCCCGCGTCTGGAACATCGCGTTCTGGCGGGGGGCCGGCGAGGTCGAGGACTACGAGTCGCCGATGCTCGATGCGCTCCTGGACGACCCGGACGACGAGGGCACGGTCACGACGCGCACCATCTCGCCGCTGATGACCGGCGCGACGACGGCGCTGCTGCTGCTGACCGTCTCACTCACCGTGTTCGCCGGGCCGGTGTTCGCGTTCACCACCCGCGCGGCGGCCAACATCGAGAACCCGGCCACGTACATCGACGCCGTCTTCCCGAACGGCACGCCATGAGCACCCCGAAGCAGCGCCTCGTCGCCATCGCCAACCAGGCGCCGCTGTTCCTGGGGCTCGTGCTGCTGTGGATGCTGCTCTGGGGCTCGTTCTCCTGGCTCAACCTGCTCACCGGCACGCTGCTGGCCACCCTCGTCTCCGTGGGCTTCTACCTACCGGCCGTGGAGCTGGGTTTGCGCCTTAACCCGTGGTACGCCGTGCTCTACCTGATCCGGCTCGGGTTCGACATCGTCCGGGGCTCGCTGCAGGTGGCCGTCCTCGCGCTCTCCCCGCGCTACACACCCAGCAACGCGATCGTGGCGGTGCACCTGCGCACCCGCAGCGACTTCATCCTGACGCTGACCGGGGTGTCGACGTCCATCGTTCCCGGGGCGATCGTGGTCGATGTGGACCGAGTGCAGTCCACCCTCTATCTGCACGTGCTGAACGTGGCGCATCCGGAACAGGTGGAGCGGTTCCGGAACGGCGTGCTGGCCGAGGAGCGGCGGATCGTGATGGCCCTCGGGTCCCGGGAAGACGTGGAACGGCTCCACCGGGTGAGCGACGAGGACCGGAGTGAGAAAGACCAGCGCGCACGCGACCAGCATGCGAAGGAGAAACTGAAGCGGGGAGGAACCGCCTGATGCACATCGTTGCCGTCATTGCCGGGGTGCTGTTCGGGGCCGGTGCCCTGTGCGCCCTCTATCGAATCGTGCGGGGACCGACCGTGCTGGACCGGGTGATCGCCTCGGATGTCCTGGTCGCGACCGTGATCTGCGCCATGGGTGCGGAGATGGCATTCAACCGGCACACCGACACGCTGCCGGTGCTGCTGGTCCTCGCCCTCTTCGCGGTGCTCGGCTCGCTGAGCATCGCCCGCTTCCTGCCCGTGCGGGATACCGAATGACCGACGAACTGCGCGACGTGATCTCGGCTGTCCTGGTGCTCGCCGGGGCCGTGATGTGCTTCGCGGCCGGAATCGGCGTCATCCGTTTCCCCGACGTACTATCGCGGCTGCACGCCGCCACCAAACCGCAGATCTTCGGCCTCATGGCGATCACGGCCGACGTCGCTCTGAACAACTTTACCGTGGGCACCGTCACCCTCGTCATGGCCATCGTCGTGTTCCAGGCGTTGACCGCCCCGGTCGCAGCGCACATGGTGGGCCGGGCCGCCTATGACACCCACCATGTGCGTGTCGATGTGCTCATAATCGATGAGCTCGGTACCCGGCCCGACTGATAAGATCGTCTCTGTCGCGACTGGCGTAGCACGAAAGATGGGTCACCATCGGGGAGCGACTGACACGGTTAGTGACCGCACGCCTGGGCCACGACGATTGATCATCACGTCGTTAAACAAGAAGTCTGAGGAGACCCCGTGCCCGAATCCGTGCCATCCACCGTTCTGCGGTCCACATTCAATGAGCCCCTTGAGGTCGTCGACCCCGAGATCGCCGCCGTTCTCGAGCAGGAGCTCGGACGCCAGCGCGACTACCTCGAGATGATCGCCAGCGAGAACTTCGTGCCGCGCGCTGTGCTGCAGTCGCAGGGCTCCGTGCTCACCAACAAGTACGCCGAGGGTTACCCGGGACGCCGCTACTACGGCGGCTGCGAGTACGTGGACGTCGCCGAACAGCTCGCCATCGACCGGGCCAAGTCCCTCTTCGGCGCCGCGTACGCCAACGTGCAGCCGCACTCCGGCGCCACCGCGAACGCCGCCGTGCTCTCGGCCATCGCGACGCCCGGCGACACCATCCTCGGTCTGGAACTTGCCCACGGCGGCCATCTCACCCACGGCATGAAGCTCAACTTCTCCGGCAAGCTCTACAATCCCGTCGCCTACGGCGTCGACCCGACCACCTTCCTGGTCGACATGGACGTCGTGCGCGAGACGGCACTCGAGACCAAGCCCAAGGTCATCATCGCCGGCTGGTCCGCCTACCCGCGCCACCTCGACTTCGAGGCCTTTCGCAGCATCGCCGACGAGGTCGGCGCCCTGCTCTGGGTCGACATGGCCCATTTCGCCGGACTCGTCGCCGCCGGCCTGCACCCGTCGCCGGTTCCCTACGCGGATGTCGTGTCCACCACCGTGCACAAGACCCTCGCCGGTCCCCGCTCCGGTCTGATCCTCTCGCGCGACATGGCGCTGGCGAAGAAGCTCAACTCCAACGTGTTCCCCGGCCAGCAGGGCGGCCCGCTGATGCACGTGATCGCCGCCAAGGCGACCGCGTTCAAGCTCGCGGCCGAGCCCGAGTTCAAGGAACGTCAGGAGCGCACCCTGCGCGGTGCCAGCATCCTCGCCGACCGTCTGATGGCGGATGATTCGCGCGCCGGCGGCGTCGACGTGCTCACCGGCGGCACCGACGTGCACCTCGTGCTCGCGGACCTCCGCAACTCGCCGATCAACGGACAGCAGGCCGAGGACGCCCTGCACGCGGTCGGCATCACGGTCAACCGCAACTCGGTGCCGTTCGACCCGCGCCCGCCGATGGTCACTAGCGGCCTGCGCATCGGAACCCCTGCCCTGGCCACCCGTGGCTTCGGCGACGAGGAGTTCACGGTCGTCGCCGACGTCATCGCCGAGGCGCTCAAGCCCGACGCCGACATCGAGGGCCTCCGCGCCCGCGTCAAGGTGCTTACCGAGGCCTTCCCGCTGTACCCCGGTCTGCAGCAGTAACGTCCGCCGCGCACCCGGCCGCCCTCGACCCGGGTGTCAACGCCACAGGCTCCGCACCCTGGCGTACGGCCTGTGAACGAATTCGACGGAGATTTTGCTGCGAAAGCCCGCTGGAGGCATCTGTCACCGGCGTGTTGCCCAAAATCCCCGTCGGATTCGCACGCGCCTTCGGCACCTGCGCACCTTCGGCACCTGCGCACCTGCGCACCTGCGCACCGGAGCACCGGAGCACCGGAGCACCTGCAAACGTCAGAACGACCGACTGAATGGATCCACAATGACGGCAATAACCCTCGACGGAGTCACGACCGCCTCCGTGGTCAAGACCGAGCTCATCGACCGGATCGCGGAGCTGCGCGCGCACGGGATCGTGCCCGGGCTCGGCACGCTCCTGGTCGGCGATGACCCGGGCTCGCGCTCGTATGTCGCGGGCAAGCACCGCGACTGCGCCGAGATCGGCATTGAATCGATCCGGGTCGACCTGCCCGCGTCGGCGACCAGCGCCGATGTGCGCGCCGCAATCGCCGACCTGAACTCCGCCCGCGAGGTGACCGGCTACATTATTCAGCTGCCGCTGCCGGTCGGCCACAACGACAACGCCATGCTCGAACTGATCGACCCGTCGAAGGATGCCGACGGCCTGCATCCGACGAACCTCGGCCGCTTGGTGCTCGGCATCGAGGGCGAGCTGGACTCGCCGCTGCCCTGCACTCCGGCCGGCATCGTCGAGCTGCTGCGCCGCTACGACGTGCCGATCGTCGGCCAGCGCGTCGTCGTCGTCGGGCGCGGCCTCACCGTCGGGCGCCCGCTCGGACTGCTGTTCACCCGCAAGGGTCTGGATGCCACCGTCACCCTGACGCACTCCCGCACGGTAGACCTGCCCGGCGAGGTGCGGCGCGCCGACATCGTCGTGGCCGCCGTCGGCGTGCCGCACCTGATCCAGGCGGACTGGGTGAAGCCCGGCGCCGCCGTGCTCGACGTGGGCATCACCCGGGTGACCGACCCGATCACCGGCAAGGGCACCCTGACCGGTGACGTGCACCCGGGTGTCGCGAACGTCGCCGGCTTCCTGTCCCCTAATCCACGCGGCGTCGGCCCGATGACCCGTGCCATGCTGCTGTGCAACGTGGTGAAGGCAGCCGAGCTGTCGATCAGCAGGTAGTCGGGCGCCACGGGCGGTCGCCTCGTAACGGTCGCCTCTCGGGGCTCGCGCAGGTGGCCGTGCGGGCGAGGCTCGGTGGTGCCGCCGTCGCGGCGCACGCTGTGGAAGCCGGCGCACGGTATTCCCTGCACCGTGAGCCGTAGCCCGCGCCGCGAGCGTGAGGCAGACCGGCTCAGCGCTGCGGCAGCGCCGTCACCGAGGCGTGCAGGTCGCAGTGACGCAGATACTCCGCTGCGTTGTGGCCGAGGCCGGCCACCTCCTCATCCGTCAGGGGCCGCCGCACCTTGGCGGGAACGCCGGCGACCAGCGATCTGGGCGGGATGACGGTGCCCTCGAGCACGACAGCTCCGGCGGCGACGAGGGACCCGGAACCGACGACGGCGCCGTTCAGCACCGTCGCCATCATGCCGATCAGCGAGCCGTCCTCGACCGTGCAGCCGTGCAGCACTGCCCCGTGCCCGACGGACACATTCCGGCCGACGATCAGCGGGAATCCGTGGTCCACGTGGCAGGAGACGTTGTCCTGCAGGTTGGAGCCGGGGCCGATCCGGATGGGTTCCGCCTCGGCGCGCAGCACGGCGTTGTACCAGACGCTGGCGTGTTCGGCCAGGGTGACGTTGCCGACGACCACGGCGCCCGGGGCGACGTAGGCGGTCTCGGCCACGACCGGTCCGGGTCGGTCGGGCAGGGTGATGATGCGGGCGGCGCTGTCGGCAGTCATACGCGTCAGCCTATCGGGCTGCCTCGCGTGCAGGCTCTAGGATTTCGGCATGGTCAATTCCGCGCATCCGTCCGTCGATCGGGTTCGGGAGGCTCTCCGCGCCCACGGCCTGGACCCGGAAATTCGCTGGTTCGACGATGCGGCCACAACCGCCGCCGCCGCCGCGGAGGCGCTCGGCATTTCGCGCGGCGCCATCGCGAATTCGCTCGTCTTCACCCTCGATGGTGAGCCGTTGCTCGTGCTCACCTCGGGGGCTCACCGGGTCGATGCGGCGTGGCTGGGGGACAGACTGGGCGGCACGATCGGACGTGCCTCGAAGGATGTCGTCAGGCAGGCCACCGGTCAGGTGATCGGCGGGGTCGCGCCGCTGGGACATCCGTCGCCACTGCGCACCCTGGTCGACGTCGCCCTCGCCGAATTCCCGGTCGTCTGGGCGGCTGCGGGCCACGCGCACACCGTGTTCCCGACCACGTTCGACGAACTCGTGCGAATCACCGGCGGCGAGCCCACCGCCGTCTCGCCCTAGATCCCGACGGCCTGATCTCCGCCACTCGCGCACCGCCGGGCCGGGAGAATGGCTCCCTCGCCGGTGGGCAAAGTCACAGTTCGGCGGCGTACGGCGACGGATGCCCGGCACGTCCCGGGCGCGACCGGCACTGAACATAGACTCGGCAGAGTTGCACCTCTGATCACTTCGATGGCGAAAAATTCACAAAGGATGCTCAATGCGCGCTCGACATGCTCTCCCGGCCCTGGCCGCCGTGGCCGCCCTCCTGCTTACCGCCTGCGTGGACAACTCCACTCCGACGACTGGCGTCACGGAGGGATCCGCGGCCGAGGTGGTGACCACCGACGAGGAGGCCGCCGCGCTCCTCCCGGAAACGACCGCGACCCCGGGCAAGCTCGTCTTCGGCACCAGCCCGAATTACGCGCCGAACGAGTTCAAAAACGACGCCGGTGAACCGATCGGCTGGGCGATCGACCTGAGTGATGCGATCGCCGCCAAGCTCGGGCTCGAGGCCCAGTACACGGTGGCCAAATTCGAGAACATCATCCCGAATGTCGTCGGCGGCAAGATCGACGTCGGCATGTCGTCCTTCACCGACACGGCGGAGCGTGAAAAGCAAGTCGATTTCGTGAACTACTACCTCGCAGGCATCCAGTGGGCCTCGCCCGCGGGCACGACCGTCGACCCCGACGATGCGTGCGGACTCAAGGTCGCCGTGCAGTCCACGACCTACCAGGACACCGTCGAGATCCCGGCGAAGAGTGACGCCTGCGTCGCCGCCGGCAAACCGCCGATCCAGAAGATCCCCCTCGACACGCAGGATGCCGCGGCGAATGCCGTCGCGCTGGGCCAGGCCGACGCTTTCAGCGCCGACTCCCCGGTCACCCTCTACGGGATCGCACAGTTGACGGGCAAGCTGCAGACCGCGGGAGAGACGTTTGAGGCGGCACCATACGGTATGGCCGTGCAGAAGGATTCCGGGATGGCCGAGGCCGTGCAGGCTGCGCTGCAGTCGCTGGTCGACGACGGCACCTACGAGGCGATTCTGGACGACTGGGGGGTCGTCGACGGCGGCCTCGACACGATCACACTCAACGCCGGCGCGAGGGGCTAGGCACGTCGCCGCCGCTGGGCGCCGCCTCGACCCCGGGCACCGGTTTCGGCCGTCGCGTGCGTGGCTAACTCAGGAGATCCCCGCCGAACCTCGTTCGCACCCGCACAGGTCTGTGGATGCGCACGGGCGGCGGCACGACTTCTCCTGAATTAGCCACGTGGGGCGAGTTCCCGCTGTGTTATTGCTCCCGCGCCGCCCCGTCGGCCGCGCGCACCACGAACAGGTCCGGGGCCGCGAAGCCCCGGGCTGCGAACGCGGCCGTGACCGCCGCCGTAACCGCGGGGATCAGGGCGCGCGGGGTAAGGGCGATGGCGGCGCCGCCGAAGCCGCCGCCGGTCATCCGGGCGCCGATTGCCCCGGTGCCGCGCGCGGTCTCCACGGCGAGGTCGAGTTCGGGCACGGAAATCTCGAAGTCGTCCCGCATTGACAGGTGCGAGGCGTCCAGGAGGGCGCCGATCGCGGTCGGTCCCTGCTCGCGCAGGGTGCGCACGGTGTCCTGCACGCGCTGGTTCTCGGTGACCACGTGCCGCACCCGGCGGAACGTCTCGTCGTCGAGCACGTCGGCGGCCCGGCCGAGGTCGTCCACGGTGAGGTCGCGCAGGGAGGGGACCCCCAGCATCCGTGCACCCAGTTCGCAGGATGCCCGACGCGAGGCATACCCGCCGGTCGAGTGCGCGTGGCTTACCCGCGTGTCGATGATCAGCAGGTCGAGGCCGGCCCCGTCGAAGCCGAGCGGGATCACCTCGGCCTCGAGGGTGCGGCAGTCCAGGAAGACGGCGGAGTCGGCCTCGCCCAGCAGGGACGCGGACTGGTCCATGATGCCGGTGGGAGCCCCGACGGCCCGGTTCTCGGCCAGCTGGCCCACCCGGGCGAGCATGCGCCGGTCGAGTCCGAGCTGCCAGAGGTCGTTCAGGGCCACGGCAACCGCACTCTCGATCGCGGCGGAGGACGACAGTCCGGCCCCGATCGGCACGTCAGAGTCGATGAACACGTCAAATCCGGGCCGGGTGGCCAGGTCGGCGCCGAACTGGCCGAGGGCCCAGGCCACGCCGAGCGGGTACGCCGACCAGCCGGCCAGGTTCTCCGGAGTCAGGTCGTCAAGGGAGAGCTCCACCGTTTCCGCGGCGAACGAGCTCGCCACCCGCAGCTGGCGGTCGCCGCGCAGGCCGAGCCCGACGAGCGTGCGCCGGTTGATCGCGAAGGGAAACACGAACCCGTCGTTGTAGTCGGTGTGCTCGCCGATCAGGTTGACGCGGCCGGGGGCCGACCAGAGTCCGGCCGGGGCCGCGTCGAAGCGGCTCGTGAAGCCATCCGTCACGGTCTGGATGAGATCGGTCATGCGTGGGCCTGCCTTTCGAGTGTGGTGCTGCTAGCGGGAACGGATGCCGCGGCGCCGGCCGCCGCTTCGGTCGCGTCCGTCCCGGCGGAGCGTTCGACCGCGCGGCGAATGTTGTCGGCCGCCTGCTCGGGCGTGACGTCTCCGATCCATGCGCCCATGGCGGCCTCCGACCCGGCCAGGAACTTCAGTCTGTCTGCGGCCCGGCGAGGACTCGTCACCTGCAGCATCAGCCGGATCTCGTCGCGGCGCACCGAGACCGGGGCCTGGTGCCAGGCCGCGATATACGGCGTCGGGGTGTCGTAGAGGGCATCGATGCCGCGCAACAGCCGCCGGAAGAGCACGGCGAGCTCATCGCGCTCAGCCAGGCTGGTCGCCGCGAAGTCGGGCACGTGCCGGTGCGGCAGCATGTGCACCTCGATGGGCCAGCGCGCGGCGAACGGCACGAAGGCGGTCCAGTGCTCGCCGGTCAGAATGACCCGGCCCCCGGCCTGCTCGCTGGCGAGGATGTCCGCGAACAGGTTTGGTCCGTACTGGTCGAGGGAGGCGATCACGCGCTGGGTGCGCGGCGTGACGTAGGGGTAGGAGTAGATCTGGCCGTGCGGGTGGTGCAGCGTGACGCCGATCGCCTCGCCGCAGTTTTCAAACGGGAAGACCTGTTCCACGCCGGGTAGCTGTGACAGGGCGTACGTGCGCTCGGCCCAGGCCTCGATCACCGTGCGGGCGCGCACGACCGACAGGCTCGCGAACGAGCCCTCGTTCTCGGGGCTGAAGCAGACGACCTCGCAGCGGCCGACCGAGGTGCGGACGCGGTTCAGTCCGATGGTGTTCAGGTCGTCGAGCCCGGCGGGGGCGTCGGCGTCGGTGAGGAGGGGCCCGAACGAGGGCGACTTGTTCTCGAACACGGCCACGTCGTAGTTGCTGGGCACCTCTGACGGGTTCCCCGGCGTCGACGGGGCGAGCGGGTCCAAGTGCGCGGGCGGCAGGAACACGCGGTTCTGGCGGGCGGCGGCGATCGAGACCCATTCGCCGCTGAGCGGGTCCTGGCGCATCCGGGCGGTGGCCGGGCGCGGGTCGAGTTCGCGCAGGTCGGCCGCCCGATCCGGTGGCAAGCTGGACTGCGGGTCATCGAAGTAGATGAGGTCCCGGCCATCGGCGAGGGTGTGGCGGTGACGGATGATGCCGGTGTCGGCTACGAAGTCTGGTGTGTTCATGGCGAAAACAACGTTATCTGATTTGCACATGTGAAACCAGGTCTTTCAGGTTGATAACCAAAGTAAACTAAGTGAAGATTGGGTATGGCTTCTCGCGAATCGACCGAATCGACCGAATCGACCGAATCGACCGCCACGGCCGACCTCATCGACGTGAGCGACCGGCCCGGCGACCGCGACACGCTCCCGGCCCACCAGCGGCGGGAGCAGATCCAGCGCCTCGTCGGGGAGCGCGGTTTCGTACGAGTGCGCGAGTTGCGCGAGGCGTTCGGAGTGTCCGGCGTCACGGCGCGGGCCGACCTCGACGTGCTTGAGTCCGCCGGGACGGTGCAGCGCGTGCACGGCGGGGCGGTTCCGGCCGCGCCACTCAGCGGCCGCCCGCTGCGGGAGTTCTCCTTCGAGGAGGCCCTCGCGTCATCCGTGCTGCCCAAGCAGCAGATCGGCGTGCTCGCCGCGGCCCTCGTCACGAGCGGGCAGAGCATCCTCCTCGACGTCGGCACGACCACCCTCTCTATCGCCCACGCGCTGCTGGCCCGCACCGATCTGACCGACGTCGTCATCATCACGAACGGGCTCAGCATCGCCCTCGCCCTCGAGCCGGCCATCCCTCGGTTCACCGTGATCGTCACGGGCGGTTCGCTCCGCCCGCTGCAGCACTCCCTGGTCGAGCCACTCGCACGGACGGTGCTCAGCCAGGTTCACGCCGATTTGGCTTTCATCGGCTGCAACGGCGTCGATGCCGGCTATGGGGTCACGAACATCAACCTCCCCGAGGCTGGGGTCAAAACGCTCATGCTGGCCGCCGCGACCCGGGCGGTCGTCGTGGCCGACGCCTCCAAGCTCGGCCAGGTGCACCTCGGGCAGGTCGGCCCGCTGCGCGCGTTCGACACCCTGGTGACGGATGCCGCGGCCGACGAGGTCATGCTGGCGCCCCTCCGCGAGGCCGGCCTGACCGTTCTGCAGCCGGAGTAGGTTGACACTATGCGCGCTGCAACGGGTTTCCAGTATGAGTTGAGGGTAGCCACGCCGAGTGGGCCTGCGCTGGCGATCGTCACCGAGGTGGCCGCCGGCCTCCGGCTGTATTCCGTGGACGGCATAGACCTCGTCGAGCCGTTCGCGCCCGAGGCCACCCCACCGTGGGGCGCCGGCATCGTGCTGATGCCGTGGCCCAACCGCATCCGGGACGGCCGCTGGCGGCACCAGGGCGTCGTGCAGCGCCTGCCGCTCACCGAGCCGGAACAGCAAAACGCGATCCACGGCCTGCTTCGGTATTCGTCCTATCGCATGCTCGACCGCAGCCCGAGTTCGGTCACTCTGGCCGCCACGGTCTTTCCGCAGGCCGGATACCCGTTCCTGCTCGACACGACCGTGCGGTATGCGCTCACCGACAACGGTCTTGCGGTCACCCACACGGTGCGGAACGTAGGCCGGGACGCGGCCCCGGTAGCGCTCGGCGCGCATCCGTACCCGAAGATCGGCGGCGTTCCCACCGAGGACCTCGTGCTCACGATCGCGGCGCGCACCCATATCGACGTCGACGACCGGCAAAACCCCGTCGGGGAATCTTCCGTCGTCGGCACCAGGTTCGACCTGCGCACGGGGTGCCGGGTGGGCGACGTCGATCTCGACGACGGCTTCGGCGGGGTGGGGCCTGAGGCTCCCGAGGTGCGGTCCGACGTGACCGGCGAGGAGTCCGGCACCGCCAGCGTGGCCTCCTTGACCGCGCCTGACGGCCGCAGCGTCACGATCTGGGGCGACCGGAACATCCGCAACGTTCAGGTCTTCACGCCGCGCAACTTCCCCTTCCCGGGGCCGGGCGGCCCGTTCCTGGGCCTGGCGGTGGCGATCGAGCCGATGACGGCCCCTGCGAATGCCTTCAATTCGGGCGCGGGGCTGCGCTGGGTCGAACCAGGGGAGTCGTGGTCTGTGCGCTGGGGCATCCGCCACCAGGGATTCCGCCTCTGACCCGGCATCACCGCGCCCATCACGGTCCGACGGGCAGAGAGACGGGGTGTCCGCCTCGCGGCGGTCACCCCGTTTCACGGCTTGCCGGCTACGAAAGGACGTCCTTGACCAGGGCCTCGTTCTCGGTGTGCGACCAGAGGGAGTGCAGGTAGCCGACGAGCAGGAGCACGAAGGGCAGGGACACGAGCACCCAGCCGATCGGGCTCAGGCACCACGATGACATCGTCGGGTCCACGCCCTCGGCCACCGTGCCGGCGAGGAGCCCGAAGCGGCTCATCAGCAGGTACTCGCCGAGGATCAGACCGATGGTGGCCAGCACCGGGGCGATGATGGTCTGGACCACGTTCTCGCTGCCCGCATTGCGGTGGAAGAACGCGATCACCGCGATGCAGACGAGGATCTCGATCAGCACGATCGCCACCACGGCGAGACCGCTGAACCAGTAGAACATGTTGAGCACCGGGTCGAGCCGGAAGACGGCGAAGGTGACGATGACGAGATCCGTGAGGACCGACGTGGCGAGGGAGGCGGTGCTCGGGGCGCCGCGACCGTTGACGTGGCTGAGCGGCGCGGGCAGCGCGCCGCCGCGGCCGAGGGCGAAGAGGTACCGGCTGGCCGCGTTCTGAAAGGCCAGCGGTCCGGCGAACAGGCTCGAGATCACCAGGACGCCCATCACGGTGGCCATCCACGGTGCCACGTACTGGGTCGCGAGGGAGAAGAGCACCGCGGCCGGGTCGGCCAGGGGAACCCCGTCGAGACTCGACAGCTCCACGGTCTTCTCGACGACCGAGGATGCACCCATTCCCGTGACCATGGCGAACGCCGTCAGGGCGAACAGCGCCGTGATCACTCCGACCGCCAGGTAGGTGGCGCGGGGGACCACCGTCTTCGGGTCCTTGGATTCCTCGCCGTAGATTGCGGTGGCCTCGAAGCTGATGAAGGACGCGAACGCGAAGGCGAACGCGATGCCCGCCGAGCCGGCCAGCCCGCCGGCGAGGATCGCGGCCGGGTTGAACGAGGCCCAGAAGTTCAGGCCCTCCGGCCCGCCGTCGGCCAGGATGGCGACCGAGGTGACGACCAGTGCCAGGAGTTCGAGCAGCATCAGCACGCCGAGCACCTTGGCGCCGACGTCCACGCTCACCAGGGGAGCAGGGCGACCTGGGCGCCGAGCAGTCCGCCGAAGAACCCGTAGATCGCGAGCTGGATGGCGAGGTAGGCGAGGATCGAGACGAAGGCCGACGCGCTGCCGAGCTGGTGGCCGAGGCCTCGGCCGATATAGGCGAAGAAGGCTCCGGCATTGGTGACGCGCTGGCTCATCGCGGCATAGCCGACGCTGAACAGCAGCAGGGTGACGCCCACCACGAGGTAGGCGCCCGGGGCGGCCGCGCCGTTACCGAGAACGATCGCGACCGGGACCGCACCGGTCATGCCCACGAGCGGTGCGGCCACCGCGACCACGAAGAAGACGATGCCGATCACACCGAGGCGTCCCGTGCGTAGGGTGGTCCGGGAGTCGGACTGAGGGGTACTGCGAGTGGTCGTCATGGGTTTACTCCTCATTGAGTTGACGAGTGCGTGAGTTGACGAGTGCGTGAGTCGACGAGTGAGTGAGTTGACGAGTGCGTGAGTTGACGAGTGCGTGAGTTGACGAGTGCGTGAAAACGAACGGATGCCGCGAAAAACCCGTGCGGCTAGCTGCCGTAGTGCATCCAGACGCCCTTGACCTGCGTGTACGCGTCGATCGAATCCGGACCCATCTCGTTGCCCCAGCCGCCGGTCTCGAACCCGCCCCACGGCGCGGCCATATCCGGCACCGGTGGCATGTTTACGAAGTTCGCACCGGCACGGATGCCGTTGGCCAGGCGGTGTGCCTTCTCGAGGTCCTTCGTCCAGACCGTGGCGGCGTGCCCATAGTCGGTGTCGTTGGCCCGGTTGATGAGCTCCTGCAGGTCGTCGTCATCGTCGTAGGACATGATCGAGAGCACCGGCCCGAAGACCTCGTCGGTCGCGATGGCCATGTCGTCGCGCACACCGGCGAACATCGTCGGCTGGAAGAAGAAGCCGACCTCGCCGGCCCGGGCGCCACCGGTCACGAGTTCCGCGCCCTCGGCACGGCCGACCGTGACCATCCGTTCGACGTGGTCGAGGTGTTTTTGAGAGACCAGAGGACCCAGCTGGGTGCTGGGGTCCATCCCGGCGCCAAGCTTCATGCCGGAGACCCCGGCCGCCATTTTCTCAACGAATTCGGCCTCGCGCTTCTTGTTGACATAGAACCGCGTGTAGGCCGCGCAGACCTGCCCGGAATTGAGCGTGCCGCCCGCCAGGTTGCCGCCGACGGCCGCGTCGATGTCGGCGTCCGCAGTGGTGATGGAGGGGGCCTTGCCCCCGAGTTTGAGAGTGATCTTCTTGAGGTTCGAGGCGGCGGAGCCGGCCTGCCTGCCTACATCGAAGCCGACCGCGACATCGACGGCCAGGACATCGTGCTCTGGCACACGTTCGGCCTCACCCACTATCCGCGCATCGAGGACTGGCCGATCATGCCCGTGAACACCGCTGGTTTCAAGCTGAAGCCCGGTGGCTTCTTCGACCGCAGCCCGGTGCTCGATGTGCCGCCGTCGACGCCCGTCGAAGAGGGACACTGCCACTGCTGAGTGTGCAGCGCGCCGGGGTCGAGGGAAGACGGGTTTCCCTCCCCGGCCCCGATCCGGCAGTCTGGGAGGATGGCCGAGAAGATGAGGCAGAAAGACCAGACCGAGACCGGTCCACGTGCAGCACGGGCGGCGGCCGCCGCCCGGCCGCCGCTGAGCCTGCCGGACGCCGTGCGCCTGACGGCCCTGATCCGCATGAAGCGGCTCGCCATCGGCCTGCTTCTCCTGATGGCGGTAGTGTTCGCCACCTCGTTCGCGCTGCAGGAGAGCTACCCGTGGCTGCAGTACGTGCGCGCCGCGGCCGAGGGCGGCATGGTCGGCGCCGTAGCGGACTGGTTCGCCGTGACGGCCCTGTTCCGGTACCCGCTGGGCCTGCGCATCCCGCACACGAACATCATCGCCAGCCGCAAGGACGAGATCGGGGCCAGCCTGGGTGAATTCGTCGAGACGAATTTCCTCTCCGAGGCGGTCATCCGTGGCAAGCTCGAATCGCTGGGTGCGTCCCGTCGGCTCGGCGCGTGGCTCTCCCAGGAGGAGAACGCGCGTCGGCTCACCGACGAGGTCGCGGTGGCGGGCGCCGGTCTGCTCAACCTGCTCAGCGACGATGCGATCCAGGAGCTGATCGAAACCGTGGCCCGCGAGAACCTGCTGAAGCCGGAGTGGGGTCCGACAATCGGGCACGTGGGGGCGCGGCTGGTCGAGTCGGGGCAGCAGCACGCCGCCGTCGACCTGCTGCTGGAACGGGCCGAGGGCTGGCTGTTGGAGCATCCGGAGGCCTTCGGGCGGGCCGTGTCCCAGCGCCTGCCGACCTGGCTCCCCGGTTTCGTCGACAAGCTGGTCGACGACAAGGCGCACCGGGAGGTGCTCGCCTTCGTGGCCACCGCGCGTGCGGATGCCGCGCATCCGCTCCGCCAGGCCATCGATCGTTACCTCGTCGAGGTGATCGACGACCTGCAGCACGAGCCGGCGATGATCGAACGGGTGGAGGCGCTCAAGCTCGAACTGCTCGACAGCGCCCGGCTGCGCGATTTCGCGAGCAAAACCTGGGAGGCCGTGAAGGTCTCCCTGACGGCGGCGCTGAACGACCCCTCGAGCGGGTTGCGCACGGGCATCCGCTCGACCGTCATGGAGGTCGGCGGGAGACTGTCGGCCGACCCGGCCCTCGGCGCCCGCGTCGACCGGTGGCTGGCCGACAGTGCAAGCTACATCGTGCGCCGGTACCGGCACGAGATCGCCGAGGTGATCACCGAAACCGTCGCGCGGTGGGACGCGGCCGAGACGGCCGAGAAGATCGAACTGCAGATCGGAAAGGACCTCCAGTTCATCCGCATCAACGGCACCGTGGTGGGCGCGCTCGCCGGCCTGGTCATTTTCGCGCTCGCCCAGGCCGTTGTGGCACTGGTGTGACGCGGCCCTGGACTCTCGCCCCGAATGGGGGATACTTGAAATTCGGTCTTGGATACACCCTTGTGTCTTAGCAACAAAGGGGCATCTGTGCGGGAACTCATACGATGGGCGCTGGCTCCCGCCATGCGCACCTGGGCCGCCGCGTCCGAGCGCGGCTTCGGCGATGTCCCCATGCCCACGGATGCTCCGCAAGCGCACTCCGCGGGCATTGATCCCGACCGGATCCTCATCCTCGGTTCGGGGCTGGCGGTCGGCCGCGGGGTCGTGAGCCACAACCTGGCCCTGCCCGGCTCGCTCGCCCGCGCCCTGTCCGCGCAGACCGGCCGCGGGGTCGACGTCGACCTCATCGCGAATTCCCGCATGACCGTCGCCACGGCCCTCCTCGAGCTGACCGGGGTGCGGCTCACCCGTTTCGAAGCGATCGTGCTGGTCCTGGGCGTGAACGAGGCCGTGAACTTGGTCTCCGCCCGGGCCTGGCGGCGCGATCTGGCGAATCTGCTCCGGTTCCTCACGGCGTCATCGCCCCGCAGCACCCGCATCATCGTGGCGGGAATCCAGCCCATCCGGTCGATCCCGGTGTTCGATTCCAGGCTCGGAAATCTGGCGGACCACCACGGCCGGCTCCTGAACCGGGTGACGGTACGGCTCGTCGCCGACAGCAGCGACGGGGTCGCGTTCGTACCGTCCAGTGCGGCGCCGACGCCGCCGCCGGGCCGATACCGGTCCACGGATACGTATGCGCACTGGGCCGACGTTCTCGCCTCCCGGATGGCGCCGCTCCTCGGCGCCGACCGGGTCGCGACCCCTGACGCCGAACCGGTGCCCTCCGACGACCAGGCGAGGGCGAAGGAGGCGCGGCGCCAGCTCGCGGTCGACCAGCTCGGGATCGTCGACACCCCGCCCGAGGAGCGCTTCGACCGCATCGCGGCACTGGCGCGCACCCTGTTCGGCACCCAGTCCGCGGCGCTCACGGTGATCGATGGCGATCGCCAGTGGCATAAGGCCCGCATCTGCGTGGCCGATGCCGAGTCGCCGCGGTCCAATTCGTTCTGCGAGGTAACCATCACGGGCACCGCGGCTATGGTGATACCGGATGCCCTCCTCGACGACCGCTTCCGAGACAATCCACTCGTGGTGGGCGAGCCGAAGATCAGGTTCTACGCCGGATTCCCGATCGAGTCGCCGTCGGGGGAGCTCATCGGGGCTCTCTGCGTGTTCGACTCGGAGCCGAGGGCGGCAGGGACCGTCGACCTCGTGCTGTTGCGCGAGTTGGCGCTGATGGTGCAGCGAGAACTCGCAAGCCCGTTCACCGCCGAGTAGCGGACGCGCCCGTAGACGCGCCCGTAGACGCACCCGTAGACGCACCCGTAGACGCACCCGTAGACGCACCCGTAGACGCACCCCTAGGCGGCGTGGGCGACACCGGCGGGTGCCGATCCGGGCGACAGGCGCGTGCGCGGGGCCGCGCCGATCACGGCGTTGTCCGGAACCCGCAGATCGCGTTCGACGACCGCTCCGGGGCTGAGCCGTGCCCCGCGACCGATCCGCACATAGCTGCCCAGCCGCGCTGCGCTGCCGACGACGGCGTCCGCGCCGACGTGCACGTTCTGGCCGATGAACACGTGAGAACCGATGACCGCGTCCTGGTCGATCCAACTGCCGGGGCCGATCCACGCCTCCGCCCCGACCCGCGCGCCGCTCTCCACGTAGGCGGTTCGGGATACGAACGCCTCGGGGTGCACGCGTGCGCTGGGGGACACCAGTCCGCGTCCGTTGGGGTGACGCCGGTACCGGGTGATGATCCCGGTCTCGATTTCAACTTCTTCATTCACTCTGCCCACGGGGCCTCCTTCTCAGGTCGCCGGCATCGGGCATGCCGGCACCATGTCAGAGAAGTATGGAGGAGCTACCCGAACGCCGCCCGAATCATCGCTGGGTGCTCGCCGGGAGTCCGGAGTCGATGCTGGGCCCACGCGAGACCCGGGTCTGCACCGACGCTGATCCTGTGAGTGGGCCCCGTCGGGCTCGAACCGACGACCCAAGGATTAGAGTTCGTCGGTTTTCACGAGTTTGTTCGGGATAGATATGCCTGCTGATCATCATATGGTGACAGGGAAGCGCCTGGTTTTGCCTAGCGCGCTGTTGCGGTGAATGTTCGGGATAGATTCGGGGTTGTCAGCGCAGTCGGCTCGCGATTTCGTTGTTGTTCCACGCCGTCTGGCGCAGTCGTGCAGCGCACAGTGTTCGTTGAGAGACCTCCGCTGTAGCGTTTCAAGCGTGGTTATTCTTGGGCTCGTTATGACACTTTGTGGTGCCGCGATCAGCGCGGCGGGAGCGGTATGGCTTCTCTGCGGCTTCAGCCCATCTAACTCTCGCTACAACGATGATGGCCCGCTGTACCCCAGTCAACAGCTATCACAAGCGGTCCCGAATCTCCTACTCGATCAGAGAAGGGTCAGTGCGCTTGTCGCTTTCGGGACTCTGTTCCAGCTCACCGGTGCGGTCTTGGCGATCCTTGGCGCAACAGCGATCCCGTAGCAGGTACGAGCGCTGGAACGGGGCTTTCCCAGTGACTGAGCGTGCCTAGAGCGAGCTGATGTAGTCTCGGGCCGCGGCTGTTGCTGCCCACTGCACACTTGCAAATGGCGGGTACATAGAGTCTCTTGAGATCCCGACTCCTGCAAGGCGCTCCCGGAGCGACGCTTTCCAAGCCGCCGGAATTCGAACTGACCATCCGATGGCATGCCAAGGAGTCCGGACTACACCCGGGGAACGCTTGGGAAAGCAGATACTCAGTGTGGTGATTTGAGGCAGTTCATCCTTGTCGAGGAAGTTGTTGTGCTCCCCGTATTGAATGTTTCGGTCGGCGCTCGCTCTGATGATGCCTCCAACGAGGAACTTGCTGCCTTGGGCTCCCATGCGGGGATCGAGAGCAAGCGGTTCGACAACGGAGACTTCTTCTGTCCAATAGGATCCAGGCTTCTTTACCCAGGGCAGTTCGGTACCGTCGAGATCCCGCCGCGACACCCAACCGTCGCGATCAATCAACTTGAAGATGAAGAGTCGCCCGTCTGAGGCATCCCGATGCTCGGTGGCAAAGTAGAGAGCTTCCAGCGGCCCAGTCGAGACATCAATGAGTCGTGTGGGTATGCCGTAGTGCTGCAGAAGCATAAGGAGGTGTCCGTCAGGCATGCCTTTGCCAAGGCCCCGTGATTTTGCGACCTCAATTATCTTCTGTTCAATCTCAAACAGGAGTGATTCGGAAACGCCAATTTGCGTCTCGTCCTGAATGAATCGATAGAGACTGGAGGAGATTCCGAAGGACTCCTGCACTTGTCCCCTAAACAGGAGAGGCCCTGGTTCCGTTGCCGCTTCGATTCGACTCAACGCGGGGTTCTTGACCTGCGTACGGACTGTCGATTCCGCTAGGAAGTCCCACAAATGATCCTCGGTTGCGAGCCTCAGGCCGGTGCGGGAGTTCAGTTCGCGGCTGCCGAAGAAGCTCGACACGAATTCCGGACCTTTTCTTCCAGCCATGATTCCCCCAAATCGCGACGCGTACTTCTCGCCCTTCGGCCAGACTATCCGACGCTTGCGGTCGACTTCTCCCAGACCCGCGCGCACCGCGAGCGGCAGAACGCGTAGCGGTCTTGTGCAGAGGCGGGGGGAGGGGTGGAGGCCCCCTATGCGAGCTTGGCGCTGAGGGGCGCGGGCCTGGCCGGTGTCTCGCGAGTGTTCGTTCGTCTGGTGCTGGTGCTGTCGGCTGGTGGGTGACTGGCCGTGGTGCCGGGCCACCCGTCGAGATGTAGGAGCCTCTCGACGGGCGACCAGGCGGCGGAGGTGCGGGCGGCTGTCCGTCCCCTGGCACGGGGTTGCGGTGCTCACCTGCTGCGGGTACCCACCAAGGCCCGCTCTCCGGTCTGGGAGGAGTAGTGCTAGGCCGCGGCCTTGATCTTGATGATCGCGGCGGGCTGCACGAATCCGAAGGCTACGCGGAGGATCGCGCGGATAGCGGTCTGGTCCTTGGAGAAGTAGGCCGACTTGTCGACGTCGACGGTAACGTCGTTTCGCAGGACGCTGAACACGCTGGCCTTGGGGATGCCCCACGCGGTGCCGGCGACGACGGACGGGCTCACGAGCAGGGGCACGCCGAGCACGTTTCGCTCGATGCCGTTGGTGGCTCCCACTCCGAACAGGGGCAGGTTTGAGCCGCTGCCCGTGGTGAGCTTGGCGAGGGCCGCGGCAGTAGCCGGGTCGGTCACGAAGCTGTCGAGAGTCACGCCGTGCGCTTCTGCTGCGGCCAGCGCGTCGATGAACGCGCCGATGCCCGCGGCCGGGTCGGCCGCGATCGTGGTGACGGCCGCGGCCAGGTACTCGAGGCCGCCGGGCTGAACGTTGGTGTTCGCCGGCGCGACGCCGAAGAATGCGCGGTCGATCTGCTTGGCGATGTCTCGGGCCAGGCCGTTACCGATGACCTCTGCGGCTTCGGGGCTGGTGTCGTTGGCGAGCTCGTTTGACACGATACTCAGGCCGGCCACCTTGCGCGGGATCACCAGGACCTCGTCGGCCGTAGCCTCGGAGACGGCGATTTCGGCATTCTCGGCGGTCCATGCTGCGCTGGGATCGGCCGAGACGACCGGGAAACGGAAGGTCCCGGCGTCGGTGTGCACGAGAGTCGACACGGCGAGGGCGAGGGATTCGCGCTCGACCGGCTGAACGATCAGCGGTCCGGCCTCGGTGATGCCAAGGAAAGTCTTGAGGGTTGAAGAGTTAGCCATGAGAAAAGCTCCTGAGTATGGGGAAGGTGTGGTGCATGACACGCGCGGCGTTGCCTGCTGCGTTTGCCCTCAGGGCGTTTTCTGCTGGCGGTCGGGGAGCTACGAGCTCAACCCGAACGGGCGCTCACATTGTACCAAGGATTGTCTTGACAATGTGAGCGCCCGTGTGAAGTCGACCGTTGGGGCTATTTCAGAGCGTTTCCCCAGGACGAGGCCCCGATCGGTGCGAATCTTGGCGGGCCGCCGAATACGTCTCGGACCGGGTCAGTTGGTGGGATCACGGGGCCGGCGTACCGGGTCAAGTACGGGCGGTCTACTGTTCCGGCGGCGATCGCATCGGCCACGGCGTGGGCGTCGAGGGCTCCCCCTTCGTCGAAGAATTGGTCGGGTGTAGCTCCGAGCACTTCCCAGAGGTCCGCGGAGCGCTGCAGCACGGGTGCGTGGGTGCCGTCTCCGCGGAGGTCCCGTGTGTTCTGCAGCAGGTTCTCGACCATGCCGCGGCGGGCGGTCGTGAGTTGGCCGGCGAGGGTGTCGCGCTGCGCCTCGACGTCGCGGAGTTGGTGCCTACGGTTCGCGGCTTCGGCGGCTGGGTCGCGGCGACGATTCCCGGGCTCGACGTCGGGTGAGCTGTCTGCGCCTGACTCTGGCACTGCCGGGGCTTCCCCAAGGGGGCTAGGGGTAGTCGCTGGGGTCGGGGCGTCGGGAATCAGCGCGGCGGGGACGGGTGTGCGGGGGGTTGTGGTGGGCATGCGTATCTCCTATTTGGTGGGGTCGGTCTTGCGGGTTGCGGGAATGGCCGCGGTGACTAGACGGAGCGAATCGGCCACCCTGCCGCGGCTCAGCAGGTCTTTGAGCTCAACGAGCGTCGCGCGGTAGGACTTAGACTCCGATTCGTGTTTGCGTGAATAGTGCTTCCAATACCTGGCCTTGTCCGCCTCGTTCAGGTTGGTGAGAGCGTGCCGCGGCACTCCTCGGCTGGTCTTTGAATCGGTCTTGGGAGGTCTTGGCTTGGGTTGGTCGATCATGGGGAATTCCTTTTTATTCGTCACGGGGGCTCTGCCTCAGTGATGCAACGCTCACAGGGGGAGGGGCGGTGGGGGTGTGCCAGGCACTCGCCCCACACGTTGACGAGTGCAAATACGGGCGCGCGGATCGGCGGGGACGGCTCGGTGCTCCCGTTGCAATCGCTGCAACGTGAAGGGACTACGTCGCCGACGTGGCGCTCGCATCGTCCCCGATTCCGTCGTGCGGGTGAACGACGGGGTGTGACGGTTTGTGTCGGTCGCTGCGGTTCTCGGGTCTTCAGGGGCGACGAAGGGAGAGTCGAACATTCTCCGAACTGCGGCAGGGTGCATGGTTGCGGGTTCCTTTCGGTTAGGCGGCTTCGACCGCGTCGCGGAGGCATCTGTCGCACGGTTGCCCAGCGCTGGTTGGATATTCGCCGTGTCCTTCCTGTGTGCAGAAACCGGGACGACCCGTGGGGCTTGGTGCTCGCTTGGCTATGGTCTTGGCTGGTTTAGACGGGACCGTATTCGCGGGTGAGAACAGGCCGGATAAGTCAGCGCCGATCGTCGACCGCTTCCCGTCTCTCCCCTGCCTCTCGGCCGGTCCCGGCTCGATCAGTTCGGCCTCGATTACGTCGGCTGCATGGGAGCGCAGCATCGATTTCGACTGTGGTTCATCAATTGGTTCCTGTAGTGGTTCATGAGTGGTTCCTTGGGCCCCACGATTCGTTGGCCCTGAATCCAACGATTCGTTGGGCCTGGTGGGCCAACGGCTTGTTGGGTCTGTGCCCCAACGATTTGTTGGGTCTGATGCGGCGGCCCGCTTGATTTCCAACGGGATTAGGGCCAACGATTCGTTGGGCCTCGCTGCCATGGCAATTGGGTCCGTTCCTGCAAAATTCACACGGGCAAGAGTCAGCGCAAACTCCGCGCGCTGACCTGTGCGACCCCGTTTGAGTTGTCGGATTGCGCCCGCCTCACGAAGGCCCTTTGTCGCCCGTCGGACTAATTCGAAGGCGCTGTCGCGCTCGCTGTCGGCCGTTTTGGCTTCGGTCCGGTCCGGCGCGTTGGCGACGTGATAGCCCAGGCCAAATGCTGACATCTCACGGCTACCGAAATACCGTGGCTCCGCGTCGGTGTCCAGAGCTGTGTGAGCCATGAAGACGAGTAGACGAAACTCATTTGGTTTGAGCGGGTGATTCATGCCGAATTGGAAGGCGCGCCCGACTAGTTGAGCACCCATAGCTGCGCCTCTCGTATTTTGGCTGTCGGAGTTGCTGAAGGTGGATTGGGCACGTTTCTACGGCCATGTGGGCGGACTGGCCTCTGCCGCGGCGGCGTGCGCCAGGAGGGCAGTCGCGAGCCTGCGCGCGTCGTCGGGGTGCAGGGATACGCGCTCCCCCTCGACCTCGAGAGTGACGGCGGGCACGGCGGGTGAGTTCATCGTTGAGGCGGTCACGACGATTTCCTCTACCCGGTACGGTGGGCGGAGCTTGAACGTCATGACTGCGCCCCTGCCTTGATGGAGTAGCGGGATCGGGTCACGGCGCGGCTGGCGATGTCGGCGCTGCAGAGCGCGTCCATGAGCAGGGAATCGGGGTGCACTAGCTGGCCCCCGCGCGTGACCGAGAGGCCGCCGTCGTTCAGTGCGTCGATGCGCGTGGCTTCGTGGGCGAGCGCTATGGAGAACTCGCGAAGCTCGACCGCTGACATCAGACGCTCGGACGTCGAGAGCTCGACCCACGCGCGCCACTCTTCCGCGCCCTTCCGCACGGGCGACACGTCGAAGCCGTGACCGTCAAGGGGTGCGAGGTCGTGCACGTAGTTGTCGGTGACGTCGCGCGGGTCGTGCGTGCCGTCGAGGACCAGGCAGCCGGCTACCTCACAGTGCATGGCGGTCGGGCGGTTGTCGATTACGGTGGTATTCAAGATCATTTCTCCTTGGTTGGCGTTCTGGTCGGTGCCCTCGATGCCCTGCAAGGCGTCGGGGGCTTTCTTTGTGGCGAGCATTAGATGGCGGCCTTGGCTTCCTGCGCTTCGATCCATGCGTCGACGGTTTCCTGACGCCAGCGCACGCGTGACCCGATCTTGAAGCCGACCGGCAGGTCCTCGGACAGGGACCGCTTGCGGTAGATCGTGGCGGCGCTGATGCCCAGTTGCTCGGCAAGCTCGTTGATGTCGAGGAATCGCCGCTGGCGGGCGAAGGCGGGGGCGGTCGTAGTCATGGGATCTCCCGACTGATTGAATGTCATATTTACACCTTCATAAATCTGAATCAAGGTGAATAACCCTGATAGCGTCAAACCTAGTGGCGCTTGCGAAAGAATGTCAAATACAACCACTGACAAGACGAGTACAGTGTTTCTATGACATTGGAAACGGGCCCTAGGAAGACTGGTCGAGGTGCGCGCTCAAATGACCCTGAGGCTGTTGAGCGCCGGCAGCGTCTCGATGAATGGCAACGCGGGGTAACTGATCAGACAATCGCGAACATCCTGCATTTCCGCGACGTGCGGCGCATGAGCAACGACGCACTGCGGGAACGCCTGGCCTTGCTGGGCTGGGACCTGACGAAGGACAGCTTGGCGAGCATTCTCTCGGGGAGTTCCAAGCGGAAGATCATGCCGGCCGCGGATGTCTTGCTTTTTGCATGGGCGCTCAATGTGCCGCCGATAGCCTTGCTTTTCCCCGTCCGGACGGACGCTCGAGTCGCCCTTGCGCCCGCTGCTGGTGCTCGGTCGGTATCGGCTCATCGGGCCGCGCTCTGGTTCGCCGGAAACGACCTCGGGATTCCCTCGCCTGTTGAGTTCAGCGAAGAATTTGACCGCGTCGAGGACTTCCTGGAAGTCGGCGACATCGTCACGCGGCTCGTTGAGCACGACGCCCTGGTGCATGAGTTCGGCCGCATAAATTGCGAACTCATGCTGGGACAGAGCGCAGATCTCAGGGAGAAGGAGTTTTGGAAAGCCACGGCTGGGGAGCACGTACAGGACCTGATTGAAACCCGTCGGTTCATGCGAAAGCACCTGCCCGACCTCACGCTCCCGCGCCTGCGGCGGCCGCTCCAATTCGTCGACGACGAGAGGCCGATAATGCCTAGCTTCCCTCTGCCGAACTACAACACGGCGGATGAGCTCAAAGACGGGCGTCCGCGTTCGGACGATTGGCGGGAAGATGAGCCGACCGCGTAACCCTGTCGGCACTCACGGTGTTGTCAACGCGCGCGAGGTCGAGTCCGGAAAATGGCGCGCGCGCACGCTGTACCGGTTCGAGGATGGGAGGCGTAGGCAGGTGGAGCGGTTCGCGGCGTCTGAATCGCGGGCGAGGCACGCGCTCAAGGTCGCGTTGACAACGATCGAGACGCCATCGCACCTGGCCATAACGAAGCGGACGAAGCTTGCAGACCTTGCGGAGGCGTACCTGCAGCTGAAAGCCGAGACGGGACGGGCTCCGCGCACTCTGTCCACGTACCGGCACAATGCAGACACGATCATCAAGCCAAGAATTGGGCAGCTGACAGTTGGGGAGGCCACGACAATGCGGCTGCAGACGTTCATTACGGACGTTGGTATCAAGCACGGGCACGGCTCGGCCAAAGGCTGCCGCTCGGTCCTCTCTGGCATGCTCGCGCTTGCAGTGCGCAGCGACGCCCTGACGACCAATCCTGTTGTTGGGATCGCGGGCATCGAGCGCAAGACGTCCCGGGCAGCAAGCGCGCTCCCCGTCGAACATGTGCCGGCGTTTCTGACGACGATCCACGAAGATGCAGAGCTGCAGCGGCTCGACTTGGTCGAGCTCTGGGAGTTCATGGCCAGGACCGGTTGTCGAATCGGTGAAGGACTCGCGCTGCGCTGGGACCGCGTCGACTTCACCGGCGGCACGGTCACGCTCGGCTCAAGCGTGTCCAGGGTTCCCGGGCGAGGGCTGATGATCCAAGAGGCCGGCAAGACGGCGACTTCAGAGCGGACGATCGTAGTGCCGTCGGATGCCGTGGCGATGTTGCGCGCTCGGTGGGAGTCTCAGCCGCCAAACTACCTGAACCTGGTGTTTCCGTCGATGCTAGGCAAGCTCCGCGACACGTCGAATACCGAGTCAGATTGGCGGGCGAACCGTGAGCGCCTGGGGTATCCCTCGTTCACGTCGCACGGGTTCCGCAAGACGGTAGCGACGGCGCTTGACGCGGCGGGTTTGTCTGCGCGCGACATCGCTGAATACCTGGGCCACAAGAATCCTTCTATGACCCAAGACGTCTACATGGCGCGCAACACTCAGAGCGTGAAAGCTGCCGCGGCACTCTCAGCAATGTTCGGGGTAAGTTCGGGGTCACGAACCGACTAACTCGATTCCTGCCCCGGCTTCCGCGTCTTTATGCGGTGAAAGTGGGCCCCGTCGGGCTCGAACCGACGACCCAAGGATTAAAAGTCCTTTGCTCTACCAACTGAGCTAGAGGCCCGCGGTTAATAATGTACAGGGGATTTCGGATCCGTTTTTCTAGGTACCGTGGGAGAGGGTTTTCTGCAGACGAGACGGATGTGCCCACAGCGAACACGAAACCGAGCCCAGGAGGATGCCATGGCCGAGAACTTCCACAAGCCGACCCAGTTCTCCGGCAGCAAATTCGAGTCCTTCCAGGGGGGCGAAGACCCGGCACTGATCAGCCGGGTGGCGCATGAAACCGCGCACGCGCTTCTGGCCCGCGTGCGCAGCGACCCTGACCCCGACATCGTCGAGCGGCTCGTGACCTACACCGACGAGAACGGCGTCGACGCGGTGGCCGAACTCTGGTCGCGGGCAACGCCGCGCAGCCTGCCCGGGGCGCTCTGGCGGATCTACCTGGTGCGGTTGCTCATCCGCCAGGATCCCGAGGGCACGGCGTTCCTCTACCAGCGCGGAACCGAAGTCACGGTGGCGATCGACCCGGTCATTGCCGGGGCCGCGGTGCCCACGGGCACGGCGGAGATCGTCGTCCTGGCCGACCAGATCCTGCGGGGGATCTTCACCGGGGACTTCGCCGTGGCACTCGACCGCGCGGCGGCGTTCTGCCGCGTCATCTCCGTCGGCTGCACCAGCGTCGCGGACGACCTGGAGACGACCGAACCGCTCCGGTCCACCGAACTGACCACCCGCGCCCTCCGGTTCTCCACCACCGCCCAGGAGTTCGGCTCCTGCGCCCGGCTCTGGCGCAGTGACTCGCTGGACTGACCTGTCTAACTGATCGGCCGCGAGCCGTCCCGCCGGGTGCGCGATCCGCATCCGGGTCGTTTACACTGGAGTCTGGTCGGGCCGCAGTAACCCCGGGCTCCAATATTCGCCGCTGTGAGCGGCCTCGCGCCGAGAGGCGTTCTGCGGTCCGGCCTTCACTCCTCCTCTGCCTGGCGTGACACACCAATCCGATTCGGTCTCCGCGCCGAACCATGGACGTGGACAAGACCTGAGATGCTTGTTCTCATGAGTGCTGAATTCAACGTCAACCGGGAGGGGACTGTTCCTGTCTCCCATGAGGAATTGCTGGGCCGGGTGGCGCAGGGAGACGAAGGAGCATTTGGAGAGCTGTATGACCGGATGGCCTCGCGTGTTCTCGGTCTCGTTCGACGTCTTCTGGTTGACCCCTCGCAGTCGGAGGAAGTGACGCAGGAGATCTTCTTGGAGATCTGGCAGACGGCGACGAGGTACGAGGCCCAGCGCGGCGGGGCGGCGACCTGGATCCTGACCATGGCGCACCGCCGTGCGATCGACCGGATTCGGTCGTCGCAGGCCAGCCGCGACCGGGATATCAAAATCGGCATCCGTGATCTTGCGGTTGCCTACGACGAGGTGTCCGAAACGGTCGGAGTACGAATCGAGCACGAAAGAGTGGAAAAGGCGATGTCCAGATTGACGGAACTGCAACGCCAGGCGATCAGCCTCGCCTACTACGGCGGCCTCAGCCAGAGTGAAGTCGCCGAGCGGTTGCAGATCCCTCTCGGAACTGTGAAAACGAGGCTGCGTGACGGCATGATCCGCCTGCGCGACGAGATGGGAGTGGCGTCATGAGCGACAACACCCGGAATGACGAAACCCGCAACGCCGCCGGGCAGAACCCGGGCGAGCTCGCCGGCGCCTACGCCCTCCACGCCCTGGGCGCGGAAGAGGCCGCCGTCTATGAGGAGCACCTCAAGGCGTCCGAGCCGGCCCGCATCGAGGCGGCCGAGCTGAGTGACACCGCGGTGGCGCTGGGCCTTGCCGCCACCCCCGTGCAGCCCTCGGCCGGACTCAGGGCCTCCCTGATGGCCAAACTTGCCGCCACGCCGCAGCTCGCGCCCCTGCCGGCCGATCAGACGGCACCGGCCACCCCCGCGCCGCGCGTCGATCCCGCTCCGATCCGAGGCGCCACTGCAGCGGGCAGCGCCTCCGAGCGCGCCCGCCTGCGCTGGTTCCAGCGGCCCGTCGGCGTTCTCGCGGCGGCCGCCGCGGCCGTCGCCCTCTTCGCGGGCGGCACCTTCGTCGGCCAGTCCCTGGAGTCCGACCAATTCGAACAGGACCAGGCGGCCGGTCTCGTGCAAATCACGGCGGCCGCTGACATCCAGCGCGCGTCGGCGACCACCGCCGACGGTCAGGAAGCCACCCTGGTCTGGTCCGAAGAGAGCGGACTCTCAGCGCTCCTGGTCGACGACCTGCCGGACTTGCCGTCCGACCGGGACTACCAGCTCTGGTACATCGGCGGCTCCGGCCCGGTTCCCGCCGGAATCTTCGACTCGTCCGGCACCGGCGCCGGCACCGTCTGGCGCGTGCTCGACGGCAGCCTCACCGCCGGCGACACGATCGGCGTCACGGTCGAGCCTAAGGGCGGCTCGGAGCAGCCCACTAGCGACCCGATCCTCGCCATCCAGAGCTCCTGAGCTGCTTGATCTGAGTCGATCCCGACCTGATCCTGACCTGCTCCTGACCCGATCCTCTATGCTCGTCAAATGACTGTTCGGCGCATGACGCTGCCCTTCACCCTGCTCCTCGACCCGGTTCCCGCCGACGCGCCGCAGACGGAATTCGACGACACGTTCCACGAGGTGGACTCGGATGCCCCGGCGTTGCGGGTGGGGGAGTTGAGCGCCCAGCGGGGCGACGGCGTCTTCGAGACACTTGGCGTGGTCGGCGGCCACCCTCAGGCGGTCGGCCCACACCTTGCCCGGCTGGGCACCTCGGCCGCGACCTGTGAGCTGCCCGAGCCGAACACGGCTCAGTGGCTGGCCGCGATCGCGCACGTGGTCGACCGCGTCCCGCACGAGGGCGAAGTTGTGCTCAAACTCGTCTACAGCCGCGGCGTCGACTCCGGCCCGGCACCCACGGCCTGGCTTCACGCGACCCTCGCGCCCGACTTCGCCGTCGTCCGCGAGGACGGCATCCGGGCGGTCACCCTGGACCGCGGCTACCCGCACGGCGTCGCAGAGCAGGCGCCCTGGCTCCTGATGGGCGCGAAGACGCTCAGCTATGCGGTCAACATGGCCGCCCTCAGGGAGGCCCGCCGCCGCGGCGCCGACGACGCGATCTTCCTCACCCACGACGGCTTCGTGCTCGAGGGGCCCACCTCGACCGTGATGCTCTGCAGGGGCGACGTCTACGTCTCTCCCCTGCCGAGCGGAGCAATCCTGCACGGCACCACCCAACAGAGCGCGTTCGAGCACCTTCGGGCGGCAGGGGAGCGCACGGAATACCGCGACATGAGCGTCGACGAGCTACGGTCGGCGGATGCCGTGTGGCTGCTCTCCAGCCTGCGCCTGGCCGTGCACGTGACCGAACTCGATGGCAGACCAATGCCCGTCGACTCCGAGCGCACCCGCACCCTCAACGCCGCCCTGCTCGCCCGCACCGTCTGACGCCCCACCGCAGCGCGTCGCCCCGCAGCCGGCTTGCTAACCAGTTCGACGGAGATTCTGCTCTAATCGTGCCGTTTCACGCGTAATCGGCGCGTTCAGGGCAGAATCTCCGTCGAATTCGTTCGGGGCGCGGAGCGAGGGCGCACTGCTGTCCGCGCGCCAGGCACGGAACCGGGCTTAGCCGAAGCGGCCGGAGACGTAGTCCTCGGTGGCCTGCTCGCTCGGGTTGGAGAAGATCGTGGTCGTGTCGTCGTACTCGATCAGCTTGCCGGGCTTGCCGGTGCCGGCGATGTTGAAGAATCCGGTGCGGTCGGAGACCCGGGATGCCTGCTGCATGTTGTGAGTGACGATCACAATCGTGTAGTCGGCCTTCATCTCCTCGATCAGGTCCTCGATCGCCAGCGTCGAGATCGGGTCGAGGGCCGAGCACGGCTCGTCCATCAGGATGACGTCGGGGTGCACCGCGATCGCGCGTGCGATGCAGAGGCGCTGTTGTTGGCCTCCGGAGAGGCTCGAGCCGGGCTTGTCGAGGCGATCCTTGACCTCTTTCCAGAGGTTCGCGCCCTGCAGCGACTTCTCGATCAGGTCGTCGGCGTCGGACTTGGCCATCCGGCGGTTGTTGAGCTTCACGCCGGCCAGTACGTTGTCGCCGATCGACATGGTCGGGAACGGGTTCGGGCGCTGGAACACCATGCCCACCTGGCGCCGCACGAGCACCGGGTCGACTCCCTGACCATAGAGGTTGTTGCCGTCGATGAGTACATCGCCCGTGACGTACGCCCCGGGGATGACCTCGTGCATGCGGTTCAGCGTGCGCAGGAACGTGGACTTGCCGCATCCGCTGGGCCCGATCAGGGCCGTCACGGTTCGAGGCTCGATCACCAACGACACGTCTTCGACAGCCAGAAACTTGCTGTAGTAGACGTTGAGGTCGTTGACTTCAATGCGCTTGGACATGCATTCCTTTGGATCAGACGGCCGAGGCCGGGAGGTGGAGCCTAGCGGCCGAGCTTGGGGGAGAAGATCTTGGCGATGACGCGCGCGCCCAGGTTCAATAGCATCACGATCAAGATGAGCGTCAGGGCGCCGGCCCAGGCACGGTCGAGGTAGGACTGGGTGTCTGCGCCCTGGTTGGCGTACTGGGTGTAGACGAACACGGGCAGGGTCATCATGCGCTCGTTGAACAGGTCGTAGTTCATGCTGGCCGTGAACCCGGAGATGATCAGCAGCGGCGCCGTCTCACCGATCACGCGGGAGATCGAGATCATGATCCCGGTCACGATCCCGGCGAGGGATGTCGGCAGCACGACCTTGACGATGGTCAGCCATTTCGGCACACCGAGCGCGTACGCCGCCTCGCGAAGCTCGTTGGGAACAAGCTTGAGCATTTCCTCGCTCGAACGAACGACGACGGGGATCATCAACACTGTGAGGGCGATGGCGCCGCCGAATCCGAAGCGGATGCCGGGGTCGTCGAACAGAAGAGAGAACAGGGCGAACGCGAAGAGTCCCGCGACGATCGACGGGATGCCGGTCATGACGTCGACGAAGAACGTGATCGCCCGAGCCAGCCGGCCTCGGCCGTACTCGGTGAGGTAGATCGCTGCCAGGAGGCCGATCGGCACCGAAATGAGCGTGGCCACACCGGTGATCAGCAGCGTGCCGATGACGGCGTGCAAGGCGCCGCCGCCCTCGCCCACGACGTTGCGCTGGGATTGGGTGAAAAAGCTCGGGGTGAGGAACGCCGGCAGTCCGTTGACCAGGGTGGTTATGACGAGCGAGAAGAGCGGCAGAAGGGCGACCGCGAAGGCCACGGTCACGAGGGCGGTGACCAGGCGGTCCTTGGCCTTGCGCACGCCCTCGACGAAGTACGAGAGCAGGTAGATGGCGACGCAGTAGACGACGGTGCCGAAGAAGAGCGTTCCGACGATGTTGAATCCCTCGGCAGCGCCGGAGAGCATCACCACGAAGAAGAACGCGCCTGTGACCAGCCAGCTGGCCAGGAGCACGGCCAGAGAGGTGTGCCGAGGAAGCTTGCCCGCGGTGAGGGAGTTCGTCAGGGGCGCGGCCGTGTTCGTGGTCGTGGTCGTCAGGCTCATCAGTTCGCTCCGGAGAATGCCTTGCGGCGGTTGATGATGACGCGGGCGATCATGTTCACCACGAGCGTGATGACGAAGAGAATGAGGCCCGTCGCGAGCAGAATATTGACGCCGACGCCGTGCGCCTCCGGAAAGTTGAGGGCGATGTTCGCGGCGATTGTGGTGGGGTTCTGCGAGGTCAGGAGCTGGAAGATGACGTCCCGGCTCGGTGAGAGCACCATGGCGACGGCCATGGTTTCACCCAGGGCCCGGCCGAGGCCGAGCATCGAGGCGGAGATGATCCCGGCACGGCCGAAGGGCAGCACGGCCATGGCGATCATTTCCCAGCGGGTTGCGCCGAGGGCCAGTGATGCCTCCTCGTATAGCACAGGGGTCTGCAGGAAGATCTCCCGGGACAGCGCCGTGATGATCGGCAAGACCATGACAGCCAGCACGATGGCGACCGTGAGCGTCGTGCGCCCGGTGCCGGAAACCGGGCCGGCAAAGAGGGGGATCCAGCCGAACCACTCGACCAGGTTCGTGTAGAACGGCTGCACGAGCGGCGCGAGCACGCCGATGCCCCACAGCCCGAAGACGACGGAGGGCACGGCGGCGAGAAGGTCGATCAGGTAGCCCAGGCCCTGCGCGAGCTTGCGGGGGGCATAGTGCGAGATGAAGAGCGCGATGCCGATGGCGACGGGCACGGCCATGATCAGCGCGAGGAACGCCGCCCAGAGTGTGCCGAACGCGAGCGGCCAGACATACGACCAGAAGTTGGTGGTGTCGCCCTTGAACTCCTCCGGGTCGGCGAGGAAGGCCGGCAGGCTCTGCACGAGCAGAAAGGCCGCGACGGCGGCGAGAATTGCCAGGATGAGGCTGCCGGCCACAATCGTGCTCGTGGCGAAGATGCGGTCGCCGGGGCGTTCCTTGGCCTTGAGCGAGGGTCGCTCTACTGCGGTCGTCATGCCGGGTATCTCCCTGGGAGGGTTGGGGCAAAAGCTAAGAAAGAGAGGTTCAGGTCACAGGCCACGAACCCCAGTCTGCCCGACCCGGTGCTCGCAAGCCATGCGAGTCCCGGATCGGGCAGCTGAGGAACGGCGAAACAGGAGTTATTTGATGGTCTCGAGAACCGCTGCGACCTTGTCCTGGAGTTCGGTCGTCATCGATGCCGCGCCGGCGGATGCTACCGCTTCGGCCTGGCCCTCGGCGCTGGCCATGTAGCCGACGTAGGCTTTGACGAGCTCAGCCTGGGCGGGGTCGGCGTACTCGGTGCAAACGATCGCGTAGCTGACCAGGACCAGCGGGTACTCGGCCGGGTTGTCGGTCATGCGGTTGAGGTCGAACGCGAGGTCGTTGGCTTCGCGGCCCTCGACGAGAGGAGAACCGTCGACGACGGCGGCGGCGGCTTCGGCGCTGTACGCGACGAACTCGTCGCCGACCTTGAGCTTGGCGACCCCGAGGTCTCCGGCGCGCGACGCGTCGGCGTAGCCGATCGTGCCCACGCCGTTGGTGACGGCGTCGACGACGCCCGAGGTGCCCTGCGCACCCTCACCGGTCTGGAACGGGAAGGTGTCGGAAGCCTTCTCGGTCCACACGTCCGGGGCGTTCTGGCCGAGGTAGTCCGCAAAGTTCTTCGTGGTGCCCGAGTCATCCGAGCGGTGCACGGCGGTGATCGCGGTCGACGGGAGCGAGACGCCCTCGTTCAGTGCGACCAGGGCCGGATCGTTCCAGGTGGTGATGGCGCCGGAGAAGATCTTGGCCAGCGTGTCGGCGTCGACGTTGAGGTCGTCGACCCCATCGACGTTGAAGATCACGGCGATGGGGGAGATGTAGACGGGCAGGTCGACCGCGGTGGTGTCCGCTGCGCAAGAACCGAAGGTGCCGGCGAGCTCGTCGTCGCTCAGGTAGGAGTCGGAGCCTGCGAAGTCGGAGCCACCGGCGATGAACGCCTCCCGACCTGCGCCGGAACCGGACGGGTCGTAGTTGATGGTGACGTCCGGGTTCGCGGTCTGGAACGCTGAGATCCAGGCTTCCTGGGCTGAGCCCTGGGAGGACGCGCCACCGGCGTTGATCGTGCCGGTGAGGGCGCTGGCGGAGTCGGACTCCGGTGCAGCGCCCTCGTTCGCGGCGCAGGAAGACAGTGCCAGTGCGGCGACGACGGCGATGACCGCGGGTCGGCCAAAACGCATGAAATTCACAGATATCCCTTTCGAGGGTTGACTTCATAACAAGTGACTGCAGGTTCGAGGCCGGTGCTGGCCTCACCGTGACCATATTCCGCCTGGTTAACGACACCCCTGCGAAAAGGTTAACGGAAGGTGAACGCGGCGGGGCAGGCCGAAAGAAGCAGCGGGGCATTCACCGAATACCGTGGTCAGAGGGCAGGCGAGTGTGTTTCGATCGCGACGATTCCCGCGCTCGGATTGTCGGCGGAGAGGTGCACCACCGAGAACGACCCGGTTTCGAGGGCCGCCGCGTCGGAGATGTACGCACCGTGGGTGGTGCCGGTGGCCAGGGCGATCTCGTGCAGGATCTCGGGGAGAACCGGCCCGTGGCTACAGATCACAGCAGTCTTTCGCGACCGCACCCGCTTGCCGATGCCGGAACGGACATCCGCTAGGCCCTGCTCGAACGCGTCCTGGCTGTAGCGTTCGGTGCGCTTGATCTGGATGCCGGTGGCCGCCGCGAGCGGGGCCACGGTGGTCACGCAGCGGGTCGCCGTGCTCGACACGATCCGCAGGGGCTGCCAGGCGGTGATCGTGGGCACGATGGCGGCGGCCTGCTTGACGCCGCGCTCGGTCAGCGGCCGGCTGCAGTCGGGGCCGTCCCAGTTGCCGGGCTGCACGGTCTTGCCGTGGCGGAGCGCGATCAGGGCGAAGGTGCGGGTGACACCGGTGTCGACGAGTTTGGCGAATGCGTCGATGATCTCCACGTCGGGCGTGTAACTGAGGTAGGTGCGGGCCTTCTTGATGGTGACCCACTCGATCGCCGCGACCTCGCCGTTGGGCACGAAGGTCGAGTGCTGGATGGCCGCGGGCGTGATCTCTGCGGCCCAGTAGTGAACGATCTTCTCGCGGCCGTTGAGCAGCGAGTAGGCGGAGATGCCCAGTGGCACGCCGAGGGCCACGGCCAGGCCGGTCTCCTCCCCGATCTCGCGCACGGCCGTCTGCGGCAGGGTCTCGCCTGGGTCGACCTTCCCTTTGGGAATGGTCACGTCGCCGTACACGGTGCGATGGATCAGGAGAACGTGGATCTTGCCGTCGATCAGGCGCCAGCAGACGGCGCCCGCAGCGTAGATGGCAGGGTCGCTCATCGGCGCCCCGCCGGGCGCTTGCGGAGGGAGATTTGTTGCATGAGCCTGTTCTGCATGTCGTCGAGCGGATGGCCGGAACCGTCCAGGTGGTGGCGCGTCCATTCGCCCGAGCTGTCCAGCCACCACGATGAGGTTCGGTCGTCCATGGCCCGGGTGAAGAGGGCGTCGATTTCGGTCAGGTGGTCAGGGTCGACGAGGCGCACCAGCGCCTCGACCCGGCGGTCGAGGTTGCGGTGCATCATGTCGGCGCTGCCGATGTAGACCTGCGGGTCACCGTTGGTGTGGAACGAGAAGATCCGGGAGTGCTCCAGGTATCGCCCGAGAATCGAGCGCACCTTGATGGTCTCGCTCATCCCGGGGACCCCGGGCTTCAGGCTGCAGATGCCGCGCACCCAGATCTCGATCGGCACGCGCGCCTGGCTGGCCCGATACAGTGCGTCGATGATGGCCTCGTCGACCATGGAGTTCACCTTGATCCGGATGCCCGACGGCTTGCCGGCCTGGGCGGCCGCGGTTTCCGTCGCGATGCTCTTGAGCAGGGCGCGGCGCAGGTGCAGCGGCGCCACCAGCAGGCGCTTGAACTTCTTCTCGATCGCGTAGCCGGAGAGTTCGTTGAACAGACGGGTGAGGTCCTTGCCCACCTGCGGGTCCGCGGTCAAGAGCCCGAGGTCTTCGTAGAGACGGCTGGTCTTGGGGTTGTAGTTGCCGGTGCCGATGTGGCTGTAGTGGCGCAAAACGCCGTCTTCGTTCCGCACCACGAGCGCGAGTTTGCAGTGCGTCTTCAGGCCCACGAGGCCGTAGACCACGTGCACGCCGGCCTTCTCGAGCTTGCGGGCCCAGGTGATGTTGGCCTGTTCGTCGAAGCGGGCCTTGATCTCCACCAGGGCGAGCACCTGCTTGCCCGACTCGGCGGCTGCGATCAGCGCCTCGACGATGGGGCTGTCGCCCGAGGTACGGTACAGGGTCTGCTTGATGGCGAGCACGTCCGGGTCGGCCGCGGCCTGCTCGAGGAACGCTTGCACGCTGGTCGCGAACGACTCGTACGGGTGGTGCAGCAGGATGTCCCGGCGCGAGATGGCGCTGAAGATGTCCGGTTCCGCGTTCGGTTCCGGGGCGAGCAGCTGAACGGCCGTCGTCGGCACGTGCTTTATGTAGCGCAGGTCCGGGCGGTCGATCCGCAGGTCGAACAGGCCGCCCAGGTCGAGCGGGGCCGGCAGGCGGTACACCTCCTGATCGGTGACGTCCAGCTCGCGCACGAGCAGGCCGAGGGTGACCTCGTCCATGTCTTCGGTGATCTCGAGACGGATGGGCGGGCCGAACCGGCGGCGCAGCAGCTCCTTCTCGAGGGCCTTGATCAGATTCTCGGTCTCGTCCTCTTCGATCTCGACGTCTTCGTTGCGGGTGACCCGGAAGACGTGGTGCTCGAGGATGTCCATGCCCGGGAACAGATCTCCGAGATGGTTCGCGATCAGGTCCTCGAGCGTGATGAAGCGTACGCTGTCTGCCTTCTCGCGTCGGTCCACGCGCACGAAGCGGGGGAGCATGGTGGGCACCTTGAGCCGGGCGAACTCCTGCTTGCCGGTTTTGGAGTTGCGAACCCGGACCGCGAGGTTCAGCGAGAGCCCGGAGATGTAGGGGAATGGATGCACCGGGTCGACCGCGAGGGGCATCAGCACCGGGAAGATCTGGTTCGAGAAGTAGTCGCGCAGGGAACGGCGGTCGGCATCGTCCAGGGTGTCCCAGTTGACGATGTCGATCCCGGCTTCGGCGAGGGCCGGGCTGACGAGGTCCTGGAAGGCGTGGGCGTGCCGGGCCTGCAGAACGTGGGCCGTGGTGGAGATGTCGGAGAGGGCGTCCTGCGGGGCGCGCCCGATGTTGGTCGGCACGGCCAGCCCGGTGAGGATGCGGCGCTTCAGGCCGGCGACCCGCACCATGAAGAATTCGTCGAGGTTGCTGGCGAAGATGGCCAGGAAGTTCGCCCGTTCCAGAGCCGGGAGATCGGGGTCCTCCGCGAGCTCGAGCACCCGCTGGTTGAAGGCCAGCCAGCTCAGTTCCCGGTCGAGGTAGCGCTCGGTGAGGAGCGCCGGATCGTTCACGCCGATCAGGGGATCGAAATCATCGTCAAAGTCGCTGCCCAGGCCCGAGTCGGTCTGAATGTTATCGCCGTCCATTCAACCATCTTGACACTGCGGACCGCGCGAATGCGACGATCTTGGATGAACACTGGTCAACGCGGGCTGCGGCGGTACTGCACATCGATCGTTCGCTCGGTGAACCCGAGCGAACGATACAGGGCCACCGCGGCGGCGCTGTCGGCCTCCACATACAGGTCCGCGGTACGGCACCCGCGTTCGCGGAGGCGGTCGAGCCCGGCCAGCATGAGGCGGCGGCCGACGCCGCGACCGGCGGCATCCGGGTGCACGCCGACGACGTAGATCTCGCCCACCGGGGAGCCCGACTCGATCTTCAACCAGTTGTAGCCGACCATCCGACCGGTGCCAGTGCCGGCGTCGCGGGCCACCAGGAAATCACCGGCCGAGAACCACGGTTCGGCACAGCGGGCGGCCAGATCGCTCGCGGTCAGAGCCCCCTGCTCCGGGTGCGCGGCGAACACCAGCGCGTTCAGCGCCACCCATTCCGCGTCGTCCGGCCCGGGCCGGAACGCGTCGATCTGGACGGCGGCACGGATGCCGGTGCGGGCAGGGGCTCCGGGCTCGGCCGGCGCGCTGCCGGCTGTCTCCTTCGACAGGTCCAGCCGCAGCTGCAGCAGGGTGCGCTCGGCCGTGAAAGCGAACCGCTCGGCGAGCGCCCGGGCAGCGGGGTGGTCGCCGTGCGACCAGATCGTCAGCTCCCCGGGCGCGTCGGCCAGGATTTCGGCCAGGGCGGCCGCGCCGTACCCGTGCCGGCGTCGGGCCGGGTCGACGACGAGGTCGAGTTCGCCGGCGCCGAGGATGCCCGCACCCACGACGACGTTCCCGTCCTTCTCCACGACCAGGAACGGGGCGCGGTGCCCCGCGGCCACGTCGAAAAGGGACTGTTCGTTGAACGGCGCGTAGCCGTCGCCCTGGGTAGCGGTGGCGCTGACCCGGTGGAACTCGGCCGCGAAGGCGGCATCCGTCAGATCAGGCGCAAACCGGATGAATACCACGGGTGCCGTCCTGTTCCTGCACATTGAAGCGGTAGCCCACGTTGCGCACGGTGCCGATCAGGGATTCCTGGTCGCCGAGCTTGGCCCGCAGTCGCCGCACGTGCACGTCCACCGTGCGGGTGCCGCCGAAGTAGTCGTAGCCCCAGACCTCGCTGAGTAGCTGTTCCCGGGTGAAGACCCGCGACGGATGCGCGGTGAGAAAGCGCAGGAGCTCGAATTCCTTGTAGGTGAGGTCCAGCGGCCGGCCGTGCACCTTGGCGGAATAGCTGGCCTCGTCGATGATGACCCCGGCGGCGCGGATGGTGGCGGATTCCTCCGTGCGGGGCACGCGCCCGACGGCGAGGCGGATGCGCGCATCCACCTCGGCCGGCCCGGCCGTCTCGAGGATGACGTCGTCGACGCCCCAGTCCGGGCTCACCGCGGCCAGGCCGCCCTCCGTGATCACGAGCAGCAGCGGAACGGTGTTTCCCGTGGTGCGCAGAATCTGGCAGAGCGACTTGGCCGCCATCAGATTGGAGCGGGCATCGACGAGCATGAGGTCGGCGTCGGGCGCCGTCACGAGCTGGTCCGGCTGGGCGGGGATGGTGCGCGTGCCGTGTGACAGCAGGGCGAGGGCGGGAAGAACGTCACTGTTGACCGCCGAGGTCAGGATCAACAACTGGGCCACACTCACCCTCCAAGGATTGTGCGCCCCATCCTAGCGTGCCGCGGAAAGGGTCCCGGGCAGGGCAGAATGAGAGGGTGAGCTGGCAGTGGAAGAGCGTCGTCGTGGTGTGGTTGTTCGCGTTCGCGTGCGCCGTGCTGGCCGGATGGCTGTCCCTGCCCGGCCAGCATCTGATCTGGATGAGCCTCTCCTTCGCCGGCTGCACGATCGGAACCCTGAGCGTACAGCTCGCGACCGGACGCAAGGAAGGTTACGTGGACCGGGTGACGACCAGCCTCGTCGGTGCCGTGGCCGTGCTCGCCGCCGCCACCGGAATCTTCGCTCTCGCCGGGCTCCTCTGACTCTGATCTGAGTCAGCCCGTGCTCGTGTGGTTCTGCTGAGGCGTGCCGAGGGGTTATCGCGCGCGAGCGGGCTAGAGTAAGACGTATGTCTATCCTCGCTATCGAAATCTTCTTCCTGGGGCTGCTCGCGCTGGCGAGCCTGTCGATCGCCTGGGTGTCCGGCTTGGTTCTGTTCAAGCTGTACCGGGGGCAGCGGTAGCCCTCGATGTTTGAGCTGCCCCCTCAGCTCCCCTCCGAACTGGTGCCGCTGTCGTGGCTCCTCGGGGTGTGGGAAGGTTCGGGAATCATCGACTATCAGATCGGCGAAGAGTCCGTCAGCCGGGAGTTCGGTCACCGGTTGAGCTTCAGCCACGACGGCCTGCCGCACCTGAATTACAGCTCCTACACCTGGCTCGAGCCGACGCCCGACTCCGACGGCGGTGAGTCGACGCCGCTGATGACGGAAACCGGGTACTGGCGGCTGAGCCGTGCCCAAGGGCTCGGCGATCCCGGTCCGGGTCTGCTGCCGGCCGTGGGTGAGCATCCGTTCGTCACCGCTGCGGCGGTCGAAACCCTCCGCAACGCCGACAACGGCTTCGATATCGACGTGACCATCGTGCACCCCGGCGGAGTCGCGGAAATCTACCTCGGCCAGGTCAAGGGTCCGCGCATCGACCTGGCGACGGATGCCGTGATGCGCACCCAGGGTGCCAAACCCTACTCGGCGGCGACGAGGCTCTATGGTCTGGTCGACGGCCATCTGCTCTGGGCCTGGGACATGGCCGCCTTAGGTCAGAGCCTGCGCACCCACGCGTCCGGCCGCCTCAAGCGCGTCGAATAAACCGGGCATCCCTGCGCGTCACATCCAGGCGCCCCGGCGCCGAACCGTCCGTTGGAAAGAGTTCCCATGACCGATGCACCCGTGTCCCCTCTCCCGTCCTCGCCGCTCAGATCCCCGCTGCTCGAACTCGACGGCGCGGTGCAGGCCGAGGGCATCGACGCCGGCGTGGCCGCGCACTACGGCGGACCTCTCACGGAGCAGCGCCGGCTCCTCGCCGGCGGAGCCGTCGTCGACCTGTCCCACCACGGCGTGCTGAGCGTCGCCGGACCGGACCGGTTGACCTGGCTCAACTCCATCTCCAGCCAGGAGCTGCGCCGCCTGGCGCCGGGGGAATCCACCGAGACGCTCCTGCTCGACCCGAACGGCCACGTCGAATACGCCATGGCGGTCATCGACGACGGGGTGGAGACCTGGCTGCTGGTCGAGGCAGCCCAACTTCCTGGGTTGCACGCGTGGCTCGACACGATGCGCTTCACACTGCGGGTGCAGGTCGTCGACCACACTCTCGCCTACGCCGTGATCGGGTCGATGGGTGACCCGTCGGTGTTGCCGCTCACACCGGCCGCGCCGAGCGGAGTGCCTCTGGTGTGGCACGACCCCTGGACCCAGGTCTCCGCGGGCGGATACCAGTACGCGCCTGGACCGGCGCACCCGGCCGCCGCGTGGCACTGGACCGAGACCCTCGTCCCCCGCGCGTCCCTGCCGGCTCTGCGCGACGCCGTGCGGAACGGAGGGGTCGCCGCGGCCGGCCTTCTCGCCGTCGAGGCCCTCAGGATCGCGGCGTGGCGCCCGCGCCGGGCCACAGAGGTCGACGAGAAGAGCCTGCCGCACGAACTCGACTGGCTGCGCAGCGCCGTTCACCTGAACAAGGGCTGCTACCGCGGCCAGGAGACCGTGGCCAAGGTACACAACCTCGGGCATCCGCCCCGCCGCCTGGTGCTGCTGCACCTGGACGGCTCCGACGCGGTGCTCCCCGTGCACGGGGACGAAGTGCAGGCCGTGAAGCAGCTGGCCGACGGAACCACCGAGCACCGCGGGATCGGCCGGATCACCTCCAGCGCCATCCATTACGAGCTGGGCCCGATCGCGCTCGCCACGGTGAAGCGCACCGTTCCCGCCACGGTCACCCTGTACGTGGCCTCCCAGGACATCCTCGTCGCGGCCGCGCAGGAGGTCATCGTGCCTCAGTCGGCGGGCTCGGTGGCCGATATCCCGCGCCTGCCCCGGCTCGGCATCCGCACGCCCGGCCACTGACGCCGGTCACTGACCCCGGCCACTGACCCGGGCCGCCGACCCAGCCCCGGCGCGCTCGCCACGTCGGTAGAGTTGGACTCATGTCAGATGTATACAATCTCATCCTTCTCCGTCACGGCCAAAGCCTATGGAACCAGGAAAACCTTTTCACCGGCTGGGTGGATGTCAGGCTGAGCGAGCAGGGCGCGGGCGAAGCCAAGCGCGCCGGCGAGCTTCTCGCCGAGTCGGGCCTGCTGCCCGACATCCTGCACACCTCATTACTTACCCGCGCCATCCAGACCGCGAATATCGCTCTGGAAGAAGCCGACCGGCTGTGGATCGACGTCAAGCGCTCCTGGCGGCTCAACGAGCGCCACTACGGCGCCCTGCAGGGCCTCGACAAGGCGGAGACCCTCGACAAGTTCGGGCCCGAGCAGTTCCAGCTGTGGCGCCGCTCCTTCGACGTTCCGCCGCCCGTGCTGGCCGACGATTCCCGCTGGTCTCAGGCGCACGACCCGCGTTACGCGGCGCTCGGCGACGACCTGCCCCGCACCGAGTGCCTCAGCGACGTCGTCGACCGGATGCTGCCCTACTGGGAATCCGACATCACCCCCGACCTGCGTGCGGGCAAGACGGTTCTCGTCACCGCCCATGGCAACTCGCTGCGCGCGCTGGTCAAGCACCTCGATGGCATCAGCGACGCGGACATCGCCGAGCTGAACATCCCCACCGGCATCCCGCTGGTCTACCGCCTCGGCGCGGACATGATGCCGCTCGGCCCCGGCCGTTACCTTGACCCCGAGGCTGCCGCCGCCGGTGCTGCCGCCGTCGCGGCCCAGGGAAACAAGAAGTAGCGTCCAACCCACCAGGAACGAGAAAGCCCCGGAAGCAACTGCTTCCGGGGCTTTCTCGTTCCTGGTGACGCCGGAGCGCCTGGACTCTAGGCGTTCGTGTTCTGCTGCCAGGCGCCGGTGCCGAGGTACTGCACCTTCTTCGCAATCGAGACCGCGTGGTCGGCGAAGCGCTCATGGTAGCGGCTGGCGAGGGTGGAGTCGACCGTGTCGGCCGCCTGGCCCTTCCAGGTCGCCCCGAGCACGGCGTCGAACACGCTGAGGTGCAGCGCGTCGACCTTGTCGTCTTCGTTGCGGATGGTTTCGGCCAGCTTCATGTCCTCATTGGTCAGAAGCGCGGTGAGCATGTGCGCGATTGCCGTGACGAGCGTGCCCATCTCGGCGAAGGTGGCGCGCAGGCTTTTCGGCACGACCTTGTCGGGGAACCGGTAACGGGCCAGCTGGGCGATGTGCGTGGACAGATCGCCCATCCGTTCGAGCGACGCGCTGATGCGCAGGGCGCTGACGACGATGCGCAGGTCGCGTGCGACCGGCTGCTGGCGGGCCAGGATCGTAATGGCCAGCTCATCGAGTTCGATGGTCAGCTCGTCGATCTTCTCGTCTTCGGAAATCGCTTCTTCCGCCAGACCGACATCGGACTCGTTGAAGGCGCGCGTCGCCTTGTCGATGGAGATCGCCACGAGTCGGGAGATCTCGACAAGGCGATCCTGCACTTCGGCGAGTTCCTGCTGGAATACTTCACGCATGGTGTGTGGTCCTTCCTGGGCGCGCGTAACACGCAGACGCGTGAGACCCACCTGGCCCCACCGAATCATGGGGGAGGGAGGTTAACGGCAGGTGCCGTGGTCTTGAACTCTACCTAAAGTAGCCTGCGCGCCGGGACGGCCCTGTCACCACCCGGAATAAACGTCAGTATTCTGGATGAATGGAATCGACAGGGCTTGTGCTTCTGGCGCTGGCCCTCGGCCTGACTGTCGGGGCCGGTTTCATGACGCTGCTGCACGTGGCCGAGCGTCACGGTCGGCGCGCCGCCGAGGTCGTCAACCCGGCCGTCCCCGACGGAATCGACCAGGTGCTCGACGCGCTGGAGACGGCCGGTGCCGTCGTCGACCCGTCCAACAACGTGATCAAGGCATCCCAGGCCGCGGTGTCGATGGGACTGGTCTGGAACCGGCAGTTGGTGCACTCCGAGCTCCTGAACCTGATCAGCCAGGTGCGCCGTTCCGGCGAGCCGATCTCGGACCATCTGGTCCTCTCCCGCGGGCCCTTCGGTGATGCCAGCATGCGGGTGCGGGTGCGGTTGGCCCGGCTGGGAACACGGTACGTTCTGGTGCTGGCGGAGGACCGCACCGAGGCCTTCCGGCTCGACGAGGTGCGCCGGGACTTCGTCGCCAATATCAGCCATGAGTTGAAGACGCCCATCGCCGCCGTGGGGCTGCTGGCGGAGGCGCTCACCCAGGCGGCGGACGAGCCGGTGCAGGTGCGCCGCTTCGCGAACCGCCTCACCACTGAGTCCGGTCGCCTCAGCCGCCTGACCCAGGAGATCATCGAATTGTCGCGCCTACAGGCGCAGGATTCCCTGACCGAGCCCGAGATCGTCAACGTCGACGTCATCGTGGCCACGGCGGTGGACCAGAGCCGGGTGACCGCGGAGGCGGACCGGATCACGATCGCCCTCGGCAAGAAATCGGGGGCTGAGGTGAGCGGCGACGAGCGGCTCCTCGTGATGGCCGTGCACAATCTCGTGGCCAATGCCGTGAACTACTCAGCAGAGGGTTCCCGCGTCGGGGTCGGGGTGCGCAAGAACGCCGGAGTCGTCGAGATCAGCGTCACCGACCAGGGCGTGGGCATCGAGGAAGCCGATCTTGATCGGATCTTCGAACGCTTCTTCCGGGTCGACCAGGCCCGCTCGCGGCACACCGGCGGTACGGGGCTCGGCCTCGCGATCGTCAAGCACATCGTTCAGATCCACGGCGGCGACATCCGCGTCTGGTCGCAGCCGGGCAGCGGTTCGACCTTCACCATCCGCCTCCCGGAGGCGCCGCACCCCGCTTCGGCGGCGATAGGAGACACCCCATGACCCACATCCTTCTAGTCGAAGACGAGAGCGCGCTCAGTGAGCCGCTGAGCTTCCTGCTCGAGCGGGAGGGGTACGAGGTCACCGTCGCCGAAGACGGTCCGAGCGCCATCAGCGAGTTCGACCGCACCGGTGCAGACCTGATTCTGCTCGACCTCATGCTCCCCGGCATCCCAGGCACGGAGGTGTGTCGGGAGATCCGCACGCGGTCGTCAGTGCCGATCATCATGCTGACCGCCAAGGACTCCGAGGTGGACATCGTGGTCGGGCTCGAGCTCGGCGCCGACGACTACGTCACCAAGCCGTATTCGACCCGGGAACTGCTCGCCCGCATCCGTGCCGTTTCCCGGCGCCACACCGACGAGGTCGGGGAGGACCTGAGCCTGCTGTCGGCGGGCACAGTGCGGATGGACACCGAGCGGCACACCGTGACAGTGTCCGGCGAGATCGTGAACCTGCCGCTGAAAGAATTCGAGCTGCTGGAGTTCCTGCTCCGCAATGCCGGCCGGGTGCTCACTCGAGGTCAGCTGATCGACCGGGTCTGGGGCAGCGACTACTTCGGGGATACCAAGACCCTGGACGTGCACATCAAGCGGATCCGGTCGCGGATCGAAGCCGCCCCCTCGGATCCGACCATGCTGGTCACCGTGCGCGGCCTGGGCTACCGCTTCGACGCCTGAGGCCGGGGGCGACGGAGGGCGCCCGCGCGGGAATGCGTGCCGCGATCCGGAGCGGCCGGTCGCCCTCGCCCTACGGGGCGGAGGTCGGCAGCAGCGTCGAGTACTCCTCGAGCGAGCCGTCGAGCACCGGGACGAGAACTTCGACGCCGGTCTCGTTGCCGTACTGGAAGAAGACGGGGAACAGCGATCCCGGCGCGACGTCGGCCGCGACGGTGACGGTCGGGGCATCCGGTGTGCCGAACGTGACGCTGGAGTTCGCGTCCACGTTCACCTCCTGGGTGAACTTCTCGGTGCCGTCGTCGTACTGCACGTTCAGGCTGTGTGCCGAATCGCCCGAGTTGACGACGGTGACCACGAGGTTGGCGATGTTGCCGTCGTCCGACAGAAGCATGGCGTTGCGGATGGCGAGGTCGCCGACATTGCCGCTGACTCCGTCGCTCGCGTCGTATTTCGCGGTCGTCGACTGCGGTGCCAGGAGATTGCAACCGCTGGTCCCCAGAAGGATGCCGGTCGCCACAACGACGGACACGATGATACGAGCTTTCACAACGCCTCCAACAGATCACCGTTCCGCCTGACGGCCAAACGCTGCAAATTTAGCTTTCCCCTTCAGCCTACCGGCTCCCGTCGGGCTGAGCCGCGCGCGCCCGGGCGCGGCGCACCTTACCACTGGCGGCTGTGGTATCCTCGACGTTGCTGAAGGGATACACATATGCTGTTTGAGGTTGGCGAAACTGTCGTTTATCCCCACCATGGTGCTGCGACGATCACCGAGGTGAAGACGCGCATGGTCAAGGGTGAAGAGAAACTGTACCTGAAGCTGAATGTCACCCAGGGCGATCTGACCATTGAGGTTCCCGCCGAGAACGTCGACCTGGTCGGCGTTCGCGACGTGATCGGCCAAGAGGGTCTCGACAAGGTGTTCGAGGTACTGCGCGCTCCCTTCACCGAAGAGCCCACCAACTGGTCCCGCCGGTACAAGGCCAACCTGGAAAAGCTCGCATCCGGCGACGTCATCAAGGTGTCGGAGGTCGTTCGTGACCTGTGGCGCCGCGACCAGGACCGGGGCCTGTCCGCCGGCGAGAAGCGGATGCTGGCCAAGGCCCGTCAGATACTTATTTCAGAGCTGGCCCTGGCGGAGAAGACCGACGAAGAGAAGGCCTCCACGGTCCTCGACGAGGTCTTGGCGTCCTAACCGGCATAGCCGGAACCGGCAGAATCAGAACCCACGTAACCAGACTTGCTTTCGATGGAGGGCGGCGCCGCGAGGTGCCGCCTTTCGCATTTCGTGCTTCCGACGCCCGCACCGACGCGGTCTTTTGCCGCAGTACCTCCCGCACCACTTCGTACTCACCGTCTCGCGTCCATTCGTCGCCGACCTCACCAGATAGCGTCCAGATATGACTGAAACCCCTGCGCCCCAGGTCGCAGTCATCGTCGTCGCCGCCGGGAGTGGCAGCCGACTCGGGCACGCCGAGCCGAAGGCGTTCGTCTCGCTGGCCGGACGCACGCTGCTCGAACGCGCGCTTGCCTCTGTGTTCGGGATGCGGGACCCGGTGCAGGTCATCGTCGTAGCGCCCGACACCCACTTGGCTCACGCCCGCCGGGTCGCCTCGAGGGCGGGCGGGGCAGCATCCGTCGACGTGGTGGCCGGCGGCGCCACCCGACAGGAATCGGTGAACCGCGGCCTGGCCGCGCTGCACCCCGGCGTGCGCACCGTCCTGGTGCACGACGCCGCGCGTGCCCTCACGCCCGCCGCGCTCTGCGACGCCGTCGTCGACGCGGTGCAGTCAACCGGTCACGGCATCGTTCCCGGCCTGGCCGTGGTCGACACCATCAAGAAAATCTCCGCTGCCGGCGAGATCCTGGGCACGGTGGACCGCGCCGCACTCTCGGCCGTGCAGACCCCGCAGGGCTTCCCGAGGGAGATGCTCACCGCCGCGGCATCCGCCGGCTCGTCGCTCGCGGCGACCGATGACGCGGGCGTGGTGGCCGCCGCCGGCTACCCGGTCAGCGTGATCGCCGGGGACCCGCTCGCCTTCAAGATCACAACCCTGTGGGACCTGCGCCGGGCCGAGGCCCTGCTCGGCGCGCGCGTGCCGGCCCAGTCCGCGCCCCGCACCGACACCGCGCCCCGCGTGGGCACCGGGCTCGATGTGCACGCCTTCGACGACGACTCCGAACTGTGGCTCGCCGGCCTGCACTGGCCGGGGGAGCGCGGACTGTCCGGGCACAGCGATGGCGATGCCGCCGTGCACGCCATCTGCGACGCCCTGCTCTCCGCCGCCGGGTTGGGCGATATCGGTGGTGTCTTCGGCACATCCGATCCGCGCCTCGTCGGCGCCCATGGCGACGTGTTCCTCGGCGAGACCCTGCGCCTGCTGGCGGCCGCCGGGTTCCGGGTCGGCAACGTCACGGTGCAGATCATCGGCAACCGGCCCAAACTCAACACGCGCCGGGCCGAGGCGGAGGCGCTGCTCGGATCGCTGCTGAAGGCGCCGGTCGCCGTGTCGGCGACCACGACGGATGCCCTGGGCTTCACTGGCCGCGGCGAGGGCCTCGCCGCCATCGCGACGGCGCTCATTCTCCCCGAACCCCCGGCAGACCCTGACCTAAGCTGGGAAGCGTGACCATGCGACTCTACGATTCCAGGGCCCAGGCCCTCCGCGACTTCATACCCCTCACGCCCGGCGCGGTGGGTATTTACGTTTGTGGACCCACCGTGCAGTCCTCGCCCCACATCGGCCACCTGCGCAGCGCCCTCGTCTACGACCAGCTGCGCCGCTGGCTCACCTACCGCGGCTTCGATGTCACCTTCGTGCGCAACGTCACCGACATCGACGACAAAATTCTGGCCCACGCGGTCGGGGGCACCGAGCAGTGGTGGGCGCTCGCCTACCGCTACGAGCTGGAGTTCACCGCCGGATACCAGCGGCTGGGCATCCTCGCCCCCAGCTACGAACCCAGGGCGACCGCCAGCATCCAGCAGATGCAAGACCTGATCACCCGACTGATCCAACTCGGGCACGCCTACCCGGCCGATGACGCCTCCAGCGACGTCTACTTCGACACGGCGAGCTGGCCCGACTATGGTGACCTCACCCGCCAGCGGCGCGGCGACATGGAACCGGCAGCGGATGCCGACCCGCGTGGCAAGAATGACCCACGCGACTTCGCCTTGTGGAAGGGTCGCAAAGTCGACGAACCGGAGTCCGCCTCCTGGCCGTCCCCGTGGGGAGCCGGCCGTCCCGGCTGGCACATCGAGTGCTCGGCCATGGCGTCCCGCTACCTCGGCTCCCACTTCGACATCCACGGCGGCGGGCTCGACCTGCGCTTCCCGCACCATGAGAACGAGCTGGCCCAGTCCGCCGCCGCCGGCGACGGCTTCGCGAGCTACTGGGTGCACAACGGTCTCGTCAACGTGAACGGACAGAAGATGTCCAAGTCGCTGGGCAACTCGGTCTTCGCGGCGGAGCTGCTCGACCAGGCGCGCGCCATCGTCGTGCGCTACTACCTGGGGGCGGCCCACTACCGTTCCACCATCGACTACCACGAGGGTTCCCTCGTGGAGGCCGAAGCGGCCCTCGAAAGAATCGAGAGCTTCCTCGACCGCGCCGACCGCCGCCTGGCGGACACCCGCTTCGCCGGATCCGGCGTCGAGATCGTCCCGGACGAATTTGCGTCCGCCATGGACGACGACCTGGCGGTGCCTCAGGCTCTGGCCGTGTTGCACGACACCGTGCGTACCGGCAACGCGGCGCTGGACGCCGAAGATCTGCACGCGGCCGCCGCCGCGCGTGGTCACGTGCTCGCCATGAGTGAGGTTCTCGGAATCAACCCGCTCTCACCGGGCTGGTCCGTGGCCACGGACGAACCGGCCATGATCGCACTCACCGCCCTCGTCGAGCGCCTGCTCGACGATCGCGAAATCGCAAGGCAGGGCCGCGACTATGCGGCCGCAGACCGTATCCGGGACGAGCTCGTCGCCGCCGGAATTACCATCGAAGACACCCCCTCGGGTGCCCATTGGAGTTTTGACTGATGAAGAACACAGACCGTAAGTCCCGCACCGGGGCCGTGCGCAAGGGCAGCCGGGGACCACAGGTCGGTTCCGGCGGCCAGGGACGCCAGGCGCTCGAGGGCAAGAAGCCCACGCCCAAAGCGGAAGACCGCCCCTACCACCCCGCCGGCAAACGCAAGCTCGCCCAGGACCGCTTCGTCGCGGCCGGCGGCGGCCGCAGCCGCGGTTCCGCGGGTCCCAAGAGCGCGCCGCGCAGCGCCACCACCGGCAACACCGGCGGCGGCGGAGCGTCCACCCGCCGGGCCAAGCAGATCGACGAGCATGAGGTTGTGACCGGGCGCAACTCCGTACTGGAAGCGCTGCGGGCGAAGATCCCCGCCACGGCCCTGTACATCGCCACGCGCATCGAAATGGATGAACGGGTGAAGGAGGTCCTCACCCTCGCGACGACCCGCGGCATCCCCGTCCTCGAGGTCATGCGCCCGGAGCTCGACCGCCTGGCCGGCCGGGACTCGGTGCACCAGGGTCTCGCGCTCAAGGTGCCGTCCTACGAGTACGCCCAGCCCCTCGAGCTGCTGGAACTGACGATCAGCCGCGGCCACAAGCCGCTCTTCGTCGCCCTCGACGGCATCACCGACCCCCGCAACCTCGGCGCCATCATCCGCTCGACGGCCGCGTTCGGCGGACATGGCGTGATCGTGCCGCAGCGTCGGTCCGTCGGCGTGACCGCGTCGGCGTGGAAGACGTCGGCCGGCGCCGCTGCCCGACTTCCCGTCGCCATGGCCACCAACCTGACCCAGTCGCTCAAGGCGCTCAAGGAGCGCGGCGTGCTCGTCATCGGCCTCGCCGGTGATGGCGACACCCAGCTGCCCGAGCTCGGCATCGGTTTCGCCGAGCGCCCCATCGTGATCGTGGTCGGCAGCGAGGGCAAGGGGCTGTCCCGCCTCGTCACCGAGACCTGCGACGCGATTGTGTCGATCCCGATCAGCGCCTCGACCGAATCCCTCAACGCGGGGATTGCGGCCGGCGTGACACTGTACGAGGTCTCCCGACTGCGCGCGGCTGCCAAGGCCGCCAAGGTCGCGAAGCAGGCAGCCGCCGCGACGGCGGCAGCCGCCTCCGCAGCCTCTTAACCCGACCCGCCGGCCGGGCGCCCGCCAGGCAGGCCGAACCGCGAGAAAAGCCCCTTAATCCCACAATCGGCGGCCTTTTCTCACGGTTCGGCTGGGTACACGGACCAGGCGGAGCGCCGGCCGGATCAGACCTTGAGGCGCCAGTCGGCCGCGTCGTCGGCGGCCGACTCGGCCGCGTCCGCCAGTGCGGCGGTCTCATCGTCGGTCACGTCGATCGGGATCGTGATCTCGCCGGTGGCCGGCTCGATCACGGTGGCCTCGTCGCGGCGGTGCCGGAGCACGTTCTTGACGTAGGAGGTGACGGCTTCGGCCAGCGGGATGTCCCTGGACTGGTTCTGGGCCATGAACCAGCGGTGGTCGAGCAGCTGGTGGAAGACCTCGGCCGGTTCCAGCTTGCCCTTGAGATCGCGGGGAATGGCCCGGATGACGGGTTCGAAGACGCGCACCAGCCACTCGTGCGCCAGCATCTCCTCGTCGGCCTCCGGGTCGCCGTAGGAGACCCGGTAGGAGTCGAGGTCGTTGAGCAAGCGCCGGGCCTGGTTCTCCTCGGCGTCGAGCCCGGTCAGCCGCAGCAGGCGCCGCTGGTGGTGGCCGGCGTCGACGACCTTCGGCTGGATGCGCACGGTCGTACCCGTGTTGTCCGTCTTGATGGCCAGTTCCTCGATGTCGAACCCGAGGTCGTTGAGGCGTTCGACGCGTTCCGTGATGCGCCAGCGTTCGGAGCTGGAGAAGGATTCCGACCCGGTGAGCTCTTTCCAGAGCAGCCGGTAGGCGGCCACGATCCCATTGCTGACCCGAATGGGATCCAGCTCGTCGGCCGCTCGACCGCCGGCCTCGAGGTCCATGAGCTCACCGGCGATGTTGACGCGCGCGATCTCCAGGTCGTTCTCGCGCTGGCCGTTGGAGAGCCCGCCTGGATATAGCTGCCCGGTCTCGGCGTCGACCAGGTAGGCGGCGAACGCGCCGGCGTCACGGCGGAAGAGGGTGTTGGACAACGACACATCACCCCAGAAGAGGCCGGCCATGTGCACGCGTACCAGCAGCAGGGCCAGGGCGTCGACCAGCCGGGTGGCGGTGTCGGGCCGCAGGGTCTGCGAGTAGAGCGCGCGGTAGGGGAGCGAGAACTTGAGGTGCCGGGTGACGAGCACCGAATTCAGCGGCTCGGCGTCGTCATCGGTGCGGTTCGTGATCACGGCGAGCGGCTCGACGCAGGGAATTTCCAGGCCCTGCAGGGTACGGAGCATCTCGTACTCGCGCCTGGCCATCTCGCTGGTGGTCTCCTTGATGGCGACGACACGACCGCTCAAATGAGCGAAGCGCACAAGGTGGCGGGAGATGCCTTTGGGCAGGGCTGCGATGTTCTCGTTCGGCCAGGCATCCAGCGGGAGGTGCCAGGGAAGGTCAAGTAGGGCTGGATCGGCAGTGGCCGATGTGATGTTGAGTGAACCGCTCATCCGTCGAGTTTACCGGTGTGCTCCGCAGTCGGGGAACGACAAAACGGCCGAACGGAGCATGCTCTATCCGGCCGTTCGTTGAGGAGCGGGTGCCTAGTCGGCGACTGCTCCACCGAGGCGCAGGCCGGTCTCGGCGTCGAAAACGTGCATGTGGTGCGGCGTCGGGGTGAGGTAAACGGTGTCGCCGGCGGACGAGTGCGAACGGCCATCGACGCGAGCGACGATATCGGTGCGCTTGCCCTCGACCGTGGAGTGACCGTAGAGGTAACCGTCGGCGCCGAGCTCCTCGACCAGGTCGACGGCAACTTCGAGGCCCTCGCCATGCGTGGTGGACAGGTGGATGTCCTCGGGGCGAACGCCGATCGTGACCTTCTTGCCGGTGGAGCCGGCCAGGGTCTCGCGGGGCACGGGGATCGTTGCGGTGCCGAATTTGACGCCACCGTCGACGGTGTCGGCCAGGAACAGGTTCATGGCCGGGCTGCCGATGAAGCCGGCAACGAAGACGTTGTTCGGCTTCGAATACAGGTCGCGAGGCGTGCCGACCTGCTGGAGCACGCCATCCTTGAGGACCGCGATGCGATCGCCCATGGTGAGGGCTTCGGTCTGGTCGTGGGTCACGTAGACCGTCGTGACGCCGAGGCGGCGCTGGAGCGAAGCGATCTGGGTGCGGGTCTGCACGCGCAGCTTGGCGTCGAGGTTCGACAGAGGCTCGTCCATCAGGAACACCTGGGGCTGACGCACGATCGCACGGCCCATGGCGACGCGCTGACGCTGGCCACCGGAGAGTGCTTTCGGCTTGCGGCTCAGGTACGGCTCGAGGTCGAGCAGCTTGGCGGCCTCGAGAACGCGGGCGGCGCGCTCATCCTTGTTGACGCCGGCGATCTTGAGCGCGAAGCCCATGTTCTCGGCGACCGTCATGTGGGGGTACAGAGCGTAGTTCTGGAAGACCATGGCGATGTCGCGGTCTTTTGGCGGGACATCCGTCACGTTGCGCTCACCGATGAAGATGTTGCCGTCGTTGACTTCTTCAAGGCCGGCGAGCATGCGCAGGGACGTGGACTTGCCGCAGCCGGACGGGCCGACCAGCACGAGAAACTCGCCGTCGGCAACCGACAGGTCGAGCTTGTCAACGGCGGGAATAGAGGAACCCGGATACAGGCGGGTCGCCTTGTCGAACGTGACTGAAGCCATGGTTGATTACTCCTTCACCGGCAGGTACGTGCCGGACGATCCGTTGTGATGGGTTACTACGCCTGCCACACGTCATGTGCCACAGGTCAACTTTCTAAGTATGTCATGTCGGGGGATCGCGGCGACGGCGGGAATTCTGCGGCGGAGCCCGCCCACAGGCCCCGTCTGGACGTTTCCCAGAAAGGGGACCTACTATTTGGGAGGCATTCGCAAATGGCTTGCCTCTGCACTAACTACTCGGAGCGAGCATTCATGACTATTGGCGGATCGGGCGACAGCCGTCCCTCTAAGAATCAGCGACGTGACGCGGTGCGCACCAAGGCCAAGCGGATCCGCGAGGAGCAGAAGAAGAAGGACCGCCGTTACCGGGTCGCCCTGCGCAGCGGAATCGCCGTCGCCGGCGTCGCCATTGCCGCGGTCATCGTCGTGGTCATCATCAACTCGATTCCCCCGGTCGGCCCCGGTCCGGCGAACATGGCCAGTGACGGCGTGCTGATCTCCGAGGGGATGACCCCGGTCACGACCTCCGCGCTCCAGCCCGAGGCCAAGCCGATACCGTCCAAGCCGGATGCGACCGGCACGGTCGCCGACATTCGCGTCTACGCCGACTACCTCTGTCCGTTCTGCAGCGAGTTCGATGCCGCCAACAGTGACCAGATCAGCCAATGGGTCACGTCGGGTGCCGCGACCGTGGAGATCCACCCGGTTTCGATCCTGACCCACAAGTCCTCCGGCACGAAATACTCGCTTCGGGCTGCGAACGCCGCCGCATGTGTGGCCAATTACGCCCCCGCAAACTTCTACGACTTCAACGCCATCCTGTTCCAGGAACAGCCCCAGGAGGGCACTGCCGGTCACGACGACGCGGCCATCAAGGGCCTCGTGAAGGACGCCGGCGTGAGCGACCGGGTGTCGCAGATCAACGCGTGCATTGACGATACGACCTTCAAATCGTGGGTCATCGCATCCACCGACCGGGCTCTGTCCGGTCCGTTGCCGAACACCGAGGTCGAGGCCATCACCGGCACACCCACCGTGCTCGTCAACGGAAAGCAGTACGTCGGCGCACTCGACGACCCGAGGGAGTTCGCGGCCTTCGTGCTACAGGCGGCCGGCGCGACCTACTCCACCTCGACGCCGACCCCCGAGCCGGCACCGGCAGGGTAGTCGCCCCGCTTCGATGGCGGCACAGCACGGGTTCGTCATTTAGGATGATTAGTCAAGGCGTCAATCGCCTCATGCCGGCCTGGCGCAATTGGTAGCGCACCACTCTTGTAAAGTGGGGGTTACGGGTTCAAGTCCCGTGGCCGGCCCTGTTCTCTCATCGCTTCAGATCGTGATTCTCTCGGTGACGATTTCCTCGAGGGCGCTGAGAAAATCCGTCGGATCGATCGGCGAGCGCACGCCCGGTTTTGCATCGGCCGGAATGCCCCCGACGTACAGCCAGCCGAGCAATTCTTCCGAGGCCGCGAGGCCGTGGGTTTCGTTCACCGGCTGCGTGCGGGCCAGGGCGCCGGAACGCCACATGACGCCCCAGCCCTGGGCGGCGAGGAGAAGGCTCAGCATGTGGGCGACACCGGCCGCGACGGCGTCCTGTTCCCAGACCGCCACCGTGTCGCTTTCGCGACGGCTCGCGACCACGGCGATCAGAAGTTCGGCGCGCAGCGGCTTAGCGGCCAGCCTGGCGGCTTCGGCGCCGTTCAGCCCGGCGGCCTCGACCATGGCCTCGCCCAGGCGGCGCCGGGCGTCACCGCGCAACTCGATCAGCCGCCACGGACGCAGAGCGCCATGGTCGGCGACACGGGCCGCGACAGCCACCAAAGGCAGCAGTTCCGCATGGCTCGGTGCCTGCCCGGTGACCTTGGAGTGGGAGCGTCGATGATTGACCGTATCAAGGAGGTCGGGCAACGCTTACTCGACCGGCTTGAAATTGAGCGAGATGGAGTTCATGCAGTACCGGTCGCCGGTGGGCGTTCCGAATCCGTCGTCGAAAACGTGGCCCAGGTGAGAGCCGCACTTAGCACAGCGCACCTCGGTGCGCACAACCCCGAGGGTGCGGTCTTCGAGGAGTTCAACGGCCTCGGGACGCACCGATTCGTAGAAGCTCGGCCAGCCGCAACCGGAGTCGAACTTCGTGCCGCTTTTGAACAGCTCGGCATTGCAAGCCCCGCAGGTGTAAATCCCGGAGCGGCCCTCATCGAGGAGCTCGCCGGCCCACGCCCGCTCGGTGGCGGCGCCGCGCAGTACGGCGTACTGCTCGGGGCTCAGCTCCGCGCGCCACTGCGCATCCGACTTCTCGACCTCGTAGTCCATGTTCCGTTCCTTCCTGCTCGACCCCGGAGAGGCCGAAATCTGTCCGTATCAACACTAAACTCGCCAGACCGCGGTGGTATTCCTCGATCAGGAGCCCGGCAGGATTTTCCACCTTGGACAGCACGGCCAACGGCCCAGCGAGTACGCAGGCATCGACAATTAGGATTGCAGAGATCGAGGGAGGTGGCACGTGGACGGAGCTCCCGGCTCGTCGACTCCCGCGGAGCCTGCCTCGGAGTCCTCCTCGCCGGCAGGCTTGTCCGCGCGCGACCGGTTGATCCTCGCCTTCGAGCGGCAGTGGTGGAAGCATGCCGGCGCCAAGGAACAGGCGATCCGGGCCGAGTTCGGCCTCTCGGCCGCCCGGTACTATCAACTACTGGGGGTTGTGATCGACTCGCCGCTGGCCCTGGCCCACGACCCGATGCTGGTGAAACGCCTGCAGCGGCTGCGCGACGCCCGGTCGCAGGCAAGGGGCCGCCGGTCGCTACAGTCCACCGATTGACTCCCTGACCTGCACCCTTCCCGTGTCTCATCACCACTACAAAGGATCTGACCAGCCTCACGATGCCGAATTCCTACGCTAAAGACCGCTTCGACCACTTCCCGCACTTCCTGGAGCGGGTGGGGGCCCACCGCGCGCCCGGCAAGAAAGGGCGCGGCTGGGTCGCAGTGTGGTGGTCTCTTGGCGCAACCGTGCTGCTGGTCGGAATCGGAGTCGTCGGCCTGGCCGTCCTGAACAACAACCTGAACTTCGAGTTGCCGGGCACGGCGACGACTGCTGACAGCACGGCCGAGCCGAGCGCCACTCCGAGTGACACTCCGGCGCCGGTGCCGACGCCGGCCGCGACCGTGGACCCTGACTCGACCGTGACCGTTTTGAACGGGACCGCCGGCGAGGGGATCGCCCGGTCCGTTGGCGATCTCCTCGAGGCGGAGGGCTGGACGATCGAAGAGCTGGACAACGCGAGCACGGAGGATGTGCAGACGACGACGGTTTACTACGCCGACGCGGCCCTGGAGGGAGCGGCCCGCGGAGTCGCGGAGTCACTGCCCGGCTCGGAGGTGCTGCTTTCAAGCGATTTCGCCGATTCCGCAGCGGACCTGACCGTTGTTGTCGGCGCCGACTACGAGCCGGCCGAATAGCCGTCGCCTATACGTCCGGCGCTCGCGCGTCAACCCCCTTTCGTTCTTCCGGAGCTTCCGTAAATTGGGCGTTGGTCCCTCATTTTGTTTGTCCGGGCGTTCTCGCAGGAGACGTATTCCATCGGTCGAATGCAATGGACGCAATCCTTGCGCCAGGCCCGGTACGGCCAGCGGGCGCGTGTCGACGAATTCACAGCAACAAGGAGTTATACATGGCGAACGGAACCGTCAAATGGTTCAACGCTGAAAAGGGTTTCGGCTTCATCACCGTCGATGGAGGTGGCCAGGACGTCTTCGTCCACTATTCGGCCATCGACATGCACGGCTACAAGGTTCTGGAAGAGGGACAGCACGTCATCTTCGAACTGGGTACAGGGGCAAAGGGGCCCCAGGCAGAAGCGGTTCGTCCGATCTGATCCAGCGGGGGATGTTCCAGCGGTCGACCGCAGGGTCGGGTCGCTCCCAGGCATGTGTGCGCGGCAGTGCAGCCGCGTTAGGGTTTGGGGCGTGACAACGAAAATAGTGGTTCAAGCGCAGCGACGAAGTGCGGCACCGAGAATCCGGTCCATCCGGATGCTCGGGGTCGTCCTTCTGCCGTACCTTCTGCTGGTCTCCGCATGCGCCAGTGACGCGCCGAAGCCGCCGGCAAGCTCGACCAGCACGCCCTGGAACTCCACCTTCGAGTCGGCCGCAGACCCGGCGGTCGCCCCATTGCGTGGTACGAGTGTGCCGGCCGGGAGCCTCCAGAACCCTGCCCTCTCGGTGAAGATCGACAACCACGAAGCGGCCAGGCCGCAGCTCTCTCTCGAGCGCGCCGACATCGTCTTCGAAGAACTGGTCGAGGGCGGGCTGACCCGTTATGTCGCGGTCTGGCATTCCGACGTGCCTGAACTCGTCGGGCCGGTGCGATCGATCCGACCCATGGACCCGGACATCATCGCGCCCTTCGGCGGAATCGCGGCTTATTCCGGCGGCCAACAGAAATTCATCGACCTGATGGACGCGACGGATGTCGTCAGCGCCGCTTTCGATACCGACGACACCGGCCTCTTCGCGCGTTCGGATGACCGGGAAGCCCCGCACAACGTCATCCTCCAGGCCTCAGCGCTCGTCGCGCGGAACGCCACCGTGCCGCCGCCGAACCAGCAATTTGCCTACTCCGCGACCGTGCAGGGATCGTCCGCGGCCGTCGACGGCGCGCCCGTCGCGGCGATCAACTCCACCTTCTCCACCGCCCGTTGGCCCGGCTGGACGTGGGATGCGGCCGGTGCTGCCTACCTGCGCTCGCAGGAGGGCGCACCTGACCTCGACGCCACCGGTGCGCAGCTGCGGGCGACCAACGTCCTGGTCCTGCGGGTCGCGATCGACGGCTCCTACGGAGATGTTCCCACGACGACAATGATCGGTTCGGGGGAAGCCTGGGTGTCGGCCGGCGGCAAGTCCGTGCATGCGGTCTGGTCCAAGGCCGACCAGACCGCCCCCATCCGTCTCGTCGATGACTTCGGCGTGACGATTCGTCTCGCCGCCGGTAACACCTGGATCGAGCTGGTGCCGTCGGACCGAGGCACGGTTGTGCTGGTGCCGTAGCCGCGGCCGCGGCACCTTGCCGTTCACTTGCACTCTCGACCCCAGAGTGCCAGAATCTACTTGGCACTCTCTCTGTTTGAGTGCCAACCCATCACCGTTTTGGTAACGTCCGGGAGGGACGAGAAACACATATGGCAAAGATCATTGCTTTCAACGAAGAGGCCCGTCGCGGCCTTGAGCGTGGCCTGAACATCCTCGCTGACACTGTCAAGGTCACCCTCGGCCCGCGCGGACGTAACGTGGTGCTGGAAAAGAAGTGGGGCGCTCCCACGATCACCAACGATGGCGTGTCCATCGCCAAGGAGATCGAACTCGACGACCCGTACGAGAAGATCGGTGCCGAGCTCGTCAAGGAGGTCGCCAAGAAGACCGATGACGTCGCGGGCGACGGAACCACCACCGCCACCGTCCTGGCTCAGGCGCTCGTTCGTGAAGGCCTGCGCAACGTCGCGGCCGGAGCAGACCCGATCAGCCTCAAGCGTGGCATCGAGAAGGCCACGGCCGCCGTGATCGCTGAGCTCATCGCCAACGCCAAAGAGGTCGAGACCAAGGAAGAGATCGCGGCCACCGCTTCCATCTCCGCCGGTGACGCCGAAATCGGCGCCATCATCGCCGAGGCCATCGACAAGGTCGGCAAGGAGGGTGTTGTCACCGTCGAGGAGTCGAACACTCTCGGCACCGAGCTCGAGCTCACCGAGGGCATGCGCTTCGACAAGGGCTTCCTGTCTGCCTACTTCGTGACCGACCCCGACCGTCAGGAAGCGGTCTTCGAAGACCCCTACATCCTGATCGTCAACTCCAAGGTCTCCAACATCAAGGACCTTCTCCCCATCGTGGACAAGGTCATCCAGACCGGCAAGCAGCTCCTCATCATCGCCGAGGACGTCGACGGCGAGGCCTTGGCCACGCTCGTGGTGAACAAGATCCGCGGAATCTTCAAGTCGGTCGCCGTCAAGGCTCCCGGCTTCGGCGACCGTCGCAAGGCCCAGCTGCAGGACATCGCCATCCTCACCGGTGGACAGGTCATCAGCGAAGAGGTCGGTCTCAAGCTCGAGAACGTCACGCTTGACCTCCTCGGCAACGCGCGCAAGATCGTCATCACCAAGGACGAGACCACCATCGTCGAAGGCGCCGGAGACCCCGAAGCCATCGCCGGACGTGTCCAGCAGATCCGCAGCGAGATCGAAAACACCGACAGTGACTACGACCGCGAGAAGCTCCAGGAGCGCCTCGCCAAGCTCGCCGGCGGAGTCGCAGTCATCAAGGCCGGCGCCGCGACGGAGGTTGAGCTCAAGGAGCGCAAGCACCGCATCGAAGATGCCGTCCGCAACGCGAAGGCTGCCGTCGAAGAGGGCATCGTCGCCGGTGGTGGCGTTGCGCTGATCCAGGCCGGCAAGACCGCGTTCGAGAAGCTCGAGCTGGTCGGCGACGAGGCAACGGGAGCGAACATCGTCAAGGTTGCCATCGACGCTCCACTCAAGCAGATCGCCCTCAACGCCGGCATGGAGCCGGGCGTTGTCGCCGACAAGGTGCGCAACCTGCCGATCGGTTGGGGCCTCAACGCCGCGACCGGTGAGTACGTCGACATGCTCGCCGCCGGAATCAATGACCCGGTGAAGGTCACCCGTTCCGCGCTGCTGAACGCAGCGTCGATCGCCGGACTGTTCCTCACCACCGAGGCCGTAGTCGCCGACAAGCCGGAGAAGAACGCTGCTCCGGCCGGCGACCAGGGCGGCGGAATGGACTTCTAAGTCCACACCGCTTCACCGCTTCACAACACAGGGCGCCTCCGCCGGGAGGCGCCCTGTGTCGTTAACGCAGGCCTCGCTAACGCAGGCCTCGCTAAAACAGGCCTCGCTAAAACAGGCGTCGCTAAAACAGGCGTCGCTAAAACAGGCCTCGCTAAAACAGGCGTCGGCAAAACAGATGTCGTCAAAACAGGCGTCGCCAATGCGCAGGCCGTCGCGGCTAACGCAGGAAGAGGCGCGCGTTGGCCTGCTCGATCTCGGCGTACTGCTGGCCGGCTTGGTTCAGGGCCAGATTCAATCCCTCCGCGCTCTGGGCCACCTGCTGTTGGGTGGCACGCCAGTCCGAGACCGCCGCCTGGAACGCGGTGGCGGCCTGGCCCGTCCACGAGCCCTCCAGCGCGGTCAGCTGGGCGATGAGCCCGGCGACCTCGCCCTGGATGTGCCCGATCGTGGCGCGCGCCACCGAGGTGGTGTGGAGCACTGCTTCGCTGTCGACCTGATAGCGGGTCATGGGGGTCCTTTCGGCAGGGGAAGATACCGATCAGACTACGGAGCCGTCTGCAGCCGTTCCCGTTGGCTGCCGTTCTGCCATGGCAAATCATCCTCCCGGACCGCGGGGGAGGAACCGCGGGGGGTTTGACGCCGCGGCACGCGCTACGACGTGATGACGGGGGCGACGCGCTGGGGCGCGCTCGGAGAACAGGCCAGTGGGAACCAGACCCGGAACGTTGCGCCGCCGCCGGGGGTGTCCACGACCTGGACGGTGCCGTTGTGGCTGGCGACGATCGAGGCGACGATCGCCAGGCCGAGCCCGCTGCCGCCGGTCTCCCGTGCACGGGAGGTGTCCGCACGCCAGAAGCGCTGGAAGATCTTCTCCCTGATCTGCGGCGGGATACCCTCACCATGGTCGATGACGGCGATGGAGGCGCGCTGGTTTCGGCGGTCGACTGCGACCTCGAGCTCGACCGGGCTGTCCGTCGGGCTGAAGCGTAGCGCGTTGCCCATCAGGTTCGTGATGATCTGGCGGATCTTGTTCTCCTCGGCCATCACCACGGCCTGCACGGTGCCGGGCTCGGTCACCGGAGTCTGTTCCGGAGCCGGCGGCGCAACATCCGCTTTGCGTGGTTTGCGGGTGCGCAGCCGCGCCAGGGTTGCCCCGGCGAAAGAGACGGATCCGCCCGCCGGTTGGTTCGGCTCGTCGGGCTTCGAACCTGGTGCGGCAGCGGAGGGGACTTCTCCCGTTGAGTGAGCGAGGTCGATGGCGGGGCGTTCGGTGCTGTCCTCGATCTCGGCGGGGATCGGCGTGACGACGGTGATGGTGCGACCGGGGGAGGAGGCCATGGCGTCGAGGGCCGCGTCACGGGCGAGCGGCATCAGGTCGACCGGCGCGAGGGCAAGCGGCTTTGTCTCGTCGAGCCGGGCCAGCTCGAGCAGGTCTTCGACGAGGCCGCCCATGCGGATCGCTTCTTTCTCAATGCGCTCCATGGCCAGTGCGATTTCTTCCGGGGCCTGCAAGGCACCCATTCGGTAGAGCTCGGCGTAGCCGCGCACCGAGACGAGGGGAGTGCGCAACTCGTGGCTGGCGTCGCCGACGAAGCGGCGCATCTGGTCGATGGTGCGGGCGCGGTCCTTGAACAGGCGGTCGATGCGGCTCAGCATGGTGTTGAGCGATCGGTTGAGGCGCCCGACCTCGGTGTTGGGCGTGGCGCCGCCGAGCCGCTGGCTGAAGTCGCCATCGGCGATGGCCGCGGCCGTGCGCTCCACCTCTCGCAGCGGTGCAAAGGTGGTGGTCACCAGCAGCCGGGTGAGCAGGGCGCCCACCAGCACGACCCCGAGCCCGAACCCCAAGAAAATGGTGAGGTAGGTGGCCATGGTGTTCTCGGTCGGCCTCAACGAGACCGCCATGACCAGCGTGCCCAAGGTTCCCTGAGGCGAGATCACGAGCGGCACGGCGACCGCCAAGAACTCGGTGTCGTGTGCCGAGTCCACCAGAGTCATCGTCTTGCCGTCGAGCTCCATCACGGTCTGCAGGTCGAGCGGTGCGGTCAGGATCGGCAGCTCACTGCGCGGGACATCCCGCCAGGTGTGGTCCTCGAGGCTGCCGTGCTCGTCATACAGGGCGACGTAGTAGTCCGAAGAGACCACGGCTGTAGTGCCCTGGCCGAGAGCCGCCGCCGAATAGCTGTTCGAGGCGGACTGGGCGTCGATCTGCAGCTGCGAATCGACCTGCTGGACCACGTATTGGCGAAGCATGGCCATCGTGCCGATGCCGGAGACGAGCAGGCCGAGCGTCAGCATCAGGACCGTGACGCCCGTGATTTTGGAACGCAGGGAAATGCGGCTCCACCGCTCCATAAGTGACTGATGCATAGGAAACCAGTGTATGAGCGCAGCCTGTGTCTACGCCTTGGCGGCCTTGAGCATGTAGCCGAAGCCGCGCTTGGTCTGGATGAGGGGTTCGGTCGAGTGCGCGTCCACCTTGCGGCGGAGGTAAGAAATGTAGGACTCGACGATGCCGGCGTCACCGTTGAAGTCGTACTCCCAGACATGGTCCAGGATCTGAGCCTTCGACAGGACCCGGTTCGGGTTCAGCATGAGGTAGCGCAGAAGCTTGAACTCGGTCGGACTGAGTTCGATGGGGGCGTCGCCGACCAGGACCTCGTGGGTGTCCTGGTCCATGGTGAGTTCGCCGGCGCGGATGATCGCGTCTTCGTCGGCCTGCATGGTCCGGCGCAGGATGGCCTTGATCCGGGCCACAATCTCGTCGAGGCTGAACGGCTTGGTGACGTAGTCGTCGCCGCCGACCGTCAGGCCGGTGATCTTGTCTTCGGTGTCGTCCTTCGCCGTGAGGAAGAGGATCGGGGCCGTGTAGCCGGCGGACCGCAGGCGCTTGGTTACTCCGAAACCGTTCATGTCCGGCAGCATGACGTCAAGGATGATGAGGTCGGGTTCTTCCTCGAGGACGGCGGAGATCGCCTGCGCGCCGTTTCCGACTGCTCGCACGGCAAATCCGGCGAAACGCAGGCTGGTGGTGAGGAGATCCCGGATATTGGGTTCGTCGTCGACAATAAGGATGCGTGGGCCGTCAGTCATGTACATATTATCTGCGCGTTAGCTGAAGGTTTACTGAAAATGCCCGGTATGCGCGCTGGCGAGTAGATTGGTGATCAAACCAGACTGCCGCGGCGTGGGGAGACCAGAATGACTGTTCCGACTTTTGCGATTGTGGGGGCCGGCTTGGCCGGGGCCAGAGCGGCCGAGGCCATCCGTTCCGAGGGGTTCGACGGGAGCATCGTGTTGCTGGCCGGGGAGACTGAGTACCCCTACGTGCGGCCGCCCCTCTCCAAGGACTACCTGGCCGGGCGGGCCGCCCGGGACACGATCGACGTGCACCCGGCACCGTGGTACGACGAGCGGGGCATCGACGTACGGCTGGGTGCCCGGGTGACCGGGCTGGCGCTCGACACCCACGAGCTGACCCTGCGGGAGGGCAAATCGGTGCGCTACGACAGATTGCTCCTCGCGACGGGGGCGTCGTCACGGCGCTTTCCCGGCCCGGGCGCAGACCTGGCCGGGGTGTACCATCTGCGCACGGTCGGCGAGTCGCAGGCGCTCCGAGCCGAGCTGGAGCCGGGAAACCGCCGGGTCGTGATCGTCGGGGCCGGCTGGATCGGTCTCGAAGTCGCCGCGGCCGCCCGCGGTTACGGCAACACCGTCACGGTGCTCGGGCGGGACGGCGTGCCGCTGGCCCCGCTGATCGGCGACGAGGTCGGGTCGGTGTTCGCGGAGCTGCACCGCGTGAACGGGGTGGATCTGCGGATGGAAACTCAGGCCGACCGACTGATCGGGACGCAGGGGAGGGTCACCGGAGTGGGACTCCCCGGCGGCGAGGTCGTTTCGGCCGATGTCGTCGTCATCGGCATCGGCGCGGTGCCGAACACGGACCTGGCCCGGGACGCGGGCCTGGCCGTCGACGACGGCATCGTCGTCGACGCGGCGTTCCGGTCCATCGACCCGGACGTCTACGCGGTGGGTGACGTCGCCACGGTCTTCCACCCCGTGCTGCGGCACCATCTGCGCGTCGAGCACTGGGACAACGCCGAGCGGGCCGGCGCCGCGGCCGGCCGCTCGATGCTTGACCAGGCGGTCAGCTACGACGCGATCCCGTACTTCTACACCGACCAGTTCGACCTCGGGATGGAGTACTCGGGGTACGGCGCACTTGCCCGGGATGCGGAGGTCGTGTTTCGCGGTGACCCGGCGAGGCGGGAATTCATCGCGTTCTGGGTGTTGGACGGCAGGGTCGTCGCCGGCATGAACGTCAACGTGTGGGACGTCAACGAGACGGTGCAGCGCTTCATCCGGACGGAGGTGCGGGTCGACACGACCCGGCTTGCGGATGAGAGCATTGAACTGGACGAACTTCTCGCCGGAGCACCCGACTGAAGGACCTGACATGGACAACGCGACCACTCGACCTGGCCCGGCGCTGCCCGACCTGATCCATCCACGGCGACTGATCGGGGAGAGACTGTTCGATTTTTCCCGTGAGGTGGCCGTGATGGCCATCGTCAACCGCACGCCGGATTCCTTCTACGACAAGGGGGCGACCTTCGCTCTTGACGAGGCCGTCACGGCCGCCCGGCGTGCCATCCTGGACGGCGCCGACTGGGTCGACATCGGCGGGGCGAGATTCGCGCCCGGCCCGTCCATTCCGATCGAGGAGGAGATCGACCGGGTCGTCCCGGTGGTCGAGGCCCTGCGCGGCTCGGGCGTCGTCATCTCCGTCGACACCTTTCATCCCGCCGTGGCGCGCGCCAGCCTGGCCGCCGGCGCCCACGTGATCAACGACACCACCGGGGTGCACGACCCGGCCATGGCTGACGTCGTCGCGGACAGCGACGCGACGCTGGTGATCACCCACAGCCTCGCGCCGCCGCGCACACCGTGGCCGGGGCCCACCTACGGCGACGTGGTGCACGAGGTCGCAACCTTCTTGGATGAACGGATCGAGCTGGCCCGGAGTCGCGGCGTCCCGGCATCCCGCATCATCGTCGACCCCGGGCACGACCTGAACAAGAACACCTACCACTCGCTCGAGCTGACCCGGAGGCTCGGCGAGATCACCGCCCTCGGCTACCCCACTCTGGTCGCAGTCTCGAACAAGGACTTCATCGGGGAGACGCTGAACCGTGAGCGGGGCGACCGGATCGCGGGATCGCTCGCCGCCGCCGTCTACAGCATCCTGCAGGGCGCCCGGATCGTGCGGATGCACAACGTCGTCGCCGCGGTCGACGCCGTGCGGATGACCGAGGCGATCCTGGGCTTCCGCGAACCGGCGTACGTGCGCCACAACCTGGCCTGATGATGCTGGATCGTGACGAGCTGATCATCCGTTACCGGGTGCCTGACCGCACTCTGCCGCACCTGCGAGTGAATTTCATCGCCAGCCTCGACGGCGCCGCCACCCGGGAGGGTGTGAGTGGCGGGCTCGGGAACGCCGACGACAGGCTCGTCTTCGATACCCTTCGGATGCTCGCCGACGTGATCGTGGTCGGTGCGGGCACGGTGCGCGCCGAGGGGTACGTCGGCATCCGTCAGGGCCCCGCGGATGCCGCGTGGCGGGTCCGGCACGGACTTCCGGCGCAGCTGCCCGTCGCCATCGTGTCCTCACGGCTGGACCTCGAGCCGAGCCACTCGCTGTTCGCGGACGCCGCCGTGCGGCCGCTGGTCGTGACGCACGCGGCGTCACCGCTGCGGCGACGCGCGGAGCTCGCAGAGGTGGCGGACGTGCTGGTCTGCGGGGAGGACGTCGTGGACCCGCGGCTGATGCGGGCGGAGCTGGCTCGGCGCGGTCTGGCGCAGATACTCTGCGAGGGTGGGCCGAACCTGTTCGGTGCGCTGATCGACGCCGACTGCGTCGACGAGCTGTGCCTCACCGTCAGCCCCGTGCTCGAGGGCGGCCCGGCCGGACGGATCTCCGCCGGTCCCGCCGCCATCACCCGGGAGATGTCCCTGCTGCACGTGCTGACCGCCGGGGACATGCTGTTCCTGCGCTATGCCCGCCGGAAGGCTTCCTCTCCGACCGCCTGACCGGCCGTTTCACCGCCAGTCAGACGGAGACGACCTGCGCGTCCAGATTCTGCGAGTCAAGGATCGTGTAGCTATAGCCCTGCTCGGCGAGGAAGCGCTGGCGGTTCTGGGCGAAGTCCTGGTCGACGGTGTCGCGGGCCACCAGCGTGTAGAAGTTCGCGGACAGACCGGACTCCTTCGGCCGCAGAAGCCGGCCGAGGCGCTGCGCCTCCTCCTGGCGTGAGCCGAAGGAACCCGAAACCTGGATGGCGACGGTGGCCTCCGGCAGGTCGACCGAGAAATTCGCGACCTTTGACACCACGAGCAGGTTCTCCTCGCCGACTCGGAAGGCCTGGTAGAGGCGCTCGCGCTCGTCGACAGGGGTCGCACCGGTGAGCTTGGGGGCATTCAGGGCCTCGGCGAGCTCGTCGATCTGGTCGAGGTACTGTCCGATCACGAGGATGCGTTCTCCGGGGTGCTTGGCTACCAGGCGCTTGACGACGTCGAGCTTCGCGGGTGCGGTCGCGGCCATCCGGTAGCGCTCGTCGTCGGCGGCGGCGGCATAGCTGAGTCGCTCGGACTGGGGCAGGTCGATGCGCACCTCGAAGCAGGAGGCTGGGGAGATGAAGCCCTGGGCCTCGATCTCCTTCCAGGGCGCGTCGAACCGCTTCGGGCCGATCAGGCTGAATACGTCGCCCTCGCGGCCGTCCTCGCGCACCAGGGTGGCGGTGAGGCCGAGGCGGCGGCGGGCCTGCAACTCCGCGGTCAGCTTGAACACGGGGGCCGGCAGCAGGTGCACCTCGTCGTAGATGACGAGGCCCCAGTCCATGGCGTCGAGTAGCTCGAGGTGCGCGTATTCGCCCTTCCGTTTGGCGGTGAGGATCTGGTAGGTCGCGATCGTGACCGGCTTGACCTCCTTGACCTGCCCGGAGTACTCGCCGATCTCGTCGGCGGTGAGGGTCGTGCGCTTCTGCAGTTCGTCGCGCCACTGACGGGCGGAGACCGTGTTGGTGACGAGGATGAGCGTGTTGGTCTTGGCGGTGGCCATGGCCCCGGCGCCGACCAGCGTCTTTCCGGCCCCGCAGGGCAGCACGACCACGCCGGAGCCGCCGTCGAAGAAGCTGGAGACGGCCTTGTTCTGGTAGTCCCGGAGCGCCCAACCGTCTTCCAAAAGACCGATCGGATGCGGCGTTCCCGGCGTGTAGCCGGCGAGGTCCTCGGCCGGCCAGCCCAGTTTCACCAGTTCCTGTTTGAGCTGGCCGCGCGCCCACGGCTCGACCAGGAACGAGTCCGGCGACGGATGCCCGATCAGGAGGGGCGCGATGCGCCGGGCCCCGGCGATCTCGGTGAGCACGGCCTGGTCGTTGCTCTGCAGGATGAGCTGACCCTCGGTGTCACGTTCGATGATGAGCCGGCCATACCGGCCGACCGTCTCCGTGATGTCCACGCTGACGGTCTGCGGGATGGCGAACTTCGAGTACTTTTCGAGCGTGGCCAGCATGTTGGAGGCGTCGTGCCCCGCGGCGCGGGCATTCCACAGCCCCAGCCGGGTGATGCGGTAGGTGTGGATGTGCTCGGGGGCACGCTCCAACTCGGCGAACACGGCCAGGTCGTGGCGCGCATCCTCGGCAAGAGGGTGGGCGACTTCGAGCAAAACCGTTCGGTCACTTTGGACGATCAGAGGGCCATCAGACATAGCCGTTAATCCTACGCCCGGTCAGCGTGAAGGCCCGCACCTACGGAGCCGGCGTGATGCTGATAATGCTGGACAGAGGCAGCGTGCGTTCGATGTCGGCGCGACGGTCTCGGGCCCGGAAACGCCCGCCGCCCACACTGGCCGGCTCGAGCAGATAGTCGACCACCACACCGCCGGGCATGGCGATGCTGACGACGACGGTCTGCTTCGCCTTGATTGCCAGGTCGAGCTGGCGGGCGAGCCAGGCATCCGCTGCCTGGCCCTCGCCGCCATCGGCGGCACGCAGCCTCTCGACCAGGGTGACGGCCGGATCCGGGGCGTCCACCGGCACGACCCGAGCGAGCTGGTGGCGGCGCAGGTGCACGATCTCATGGGTGGCGTCCTCCGCGGCGACGGGGTAGCGCGCATCGCTGAGCGCCCAGAAGACCACGTCGGAGGGGAACCGGCTGGTCAGTCGGCTGCCCTCGGCAGGCACAAGGCCGAGGGAGGCGAGCGTCTGGTCCACGGCGATGGTGCTCAGCAGGGCCGCGTCGTCGGACTGGACATAGGCCTGGGCCGGGGACTCCATCGGGTCCGTCGGGCCGACGCGCACGCGCCCGTAGCGGGCGGCGGATTCCCGGATCAGGTAGTCGACGGGCTGTGGGATGCCGGTCAGGGAGACCGTGCGCAGGAAATCGAGCAGTGACTCCGCGCTTTCGCCGGCCGCCAGGGCGCGGTTCACGGAGTTGGCGGTGATGCGGTAGCTCAGGGCGAGTTCCCGGCTCTCCACGTCGGCGAGCCCCCGCAGGCGGCTGTCGATCGAGGGGGCGAGCGGTCCGGGGGACACGATCGACAGGTCGTTCTGCAGGTACACCGCGCCGCCGGTCGCCGGCAGCGCGGCCGCCATGGTGGCGACGGCCGCCTCGAGGTCACCGGCCAGCACCGATGCACCGGCCGGGCTGGTGGTCTGGTGGGCGGTGATGCCGATCAGTTCGGCGTCCTCGGCGAACTCGGTGACCCGGTCGTCCATCCACTGGCCGCCGGCCGGGTAGAGCCAGGCCACGAAGCTGCGCAGCACGTCGCCCCAGGACACGCCGGGCCGGCGGGCGAGTATCCCGCGCACATCCGGCGGCAGGGCCGCATGCCAGGCGTCGGCCAGGGTTGCCCAGCGGCGGGCGGTGCTCTCGAGCAGCCAGGCCTCGCCGGCTTCGGTTTCATTCCAGTAGCCGTCGGAATGGGCGATGAGTTCGGCTCGGGCCGCGGTCGCGACGAAGGAGGGCACGAATTCGAGTTCGACCCCCATCACGGCGGCCAGACGCTTGGTGTCGGGCAGGCCGAGCCCGCCCCGGCTGAGCTCCCTGGCCGGCTCGCGGGCGAGCTCGGTGACCAGTTCGGCGATGGAGGACACCGCGGCGAAGGCACGCTCCGCCGCGAGACGGTCTGTGAAGCGGGTATCGGTGGTGTCGACACTGGCCAGCGCCGCGGGTGCTGGCGTCGAAGCCAGCTCGAGCGCGGTCGGCAGGCCCAGGTCCGGCCAGGTCAGCAGTTGCGCGGCCACCGCCGGGTAGGAACTGAACCGCCCGTCGGTCAGGCGCGCGAGCATGAGGGAGTCCAATTCGGCGGCACGGCCGGCGACCTCGGCCACGTCGACGGGCGAACCTGCCAGTTCGGACAGGCGCTCGGCGAGGTCGAACAGCGACGGCGCGGCAGCCGTGCCGACCTCCGTTCCCTGGCTGAACTCACCGGCGACGGCGAGAACGGCGAGGGTGGCCCGATCGAGCCGTGCCAGCACCCGTTGGATTGCGGTTGGTTCGAGGAGAGCCTCGGCCAGGTCGAAGAAATCACGGATGCCCGTGGCCGAGACCATGCGGATGTCGATCGTGCGACGCAACGTTGCGTCATCCAGCGCCCGAAGGCGCGAAGCGAGTGTGAGCATTGCTACTCCTTATTCTGTCGTGCCTCACGAGCGCGACGCATGCCGGACATCACCATGAGGACGATGATCAGCACGAATCCGAGAGGCAATCCAAACAGCGGCAAAGCAAGCACCGCCGGCCAGACCCCCTGGCCGAAACCGTTGTCCGCCCCGGCCCCGGCCGCTGTGCCGAGGATGACGGCAAGGAACGCGAGGATGGACAGACCCACCACACCCGCAACCATGTAAGCAAGGATGCGTTCGAGCCGGCTCGCGGCGGGTGGAATTTGATTGGTCACAGACTCAAGGATACGGGGCGGGAACCGGTCCGACCGAATAGGCTGGGGGTGGTTGGCGCGCAATCCGCGCGCCCGGAATCCAGCGAGGTCCAGATGCCCACCGGCAAGGTCAAGTTCTACGACGAGGAGAAAGGTTTCGGCTTCATCACCTCTGATGACGGCCACGAGGTCTTTCTCCACGCTTCTGCACTGCCCGCCGGAGTCACGGTCAAGGCAGGAACGAAGCTCGAATTCGGCATCGCCGACGGCAAGCGGGGCGCTCAGGCGCTGTCCGTTCGCGTTCTCGAGGCACCGCCGAGCCTGGTCAAACTCAGCCGCAAGCCGGCTGACGACATGGCCGTCATCGTCGAGGACCTGGTGAAACTCCTCGACGGCATCGGAGCGAGCCTGCGTCGCGGCCGCTACCCCGACAAAACCCACAGCCACAAGATCGCGGCCATGCTGCGCAAGGTCGCGGAGGAACTCGATGCCTGAGGCCGCTGCCGACGAGCGCCTGCTGTCCGCGGTCGACCAGGCGCGCACCGCGCTGCTGGAGATCACGCCGGCCGACAGCGTCGGCGAACCCCTCGGCCACCTTGTCGAAGGCGAGCATGTGCTCTCGCTGCTGTTCGACTGCAACCTGTCCGGCTACCCGGGCTGGCGTTGGACGGTCACCCTCGCCCGGGTGGACAAGAGCTCCGAGCCGTCGGTTCTGGAAGCCGAGCTCACGCCGGGCGACGACGCCCTGATCGCGCCGGAGTGGGTGCCGTGGTCTGACCGCCTGGCCGACTACCGCACGGCCCAGGAACTGGCTGCGGCCGTGGCCGACGCCGAGGCGTTGGGCGATGATGACGAATCGGACGACGACGACGAATCTGACGACGAGGACGAATCTGACGACGACGACGAATCTGACGACGACGACGAAGACCGCGGCGAAGATGTGCTTGACGGGATCGACTTCGGTGCGGCCCTAACGGCGCCGGAACCGTACCCAGGCAATCCCGAGCAGGCCGAGGCCGAGGCCGATGAGGGCAGCCCAGAGCCACCAGCCCACCCCGGCGGCGGCGAGCTCGTCCCGGAAGACGAGCGCGAGCGCGAGCGCCACTAGCCAGCCGGCGGAGCCCGCAAGGAAAGCCTTGCGGGAATTCGTTCGAGCCGGCAGCGGGTCTGGCCGACGCTCACTGTCTCTCAGCCAGAGCCGCATGTCGAGGCCTACTTGCCCAGGTTCTGCACCACGAACTCGATCGAGCGGACGAGCTGGCGCACGTCTCCGGGCTCGATCGCGGTGAAGGTGGCAACCCGCAACTGGTTGCGGCCGAGCTTGCGGTAGGGCTCGGTGTCGGAGATCCCGTTGGCGCGCAGGGTCTTGGCGATGGCGGCGGCATCGATCGCGTCGTCGAAGTCGATCGTCGCGACCACCTGTGACCGGTGCTCCGGGTCGGTGACATACGGCGTCGCGAACGGCACGCTCTCGGCCCAGTCGTAGAGAACGGATGACGATTCAAGGGTGCGCGCGGACGCCCACGCCAGGCCGCCGCTTCCGTTGATCCAGTCGAGCTGGTTCTCGATCAAAAGAAGCGTGGCCACGGCCGGAGTGTTCAGAGTCTGGTTGAGGCGCGAGTTGTCGATCGCGTTCTTCAGGCTGAGGAACTCGGGAATGTAGCGCCCGCTCGCGGCGATCTGCTCGACGCGCTCGATCGCGGCGGGGGAGAAGAGCGCCATCCACAGGCCTCCGTCGGAGGCGAGGTTTTTCTGCGGCGCGAAGTAGTAGACATCCGCCTGGTCGGCCTCGTAGTCGATACCGGCCGCCGCGCTGGTGGCGTCGATCACCGTCAGGGCGTTGGGGTCGGCAACCACGCGGGTGACCGGAGCCATGACGCCGGTCGAGGTCTCGTTCTGGGGCCAGGCGTAGACGTCGACACCCTCGGTCACGGCGAACTCGCTGCGCGATCCGGCCGGGGCCTTGACCACGTCGGGCGCTTCGAGGAACGGAGCGGCCGCGGCCGCGGCGAACTTGCCGCCGAACTCGCCGAAGACGAGGTTCTGGCTGCGGCGGAGAATAAGGGAGAACGCGGCGGCGTCCCAGAACGCGGTGGACCCGCCGTTGCCGATAATGACTTCATAACCGGCAGGGGCGCGAAGGAGGTCCGCGAGGCCGGTGCGCACGCGACCGACCAAGTTCTTGACGGGTGCCTGGCGATGGGAGGTGCCCATCACACTCGCGCTGAACTCTAAGAGGTGTTCGAGTTGTCCTTTTCGAACTTTCGACGGGCCGCAGCCAAATCGTCCATCATCGGGCAGAAGTTCCGTGGGAATTATCAGGTTCGACATAGGGCGATTCTAACGGCCGCTCTCGCGGCGATAAGGTTGGGCAGTACGTACCGAGCCGAGAGGAACGCTGGGCATGACGGATCTCATCGACACCACCGAAATGTACCTCCGCACGATTCTCGATCTCGAAGAGGAGCACATCGTTCCCCTCCGAGCACGCATCTCGGAACGCCTCGGGCACTCCGGGCCGACCGTGTCGCAGACCGTGGCCCGGATGGAACGGGATGGCCTCGTAGTCGTCTCCGGCGACCGGCACCTCGAGCTCACCGTCGACGGACGCAGCAAGGCCGTGCATGTGATGCGCAAACATCGGCTTGCGGAACGCCTGCTCAGCGACGTAATCGGGCTCGAATGGGAATTCGTCCACGACGAAGCATGCCGCTGGGAGCATGTGATGAGTGAGCGGGTGGAGCGCAAAATCCTGGAGATGCTCGATCACCCGACCGAGTCTCCGTATGGCAACCCCATCCCCGGCCTCGATGAGCTGGGCGATTCGCCGGCCGTCGCGTTCATGGCCGGGGTGACGAGCCTCGTCGACCTGGTCGCCGGATCTGCCGGTCCGGTCACCGCCGTGGTGCGCCGTCTGGGCGAACCCGTTCAGGTCGACCCCGAGCTCCTGGCCCAGCTGAAAAACTCCGGTGTGCTCCCCGGGGCCACGGGGGTTTTCTCCGCCGTGGGCTCCTATGTGCTCGTGCAGGTGCATGGGTTCGAGGACGGACTGGAACTGCCCAACGAGGTCGCCGGCCACATCTTCGTCGCCACGCCGGCAGCGGTCGCCTAGCCATTCGGCGGTCACCGCCTGCCCCGTCACCATTGATCACTCGCCCCACAATTTTGTTATCAATATGTTAGAAAAAGTAGCCTGCGGCGTGACAAACGGATGAGCGTCAGTTAGCTTGGAGTCGTCCACAGTCCAGATTCCGGTCGACGGACACGGATCAAGACGCCTTTCTTGCCCGTCTCTTGATTCGTTCCTTACACACGCGACGAGCGCAGTGGACGGGGCAACTACCTAGTGTTGTCGAGGCGTCGGAGGTAATCACTTTGGCCGCATTAGGTAAGAAGATCTTCTGTCGAGCCCCGAACTCGGTAGCCACCACCGGATCCATCACCAGCCCTCCCATCACCAACGACAATGAACACGCGGAGCTCAGCCACTATCGGGCCGCCAGTCCCCGTTCCGGCCGGCGGTCACGCCGCCGAGGCGCCGTGGCGAACATCGTGTTCATGACTCTCGCCGGCGGCCTCGTCGCGACCATGGCCATCCCGGCCTATGCGTTCGCGCCGACCGAAAAGGAGTACGCGTCAACGGCCTCGGCCGAGTTGACCGAATCGGGTGCGCAGTCCGTGGCGGTCGCCGCCGCGGCCGATACCGTGAGCGTCGCGCGCGACGGGTTCACCGCCACCACCCCCGAGGAACTGGCGGCGGCAGCGGCCGCAGCAGCGGCGGCCGTTGCCGCATCCGAGGCAGCGGCAGCCGAGGGGCGCCGACAGGAAGCCGCGGCCGCGATGACCTCCTATGCCGCGTCGTATTCCGGTCCGTCGTCGGCCGACTACCTGGCTGCCCCGGCATACCCGAATTTCGATCTGGCATCCGTCTACAGTGTCGCGGCCGGCTACCAGGGTGTCCCCTATGTCTACGGCGGGGCCACCCCGGCCGGCTTCGATTGTTCCGGTTTCATCATGTACGTCTACGCGCAGTTCGGCATCTCGCTGCCGCATTCCTCGACCGGGCAGGGCGCGGCGGGCACCCGAATCCCCGAAACTGAGGCTCAGCCGGGTGACCTCGTCATCATGGACGGCCACGACGGGTTCTATGCAGGCAACGGCAACATCCTGCATGCGCCGTATGAGGGGGCGGCCGTGCGCGTGCAGCCGATCTGGACCAGCTCGTACTACATCGTGCGGCTCGGCATCTGAGCCTGCCGGAAGATCCGAGCCGGCCGGCTGCCAGATGAATGTTTCGTAACACCTAGCACATTCGGCGTCCCGCACTTCGCGGTGGCGCCGAATGTGGGTTAACCTGTTGCTCTGATGTTTTGCGAGTTTTCGGGAGAGCCCATGCGCGAGCGGCGCACGATCCACACCATGGATGTGCGCAGCCGCTCCGCGCTGCGGCAGAGCAGTCGAGCAAACTTGAGTTGCGCGTGTCAGGGACACCGTGTGGCCGGTAGGGCGTTGTCATGGTGACGGCGCCCTTTTTGTTTGCCTGTTCGCTCCTTCTCACTGACTGTCGTAGTTCGAATGGCTGGAAGCCGTCCAGCCCTTTTCGAAAGGGAACGCATGCGCACACTGGTCCTCAATGCGGGGTATGAGCCCCTTGCCGTGGTGTCCTTCAAACGAGCACTCGTGCTGGTCATGAATCACAAGGCAACGATCGTGCAGGCCGACCAGGGGCATCCGATCTGTGCCGCCTCCGGTTCCTGGGAGCGACCGAGCGTCATCTTGCTCACGCGTTACGTGCGCATCCCTCGGTCCAGGGCCGTGCCGGTCAGCCGTCGCGGCGTGTTGCGCCGGGACGAGCATCGCTGCGGGTACTGCGGCAAGACCGCCAGCACGATCGACCACGTAATGCCTCGGTCGCGCGGAGGTCGGGACACCTGGGACAACCTCGTGGCCTGCTGCCTGCGCTGCAACAACCTAAAAAGCGACCGGACGCCGGCCGAGATGGGCTGGAAACTCTTGTTCCACCCGGGATTGCCGGTCGGCACGACCTGGGTGGTGCGCGGCGCTGAGCGGCCGTTACCGCAGTGGGATGAATTCCTTGCTCCTGCCGCCTGACCCGCGAATGTAACAGGGATGTAACGCCCCAAGGTGACTTCCCGATCGCCGTCGCCTATGGTTGAGGAGCACTGAACCTCGATCTCGGTGCGTTAGAGGATCTTCTTTTGCCCCAACCCGGCGTACCCGGCACTTCTGGTTCGCCAGAGACCCCGATTTTTCCGCTCTCGCGCCGCGAACTGCGTGCGCAGCGTGAGGCGGCAGAGACCCGAGCCGACGCCACCGTGAACACTCCGGTGCGCATGGACGTGCCGGTGGCTGTGCGCATTCCCGATGCGGTTGCGGTGGCGGAAACCAAGGCTCTGGACCTCGAAAAGGCATCGATCGCGGCGCGGAGCAACCGGCTCAATCCGGTCGCTTCCCCGCGGGTCGCACCGGCCGTCAGCCTCCCGGTGCCCCGGTCGCGCCGCCGGCGGCCCATGAAAATCGCCGTGACCCTGCTGGCCATTCCGGGACTGTTCCTCACCGCCGGCCTTCCTGCCTATGCGTTCGCGCCCGGTGCGAGCGACACCGCCTCGACGACTCCGCGGGTTGCCGACACGCAGGGCGTCACGGTGGACAGTGGCGCCGCAGCCATCACCGTCGCTCGCGACGGTTTCACGGCGACCACGAGCGAGGAACTCGCCCAGCGGGATGCCGAGGCCAAGCGTGCACTGGCCGCCCAGCAGACCGCCGAGGCAGCCCGATCGGCTGCCACCGACTTCGCTGTATACAGCGTGCGTGCCAAGGGCGACGACTACCCGTGGTTCGACCGGGCCACCGACACCCAGGGCGGCGGGCTGTCTCCGCTTGGCTACTATTACCGCGAATGCGTGGACTTCGTGGCATATCGGCTCAACCGCGACGCCGGGTCGACCGGCTCCCCGTGGACCTGGACCTGGAGCAAGCTCACCCCCAGCGGCGGCAACGCGAGCAACTGGGCCAGCGCCTGGGCTGACCAGGGCTGGGCCACCGGCGACACTCCCGTCGTCGGCGCGGTCGCCTGGTTCAACTACAACCACGTGGCCTACGTGCAGTCGGTCAACAGCGACGGCTCGGTCATTCTCGAGGAATACAACTGGAACGGCAGTCACGCGTACAACACGCGCACCGTGTCGGCCAGTGAGGTTCCGCTCTTCCTGTACCCGCCGACGTAAGCGCGTCGCAGCGGTGCGCTGCGGCGCCGGCAGACAACCACTAAACTTCAGTAGACAGCCTCTGTAGCTCAACGGAAGAGCAGTTCCGTCCTAAGGAAACGGTTGGGGGTTCGAATCCCTCCAGGGGCACCACTAATCATCGGTCGATGCCGACCGACCAGCACATCGCCCTTGTGTCGACGTGTCCACGGAGCGGTCGACTTCCTCCTTTAAAGTCGGGGAATTTCCCGTTTCGTCACGGAAATAGTGTGTTTGACCTGATGTGCAGATTTGGTTTGAATTCCTTCCCGGAGTCAATGAAACTAATCGAACTCACTCCGCGGCGGCGCAACGGATGCGCGCACGAATCGATCGCTGGCGAAGCCGAGGAGAGCACCCATGGCAGAAATAGCGTGCGCGAAAAAAGCGAGCGAGCACCGGCGCCCGACGATTCCCGCAAACCCGACTCGCTGAGCGAGATCGCCAAGCCGTCCTGGCGGTATGTGCTGCGTCAGCAGCCCCGTCCCGTCCCGGTGACGCTTGATCGGGACGTAGACCCGGCCTCGCGATATCCCCAGTGAAAGCGCTGCAGCGTCGACCGCAGCCCTGCCCACAGTTCCCCGCTCGGGCAGTTCAGCTCGTCGCCGGCGGTCGGCGTCGCCCTCGTCGTCGGGATCCTGTTGGCGCTGTGGTCGGCATCCGGGTGCGTCGGCGCGTTCAGCCGGGATCGCAATCCTGTACTAGGCAACCCCCAACGCCCAGCAGCCCAAGTTCCGATGGATCAGCCTGGGTGCGTTACTCGCATTCCTCACTCTGGTGATCTCCTCATTCCTGTTCGGCCTCTACGTCACCATTTTCTCCAACTACGACCGCACGTATGATTCCCTGACCGGCATCGTGGTGTTCCTGCTCTGGCTGTGGATAGCCAACCTCGCCCTGCTCTTCGGTGCCGAATTCGACGCCGAGCTGGAACAAGGCCGTGAGCTGCAGGCGGGCATCGCCGCAGAAGAAGAACTTCAGCTGCCGCCGCGGGACACCCGCAAGAGCGACAAGGCCGCTGACAAGGTACAAGAGGACATCGCGATCGGCCGACGGTTGCGGCTGAACAGACGAACGAGTGACGACAGCGAGTCGAAGAAGAAGAAATAGGGCGACGGCCGGGAACCGGTTGGGGATTCGAATCCTTCCAGGGACACCCAGCCTCCGCGCACGGATGGCGAGGTCCGGATTGCTCCCAACCTCGCCTCCGGGTGTCTCTGAGCGTCGTTCCCCGGGGCGCTCCAGGCCCTAGTTGTAGAGCATCCCGCCGTCGACGAGCAGGACCTGGCCGGTGACGTAGTCGGAGTCGGGGCCGGCGAAGAACGACACGATCTTGGCGACGTCCTCCGGGGTCTCGATGCGGCCGAGCGCGATGCCGTCGACGTTTTCCTTGAGGTTCTGGCCGAGCGGCTTGCCGTTGATGGCGCTGAGCTTCTCGTCGATCAGGTCCCACATGCCGGTGCCGACGATGCCGGGGGCGTAGGCGTTGACCGTGATGCCCCGAGGTGCGAGCTCCTGGGCGGCAGCCTGAGTGATGCCGCGGACGGCGAACTTCGAGGCCGAGTAGGCGCCGAGGATGGGGAAGCCCTGGATGGCGGCGATGGAGGCGGCGTTGATGATCTTGCCGGCGTGGCCGAGTTCGTCGAGCTTCGCGACCGCGGCCTGGATCCCCCAGACGACGCTGTTCACGTTGATGCGGAAGATCTTCTCCAGATCGTCCGCCGTGACCTCGAGCATGGGCGTGACCTGGGCGATGCCGGCGTTGTTGACAATCACGTCGAATCCGCCGAGCTTCTCGGCCGCGGTGTCGACGGCGGCGAACACATCATCGCGGTTGGAGACGTCGGCGGTGACGAAGACGGCCCTGCGCCCGAAAGCCTCGATTTCGGCGACGACACCGGCCCCCTTTTCTGCCTGGAAGTCGAGGTCGGCGACGGCGATGTCGAAGCCGTCCTGGGCGAGGCGGAGTGCGATGCCGCGTCCGATTCCCTGCCCGGCTCCGGTGACGAGTGCGACTTTGTTCGAAACGGTCATGGTGGTTCTCATTTCTGGTTCGGGCATGCTGAGCGCCGTTTGGCGTCGTTGGCCCGCAGCCCTGACGGTGTCGGTCAGACGATCATCCGGACCCCTTCAGGCTAGGCGACAGTTCTGTCGACCGGTTCGCCGATGTTATCCGGTCACGCGGTACACGCCTCAGCAGCTAGCGTCGATGTATACGATCACCACACTCCGGTCGTCTCCGATGATGCACACGTCCCGGAGACCACCTCGTCTGGAGTGCCTCATGATTTCCCCCCGCATCGCGTTCGTCGACGCCGACGGCACGCTCATGGAGACCGGCTCGATGATCGCGGAGTCGGCGATCGACGCGGTGCGCGCCGCCCGGCACAACGGGCACCTGGTGTACCTCAGCACCGGACGGGCGTCCGTGGAGATCTACCCCGCGATCCGCGACATCGGATTCGACGGTTTCATCAGCTCCGGCGGCGGGTTCGCGGAGATCGGCGATGAGCTCGTGATCGAACGCACGATGCCCGAAGCGGCCGTGGCCCGCATGATCAGCTTCTATGAGGAGTCAGGGTACGACTTCTACCTGCAGTCCTTTGACGAGCTGTTTCCGAGCCCCGGCGTGCATGACCGCTTCGCGGACTACTACGCGTCCGGCGAAAAGCGGAAGGCGGGAGCCGGGTATGCGACGGCATCCGTCACCGGTGCCGTCGCACACCCGGCGCTGAATGCCTTCGCCGATGTGCGCCCCTTCAGTCTCACGGGCATCGCGAAGTCGGTGTTCCTCGCCGGCGACCTCCGGGCGTACGACCGGGTGTCGGACGCGCTCAGCGGAGACTTCCATGTCATCACCGGAACCATCCCGCACATGGGGCGCGGCAGCGGCGAGGTGACGCTGAATGGTGTGAACAAGGGCTCCACGATCCTGCGGCTCCTCGACCGGCTCGGCCTCGACGCGGCATCCGCCCTCGGCATCGGTGACAGCAGCAACGACATCGAGATGCTGCAGGTCTGCGGGGTCGGCATCGCCATGGGCAACGCCTCGGATGCCGTCAAGGCCTACGCCGACGAGGTCACCACCACCGTGCAGGGCGACGGCGTCTGGAACGCCTTCCGCCGCCACGGTCTGATCTGACGCGTCGCGGCACCCGTCGCCGGTGTCACCGTAACCGGACACCTCCCTGTTACCTGCGGGTTCTAAACTGGTGGCGCGCGGTGGCTGGCACCGCGACCTGGACGAGGAGCCTGCGTGACCCTGACCCCGATTGAGCCCGGCCAGGACGTGCTCGAGGCCGGACACCGCGCGGCGCCGGCCCGCACCCTGGTCGACATCCTGCTCGCGACCGCCGGTCGGCATCCGGGCGCGCTCGCCCTCGAAGACGTCGACGGGGCGATCAACTACCGGGATCTGGTGCGCCTGGTCACCGAGCAGGCGGAGCAGCTCAGTCGCCGCGGGGTGCGCCGCGGCGACACCGTCGGCATCCGGATCCCGTCGGGAACCCGGGAACTGTATCTCTCCATTCTGGCGACCCTTCTGGTCGGCGCCTCCTACGTGCCCGTCGACGCCGACGACCCCGAGGAACGTGCCCGGCTCGTCTTCGGCGAGGCCCGGGTCGTGGGCGTGATCGGGGCGGGCGGCGTGTTCGAGGTGCGCACCGGCATGGACGCGGAGATGTTCGCCGAACGGATGCTGGCGCCCGGGGACGACCTGGCCCTCGCCGGCACGATCGGCGCCATGCCGGCCCCCGACGACGATGCCTGGGTGATCTTCACCTCGGGCTCCACCGGGGTACCCAAGGGGGTGGCGGTGGCCCACCGCTCCGCCGCCGCGTTCGTCGACGCGGAGGCCGACCTGTTCCTCCGGTCGGACCCGATCGGTCCCGCGGACCGGGTGCTGGCCGGCCTTTCTGTGGCCTTCGACGCCTCCTGCGAGGAGATGTGGCTGGCCTGGCGGAACGGTGCCTGCCTCGTCTCGGCGCCCCGCTCCCTGGTGCGCTCGGGGGTCGACCTGGGCCCGTGGTTGATCAAGCACGGCATCACCGTGGTGTCGACGGTGCCCACCCTCGCGGCCCTGTGGCCGGAGGAATCGCTGGAGCGGGTGCGGCTGCTGATCTTCGGCGGCGAAGCCTGCCCACCCGAGCTCGCCTCGCGCCTCGCCGTGCGCGGCCGGGAGGTCTGGAACACGTATGGCCCGACCGAGGCCACCGTCGTCGCCTGCGCCGCCCTGCTCGACGGCCGCGGACCGGTGCGGATCGGGCTTCCTCTGGCCGGCTGGAACCTTGCCGTGGTGGACGCCGCCGGTGCCCGGGTGGCCCACGGCGAGACCGGGGAACTCATTATCGGTGGGGTCGGGCTGGCCCGCTACCTCGACGCCGGCAAGGACACCGAGAAGTACGCCCCGCATACCGAGCTGGGCTGGCACCGCGCCTACCGCAGCGGCGACCTGGTGCGCTACGAGCGCGAGGGTCTCGTGTTCGTCGGCCGGGCCGATGACCAGGTCAAGCTCGGCGGCCGGCGTATCGAACTCGGCGAGATCGAGGCGGCCCTGCGCGCGCTCCCCGGGGTGGCCGGAGCGGCCGCGGTCGTGCAGAGAACCCCGGCCGGCAACCAGATCCTGGTCGGCTACCTGGCCCAGGTGGAGGGGGCCCTCTTCGACCGGGCGGCCGCCAACATCCGTCTGCGCGAAGAATTGCCGGCCGCGCTCGTGCCGCTGGTGCACGTCGTCGACGAGCTGCCCACGCGTACCTCCGGCAAGGTGGACCGCGGTGCCCTGCCCTGGCCCCTTCCCGCCACCGGGGGTGAGCAGGCGGAGGCCTTCTCGCCGACGGCGGCGTGGCTTGCCGCCGGCTGGGCCGCCATCCTCGGAGTGTCGGCCGACGGTCCCGACGCGGACTTCTTCGCCCACGGCGGCGGGTCGCTCTCCGCGGCCCAGTTCGTGTCGACCGTCCGCGAGCGGTTCCCCGACACCCGAGTCTCCGACATCTACGACTACCCCCGGATCGGTTCCCTCGCCGACGAGCTCGACGGACGCGCACCCGCGGCGGCGAGTATCGTGCGGGAGGTTCAGCCGGTGCCCCGGCGCAGCCGCCTCGCCATCACCCTGCTGGGCGTGCCGCTGCACGTGCTGGTCGGCGCGCGCTGGCTGGTCTACCTCGCGGCGGCGAACAACCTGCTCGCGGGCTGGTCAGGCGCCTCCTTCGCGCCCACCATCTCCTGGTGGTGGGTGGCGCTCGGGTTCGTGCTCTTCGTCACCCCGCCCGGCAAAATGGCCATCTCCGTCGTCGCCGCCCGGCTGCTGCTGCGCGGCGTGGAGCCCGGCAACTATCCGCGCGGCGGATCGGTGCACCTGCGCCTCTGGCTCGCCGAACAGGTGGCACTGCTCTCGGATGCCGTGAGCCTGGCCGGTGCCCCCTGGATCAGCTACTACGCCAGGGCCCTCGGCGCCCGCATCGGCACCGACGTCGACCTGCACTCCCTGCCGCCGGTAACCGGAATGCTGGACATCGGTGCCGGGGCAGCCATCGAACCCGAGACCGACCTGTCCGGCTACTGGATCGACGGCGACGTGCTGCGCATCGGGCCGGTACGGATCGGCGCCGGCGCCACGGTCGGCTCCCGCAGCGCACTGCTCGGCGGCGCCGACATCGGGCGGGGCGCCGTAATCGAGCCGGGCTCGGCCGTCTCCGGACCGGTGCCGCCGGGTGAACGCTGGGCCGGGTCCCCGGCCGCCCGCATGGGCGCCGCCCGCGGCTCGTGGCCGGCCGAGCGCCCGCCGCGAGGGACCCGCTGGCTGACCGCCTTCGCGACCGGGGCCATCGCCATGACGGCCCTGCCCGCGATCGCGGTGCTCGTCGGCGCGCTCATCGTCGGGGCGTCCATCGGCGACGCCGCGACCCTGGCCGACGCGGCCGGGCGGGCCGCCCTGGCCACCCCGCTCGCGGTCGTGGCAGCCGGGCTGGTCTACGCGCTGCTGGTGCTCAGCTCCGTTCGGCTGCTCGGTGTGGGCCTGCGGGAGGGGTACTACCCCGTGCGCAGCCGGATCGGCTGGCAGGTCTGGATGACCGAGCGAATCCTCGACGGCGCCCGAACGCTCCTGTTCCCGATCTACGCGAGCCTGCTCACCCCGATCTGGCTGCGCCTGCTCGGCGCTAAGGTGGGCGCCGGCGTGGAAGCCTCCACCGTGCTTCTCATCCCCGCCCTGACGACCATCGCCCCGGCCGCGTTTCTCGCCGACGACACCATGGTCGCCTGCTATGAACTCGGCGGCGGCTGGCTGCACATCGGGCCGGCCAAGATCGGCCGCCGGGCGTTCCTCGGCAACAGCGGCATGGCGGGCGCGGGCCGCACGGTGCCGCGCAACGGGCTCGTCGCGGTGCTCTCCTCCACGCCGCGCAAGGCGAAACGCGGGTCGTCCTGGCTGGGCAACCCGCCCGAACGGCTGCGCCGCACAGTGACGGATGTTGACGAGGCCCGCACCTTCCACCCACCGGCCCGGCTCGTCACCTGGCGGGCGCTGTGGGAGATGCTCCGGATCATGCCGGTCATCGTCACGGTCCTGATCGCCCTCGGCGTGCTCGTCGCCCTTGATGCGCTCTGGCTCACGATCGGCCTGGGGTGGACGATCGCGCTCTCGGGTCTGGTGCTGCTGGCCGCGGGGGCCGTCGCCGCCCTGGTGACCACGGCCGCGAAGTGGTTGCTGGTGGGCCGGATCGACGCTACGGAACATCCGCTCTGGTCGTCGTTCATCTGGCGCAACGAGGTGTCGGACAGCTTCGTCGAGATGGTCGCCCGACCCTGGTTCGCGGCGAAGGCGGCCGGCACGCCGGCGCTCGCCGTGTGGCTTCGCACTCTCGGCGCGCACATCGGGTACGGCGTGTGGTGCGAGACCTACTGGCTGCCGGAGGCGGACCTGGTGAGCATCAAAGACGGTGCGACCGTGAACCGGGGCTGCGTGGTGCAGACGCACCTGTTCCACGACCGCATCATGCAATTGGACCGGGTCACCCTGGCGGCGGGCGCCACGCTCGGGCCGCACAGCGTGATTCTGCCGGCGGCCGACATCGAGGAGGGCGCCACTGTGGGGCCTGCCTCGCTGGTGATGCGCGGGGAACGCGTGCCGGCCGGGTCGGTGTGGTCGGGCAACCCCATTTCGCCGTGGCGCAGTCTGCCATGGTGGACTTGACGCCCGCCATGCCTCGCACCCCACCGCCCCCAGGCCCCGCTCAGAGCCCGGCCAAGCGCCTCACCCCGCTGCCGCCCAGATCCGCGCTCGGCCCGGCCGGCGTTCGAGGGGCCGCTCCCACCCACGGCGCCGCCACCGCGGGCGACCCGTACCTGCCGGGCAACGGAAACGGCGGTTACCTCGCCCTGCACTACGACCTGAACCTCGACTACCGGGTGACCACCAACCAGTTGCGGGCCACAGCCACCGTGCAGGCCCGGGCATCGATGAGGCTGGACCGGTTCAGCCTCGACTTCGATGGTCTCACTGTGGACCGGGTCACCGTCGACGGGGTGCGGGCGTTGAAGGTGAGCCAGAGCGCGCGCAAGCTCACCATCACGGTGGTGGCGACGATCGAGGCCGGGGCTCTGTTCGAGGTGATCGTGCGGTATCGCGGCGCGCCGCATCCGTTGAAGAGCATCTGGGGCGAGGTCGGCTGGGAGGAACTCGACGACGGCGTGCTCGTGGCCGGCCAGCCGACCGGGTCGGCGTCGTGGTTCCCCTGCAACGACCACCCCAGCAACAAGGCCTCGTTCCGCATCCGGGTCAGCTGCGAGGACCCCTACACGGTCGTGGCGAACGGTACGCTGATCGCGCGCACGACGCGGTCTGGCCGCACCAGCTGGACCTACGAGGTGAAGGAGCCGATGGCTACCTACCTGGCCACGGTGCTGATCGGCCGTTACCGGCGCACCGACGCCGCCGCCGCCCCGGTGGCCCAACGCATCTTCTTCCCGGCAAACCTCGCCCGCGAGGTGGCGGTGGACTTCGCCCGACTTCCGGAGATGATCTCCCTCTTCGCCGACCGCTTCGGTCCCTACCCGTTCGACGCCTACTCGGTCGTTGTCACCGACGACGAGCTGGAGATCCCGCTCGAGGCCCACGGCCTCGCCATTTTCGGTCGCAACCACGTCGACGGTGCGCACGGCAGCGACCGGCTGATCGCCCACGAACTGGCCCACCAGTGGTTCGGCAACAGCCTGACCGTCGTGCGGTGGCAGGACATCTGGCTGCACGAGGGGTTCGCCTGCTACGCCGAGTGGCTGTGGGCGGAGGCCGGCGGTGGACCAACGGCCGATGCGAGTGCCGCCGTGCACCGGACCGAGATCGAGGCCCTGCCGCGGGACATCGTCGTCGGCGAACCGGGGCCGCACGACATGTTCGACGACCGGGTCTACAAGCGCGGCGCCCTGGCCCTGCACGCGGTGCGCCGGTCGCTCGGCGACGACGCCTTCTTCGGCGCCGTGCGCGCCTACACGCGGGCGCGCCGCCACGGTTCCATCACTACCGAGGACCTTGTGGAGTTCCTTTCCGTGCACACCGATAGCGGTGAAATTCGCCGGATCGTCGACCGCTGGATCTATCGGAGCGCCCTGCCCAAGCTCTAGGCGAGGTTGGCTGGTCCAGCCGACCGACCCTCCCGCCCGGCGTCGAACCGATACGACGGAGATTCTCTCGAATGAGAGTCATTTTCCGGTTTTTGAGCCCCTTTCGGCCAGAATCTCCGTCGAATTCGTTCGGGGCGGAGTGCTGTACGGCGGTCTCGGACTCAACCGGCTAGGCCGGACCATTCAGGTGGTGACGGATGTCCGCATTCGACACGATATGCACGGTCGGCCCGTCCGCGGCGCGCCTGCCCTCGCCGAGAACGGCCACCGTGCCGACGAGCACCGTGCCGACGAGCGCCGTGCCGACGAGCGCCGTGTCCACGTACTCGGCACCCATGAGCGCCGCACCCGGGTCGAAGTCGCGAAGCCCAATCGCGTCGACGTCAACGTCAACGTCGGCTCCGCGCCAGGCGTCGAGGCGCGGCGAGCCCCGGCCGCCGCCGCCGCCGCCCGGCAACGAAACGGTCAGGTTGCGCGGGTCCACTCGGAGCCCGTCGCCCGTGCACTTCAGCACCGCCTCCTTCGCGGTCCACAACCGGGCCCGCGCGCGTGCGGTTTCGGCGGCGCCCGCGGCGGCGCCCGCGTCGGCGCCCGCGGCGGCGCCCGCGGTGG